>JAITNU010000100.1 GCA_031290325.1 Treponema sp.
TTTCCTGCAAAGCTCCCTGCAAATCCCCGCGTCCATTTCATCGATCCTCCAGGGGATCATCATCTTCTTTGTCCTGGGCAGTGAGTTTTTCATCCGGTACCGCTTTGTATGGACCAGGACGGAAAAGGTATCGGTCAATTCTTTCCATACCCAGGGCATATAAAGTTAAAAACAGTTATCATTGCGGAACCGCACAGGGAGGTAAAGAAGCATTGGTTGATAATGGCGAAATATACCGGATCTTAGGGGCAGGTACTAAAACCCTCGTGCTCTTGGAATTTGATGCTATCCGTACACGAGTAGCTGCCTGTGCCCTGAGCGAGGAAGCTGCCCGGCGTATCGCCGTTGAGGTGCCCCGTACTGATCCTCTGGAGGTGGGGGAACTCAAGGGCCTGGTTGCCGCGGTGTTGGAGCGGATGCAGGAAGGGGAAAAGCGGGAAAGTCTGCCGGATATAGGGTTCCTTCTCCCCAAACTGGCAGTTGAGGGGGCGGTACTCGAACTGGATGAAGCCTATGGGCTGGGGCTTTTTGTGGAACGGGCATGGACCTTGAGAACCTGGCTTGCCAGGGGTCTTGAAGAAGAGCCGCTGGGTGCCCTGGTCGCGGCAGTACCGGATTGTACCGCCGTTTCCCGGGAGATCTTCCAGGTGCTTGATAAAGAAGGCAAGCTCCGGGACCTGAACGAGTTCAGGGAGATACGCCGGCGGATTCGGAACCTCTCCAGGGATTTGGAGCACCTGATGGCAGGGTATACCGGCAATGAAGATACCCGGCGTATGCTTCAGTCCACGGTCCCTTCCCAGCGGGATGGACGCCTGGTCCTGGCGCTTAAGGCCAATTTCCGGGGGCGGATCAAGGGTATCGTCCATGAGGTTTCTTCATCAGGGCAGACTTTGTTTGTGGAACCTGGTGAGGTGGTGGAAAAGAACAACGAAATCCTCATTGAACAGCGGCGGCTCGACGCGGAGATACACCGGGTCCTCCGGGACCTCACAGGACGTATCGCCGCCCAGAGGCAAAGCCTGGAGGTTCTGCATGAACGGATCCTATACCTCGAAATGATACGGGCCAAGGCCCGGTATGCCTGGGAAACCGGGGGACGCTTTGCAGAAACCTGGGGTGCCGGCAGTGCCCGGTCTTTGATCCTGAAACAGGCACGGCATCCCCTCCTGGGCGCTCAGGCAGTTCCTATTGATTTTGCCATGAATGAGGATACCACCACGGTGATCATCACCGGACCGAATACCGGCGGCAAGACCGTGGCCTTGAAAACCCTGGGCCTCTTTGCCCTGATGAACCAGACAGGCCTCGCCTTGCCTGCAGAAGAGGGAACGGCCCTGCCGGTGTTTGACGGCGTGTACGCCGACATTGGGGATGAACAGTCCCTGAGCCAGTCCCTTTCAACTTTTTCCGCCCACATCACCACCATTGCCGCCATCCTTGCCATTGCCACAGAGCGCTCCCTGGTGCTCCTGGACGAACTGGGTTCCGGCACGGACCCGGAGGAGGGCAGCGCCATTGCCATGGCCATCCTGGATCACCTCATTGAGGAACGGGTCAGACTCATCACCACCACCCATCACGGCATCCTGAAGAACTACGGGTATACCCGTGAGGGAGTGGAAAACGCCTCGGTGGAATTCGACGGCAAGACCCTCTCACCTACCTACCGCATTGTCATGGGCCTGCCTGGAGAGAGTCACGCCGTGGATATCGCAGGCCGGAACGGGTTGCCCCTGGGGATCATCGAGCGGGCGCGGACCTACCTGGCTGAGGAACGGTCCGATGTTTCCGCCCTCATCGCAGGGCTTAAAAAGAAACACCAGGACCTGGACGCTGCCACTGAACAGGGGCGCCTTGAAACCGCACGGCTCCGGGAAGCACAGCGGCAGGCGGACCTCCGGGAACTGAGGCTCAGGCAACAGGAGGCGAACCTGAAGGCCGGGAGTACCGGGAACCTGCGCCTGCTTTTAACCGAGAGCCGGAAGACCCTGGAAAATCTGGTCAGGGAGCTGCGGGAAGAGGAGATCACCAGGGAAAAGACCCTCAAGGTGAAGGAATTTCTCCATACCTTGGAAGAGACCGTTCGTGCCGAGGAGTCGAGCCTGGAGGCGGAGAATCTGGCGCTCCTTGAGGAACGGCGCCGGCTTGACCGGGTGTACGCCGCGGCATTCACCCCGGCCAAAGGCCCCATTGGTCCCGGTTCAGAGGTACTGGCCGGGGAATACAAACGCCGGGGTACGGTCATCAGGGCAGGCAAAAAAGGCGCCTGGATTGTGGAGCTTGGTTCCCTCAAGATGAGTTTTGCTGAGGACCAACTGTATCTTCTTCCCCCCTCGGCAGTGGAGCCCCTCATTGCCACGGCGGATCTGGTTGTGGATAATCCCGCCCGACTTGAGATAAACCTGCGGGGTATGCGGATGGAAGAGGCCCTGGAAACGCTGCGGCACCAGCTTGACGCGGCGGTCTTATCAGGGCTTGGGGAATTTTCCGTGGTCCACGGCAAGGGGGACGGCATCCTCCAGCGGGGGGTCCATGAATTCCTCAAGGGACAGCCCCAGGTGGCAGATTACTACTTTTCCCGGCCCGAACTCGGGGGCTTTGGCCGTACCGAGGTGGTGCTCAAAGGTTTTATGTGAATCGGTTAAAAGTCTAAACCACGAACCACATTAACCACCTGAACGAAAATTGGTAATCAAAAGTTCGTGAGGTTCGTGGTTAAATTCCGATAATGAAAGGTGGAAAAAATACTGAGCTACCTGATTGGAGGTTGTCGATCTTTGCGGTTAAACATATAATCTCATCGGTTGAGTAAACGTAATTAATGCGGAAGAAAGGGAATACCAGAGCCAGAACTAATCCTCTCTTTGATATCTTGATGGTATTATTCTGCCTTTCCGGGGCAGTGCTGGGGATCGTTCTCTTCTGGAAAGATATGAACCGTACCCTCATCAAGCTCTCGGAAATCCCGGTGGGGATCATCTCCTATAAGCACAACAGTGCACAGCGCCGTTTTCAGGACCGGCTCATCTGGAGCCAGCTTCAGCAGGCATCGCCGATCTATAATGGCGACATTATCCGCACCTCTGACCTTTCTGACGCGACCATAACCTTTACGAACAAAGATGCCATTGCGCTGGCGGAAAACTCCCTGATCCAGGTTTTCTTTAGTGAAAAGGGCGCACGGATTGAATTGTCCGGGGGAACCGTCAACGCGAATGCCCAAGGAGATGGCCTGGTGCTTGTCTCCGGGGAAAACGCGGTAACCCTTTCTGCAGGAAGTATGGTTAGTGCCGGGGGCGATAACCAGGGCTTTAATGTGCAGGTCGTGGAGGGGAATGCCGAGATCATGACCCGTACCGGAATCCAGGAAGCCAGCGCAGGCTCGGCCCTCTCCGTGGGAACCGACGGGACCACTGCACTGAACCCCCAGGTGGTGGTTCTGTCCCCCCCGCCCAATCAGCGGTTCTTAAACTCCTCCACCGGCGCCATACCGGTCAGTTTTTCCTGGAGGGCCATCAATTTTTCTGAAGATGACTATGTACGCCTTGAAATAGCCGCGGACCGGCGCTTTACCCGGCTTATCCATACCCTTGATGCCCATGATACCACTGCTGCCACCGTGGAACTTACTCCGGGAACCTTCTGGTGGCGCGCTTATGCAACTACACCGCAGGAAGAAGCCTCAAACACATCAGGAAATGCCGCAACCGGCAGACTGACGGTTCTCAATGCCGAGCCGCCCTCCCTCGTAAGCCCCGCCCCAGGAGCCGCCTACTCCTACCGGGTAAACCCCTTAACAATACGGTTCCAGTGGTCGGTTCCCACCGGGACGGACCAGGAGGTGGCTTCCGAGTACTTACTGGAAGTGGCGGATAATCCGGAGATGCGGGACCCCCAGATTCGCACCACCGTACAGGGATCCTCCTTCGTGTATCCAGGGCTTGAGAAGGGGAACTGGTACTGGCGAGTAACCCCGCTCTACGATGGTTCGGTGGGGACCCCTGTAGCCTCTCAGCGGGCATCCTTTGTCATTGAACAGAACACCGCAAGCCACTCCGCTCCTGAACTCCTCGCGCCTGCAACGGGAAGCGCCGTCAACATCAGCGCTGGTGGCAGGGGTATCTCTTTCTCCTGGAAAGATGAACCTGATGCCGTTTCATATACCATAGAAATCGTCGAGGATCAGAACGGACAAAATCCGGTACTTACCCAGATGGTCCGTGAAAATTTTTATACCAACCGCAACGGTTCCCTTGGTCCGGGGCAGTACTTTTGGCGGGTCTATTATACAGATTCCGAGGGCAATCGCTCCCCGGTTTCAGAGTCTCGTTCTTTTCTTGCCCTCCAGGGGGATATGATCCATGAGACCCTGTTCCCACCGGATGATTACACCGTGGCGGATCTTCCAGGTCTCCGGTTTACCTGGACAACCAACCTGCCCTTTACGAGCCGTTTCCAGCTTTCCCCTGCTGCTGATTTTTCTATGCTCCTCATAGACACGGCAATACCGGCTACTACCAGGGAGCGAGGGTATCAGGGAGCGGCCCTTGCTAATGGGACTTACTACTGGAGGATTTCCACGCCTACCGTCCCAGGAACCGGGGAAACGGCTTTGCAAAGCCCGCCAAAACGGCTGGTTGTAGCGGATACCCTTCCCATGCCGGAACTGGAAACCCCCCTTGGCCGGGTCATACCCCGTCCCGGCGAAGACCTGGCCTTCCGGTGGAGTCCGGTGCCCGGGGTTGATTCCTACGAAGTGTCCCTTTATGAGGGGAGCGCGGAACAGGGTGGTTCAGGATCATCAGGTTTCGGAACCAGGGGATCCCGGCTGGTGTATGAAAACCGGGATATCAAAGTAACTTCCCTGGTCGTGCCCATGAATTCCCTCAAGGAAGGGGCCTATTTTTGGACGGTCCGGGCCTTGGTCCAGGAAGGTCCCCGTACCAGCCGGCGGACTGGCCCTGTAGAGACCGGGCGGTTTTTGTTGCGGATCCCCCGGCCTGTGCACCTGGAATACCCGCCTCGGGGCCACACCGTTACCGGCCTTGATGCCCTGAGACGTCCGGGCATGGTATGGTGGAGTGCGGAGGAAGCCCTGGGCACATCCCGGTTCATCCTTTCCCGGAATCCCAACCCCCTGGAAGGTGAACCGGTATTAGAGGTGCGTGATCCCAGTACCTCGATCACTTTGCCGAAGTTGAGCCCCGGGACCTATTACTGGACCATCCAGGCGGAAACGGCTGATGGGTTTGCGATTAGTGCCGAGGCTCCCGGGAATTTCCAGGTGCTTCCCGTAGTAGTACCTCTGGTAAGTCTGGATTTCCCCCAAACAGGACACAGTTTTACCGGGCTGAATGCCCTGCGGTATCCCGGCAGCATACGGTGGAATTCTGCGGAAACCGTGGGAAGTTCCCGGTTCATCCTTTCCCAGAACCCCGATCCCCTGCAGGGTGAAGCGGTGCTGGATATGAGGGACCCTGGCAGGTCCATCACCCTGCCCGCATTAAGCCCCGGGACCTATTATTGGACTATCCAGGCGGAAACCCCGGATGGCCTGGATATAAGCGCGGCCAGACCCGCCAGTTTCCGGGTCCTTCCCCTATCCGTATCCCCGGTAAGCCTGGATTCCCCGGCATCGGGATACCGCTTTACCGGCCTTGATGCCCTGCGGCAGCCCGGTACGGTACGGTGGAGTTCTACAGAAACCGTGGGAAGCTCCCGGTTTATTCTTTCCCGGAATGCCAACCCCTTGCAGGGTGAGGCGGTACTGGAGGTAAGGGATCCCGGCAGGTCCATTTTGCTGCCTAAGCTGACCGAGGGGACTTATTACTGGACCATTCAGGCAGAAACCCCGGATGGCCTGGATATAAGCGCGGCCCAGCCTGCCACCTTTCAGGTACTTCCGGCAAGGGCGTCTCCGGTAAACCTGGAATCCCCGGCAGCAGGACACCGCTTTACCGGGCTTGAGATGGTGAGACGGACCGCCACACTCCGGTGGAGTTCCACGGAAACCGTGGGAAAGTCCCGGTTTATCCTTTCCCGGAATGCCAATCCCTTGCAGGGTGAGACCATCATGGATGTGCCGGATCCCGGCAGGTCCGTACTCCTGCCTAAACTGACCGAGGGGACCTATTACTGGACCATCCAGGCGGAAACGGTTGATGGCCTGGATATCAGTCCGGCCCAGCCTGCCAGTTTCCAGGTGCTTCCCGTGGAGACCTCGGCAATAAGCCTGGATTTCCCTGAAGCAGGACACCCCTTCAGCGGACTTGAGATGGTGAGACGGACCGCCACGCTCAGGTGGAGTTCCATAGAAACCGTGGGAAAGTCCAGGCTCATCATTGCTCAGAATGCTAATCCCCTGCAGGGTGAAGCGGCGCTGGATCTGACAAATCCCAGTACCACCATCACCCTGCCCGCGTTGGCCCCAGGGACCTATTACTGGACCATCCGGGCGGAAACCCCCGAGGGCCTGGATATAAGCGCGGCCCAGCCCGGAAGCTTCCGGGTCCTCCCCCTGGAGATTCCTGCAGTAAGCCTGGATTTCCCCGCCTCTGGATACCGCTTTCCCGGCCTTGAGGCCATGAGACGACCCGGTACCGTACGGTGGAATTCCACGGAACGGGTCGGCAAATCCCGGTTCATCCTTTCCCGGAATCCTGACCCCATGCAGGGTACTCCGGTGCTGGAGCTGATGGATCCCGGCAGGTCCATTACCCTGCCCCAACTGGCCGAAGGTACCTATTACTGGACCATCCAGGCAGAAACCCCCGATGGGCTGGATATAAGTGCGGCCCGGGCATCCAGTTTCCAGGTGCTTCCGGTATCAGTGCCCCCGGTAAGTCTGGATTCCCCCGGCGCAGGATACACCTTTACCGGTCTTGATGCGCTGAGATGGCCCGGTACCATACGGTGGAGTTCTACGGAAACCGTGGGAAGCTCCCGGTTCATCCTTTCCCGGAATCCTGATCCCCTCGAGGGTGAGGCCATCCTTGAGGTAGCAAATCCCGGTAAGTCCATTACCCTGCCCCAACTGGCCGAAGGCACCTATTACTGGACCATCCGGGCGGAAACCCCTGACGGTCTGGATATAAGCGCGGCCCGGCCATCGCGTTTCCAGGTGCTTCCGATTCCTCTCCTGCCCCAACCCCAGGGGATGCGGCCTGAAAACAGGTACCGCATTGACGTTGCCCAGGTACAAAGGACCCGGAGCATCACCTTTACCTGGGACCCGGTGCCAGGGGCCAATGCCTATAGGTTTACCCTGATACCAGACAACAATGCCCCTGAACAAAGGCCGATCCTGCGTATTGATTCAATGCGTACCATCGGCTATCGTATTGAGGATCTGTCCATCCTTGATGCAGGGGTTTTCATCTGGCAGGTAGAAGCCCTCAGTATTGCTATTGATGGTACGGTTGAACAGCGGGGTAACATCGGAGAAAACCGGTTTACCATTGATATCCCCTCCCTCTCAAATCCAAAACTGGGGGTTACTGGTTCCTTATATGGCAATGATAATTAATAGAAGGGCCCTGGTCATGGCGCTCCTTTTGATACGTGGTTTTGCCCTCCAAGCCCAAACTCCGAAAACCGGTACGCTGATAGAACGGTTTATTCAGCACCTCACCTGGGAGGCAGTGGAATCTGCCTACTATTACGAAGTGGTGGTAGAATGGCTGGATGATTCCGGCGCTGAAGTGGTGCGGGAAGTAACGGAAGCCCCCTTCTTTGACTGCTCGCTCTTCCCCGGCCGTTACCGGTATCAGGTGCTGGTGTATAACCTCCTGGGCCGCTTGGCTTCCACTTCAGCATGGTCTGAATTCGAAGTGCTGGCGGCCTTATCAAAGCGGATGTATGCTGAGGAAAACGAGGAAGAACGGTTTATCCAGCGCCTTACCTGGGAGCCAATAGCATTGGCCTACTATTACGAAGCGGTGGTGGAACTGCAGGAAGACCGGCGCTATAGAGAGGTATTGCGAAGGGCAACCCAGGACCCCTGGGTGCTTTGTTCCCTTTCCCCTGGTCATTACCGGTACCGGGTACTGGTGTATAACCTCCTGGGCCACCTGGGGGCCACCTCAGCGTGGTCTGAATTCGAGATACTCCCGGCCTGGAAACCGGATCTCATCCGGTTTTCGCCGAATCACTTTTACCTGGATAAGGACACCAAATGGGTGATCACCGTAACAGGACGTAATCTGAGGGAGGAAAGTAAGCTCTATCTGAAGTCTCCGCGGGATGGAGCTACTATTGTTCCCATAAACTGTACGCCAACGGCATCCGGAGAGCAGGCCCATTTGACCTTTGATCAGCGGCAACTGGTTCCCGGTGCTTACGATGTGGTAGTGGAGAACCCCGGAGGCTTTGTACAGTCTCTGGGAACCTTCAGGATAGCCAATACATCCATATCAGTTTCTATTGCCGCGGAATATTCCCCGATGCTTACCCTCCCTGTGGGTTACTTTAACAACAGCGTTTTTAAGCCGAATATCTTTCCCGCTGGCACGCATATCCGGTTTGGTCTTATTCCCTTCAAGGGCCGTTCCAATGCTTTTGGATTTGAGCTGACCCCGGGCTGGAATTATCTTGCTGTCAAAGAGCAGACCAATAAGGGGCACACCCACATCCTGTCCGGGCACCTGAATGTGTTTTTTCAGCAATGGCTTCCCAACCGGATCATGGCTTTTACTTTCCGGGTGGGAGGAGGCACGTTCCTGATCTATGATTATTATTTTGAAAGCGCAGGGAACCCGGTTTTCGAAGAGGGCTTCATCACCACCTGGATCGTGTCGGTAGGAGGCGGGTTTTCCTTTCAATGGTTCATCCGTAAGCCTCTTTTTGTTGAACTGGGGGCCGAATTCCTCTATGTATTTTCGATAGATAATCCTCCCCCCGCCTATATCCGGCCTATGCTGGGATTGGGGTGGCAGTTTTAACTTTTTTTACCGGTGCTGTTTTTTAAAAAAATAGGTATGTTCTATTACATTACCCTGTGCATCCCATCGTTCTAATTCATATCCATGCTTAGAGAAAACAGTTTCTTTTAAAGTGTTATTGATAAATTTTACTATCTTATTGGTATGCTCATCAACCTTATAATAAACCGTAATAGTGTCCCCAAAAAAACAAATCTTGATGTTTTCATCAAGAGGGTATATTTTAGAAATGTTTAACAACAAGGTTTTTGCATACCAAGCCATAATGATCGGTTCGTATTTGGCATCCAATCCTAAAAAATCAAAATTCATAATCCCCCCAACCCAATACCAGTAGGTTACAACACGCATATTTTTTTGTCAAGTAAAGGACCGGCACTTTTTAGTGCCTGGCACTTTTTAGGGAAGGGCGGCGCTTGCAGAAATCCATGAAAAGGGGCATACTACAGGTATGGCGACGATTAAGGATTTAAAGCAGAAACTGCGTTTGGTACTCAAGAAACCCAGTACGGGCAGGCCCGTGGTACAGGCAATTACCCCCTTCATTTGGGGAAAATCCGGCATCGGTAAATCCCAGGCAGTGAAACAACTCGCCGATGAGTACGGTATCGGCTTTCTTGATGTCCGGCTTTCCCAGCTTGAATCCACCGACATTCGGGGCATTCCGGTTCCCGACATGGAGCGCCATGTTGCTGCCTGGCTTCCCCCGGAATTTTTGCCCTTTGAGGGAATCCCCCACTTCAAAGGTACTGCGGGGATACTGCTCTTAGATGAATTTAACCGTGCCCGGCCTGATGTGCTGCAAGCGGCCTTTCAGTTGGTCCTTGACCGGCAGGTTGGCATGCATAAAATCCTCGATTCCTGGTTCATGGTGGCGGCAGGTAATCTGGGGGATGAAGATGATGTGGTTGCCATGGACGCGGCCCTGAAAAACCGGTTCATCCATTTTACGATAGATGTTGATGTGGATGCCTGGATTGAATGGGCACAAGCGCAGCGCATTAACGGGGACATCGTTGATTTTCTGAAGGATAGGCCGAATTATCTGTATTATAGTACGAATGATGAGGATAACGTATTTGTTACTCCCCGTTCCTGGGAAAAGTTTTCCGATATTCTCGGACAAAACAGTTCTGTTGATCCTATAGAAATAACCGCCATCTTAGGCCCGGATATCATTGCCGGGGTTGCCGCTCCCTTTATCAAATACCTTGAGTTACGGCAGATGATTTCTGGAAACGACATTGTTACTACCTACACAAAAAATACGAGACTGCAACATAAAATACAAGTCATGCAGCGGGATCAATTGTACAGTCTCAATGATCAGGTTATCGACGCGATTACTCGATTGGAAACCATAGAACCGCTGCATCTTGAAAATGTTCACACCTATATTACGACGGTTCTGGAAAAAGATATGTATGTCGCGTTTCTCAAAACCTTAACCAAACGATGTATGGATAGGGAAAATCTGTTTATTGATACCTATCTTCAGACTTATACTGAAGAAACCAAAGCGCTCATAAAAATATTAACGGAAAAAGGATAGGCTATGCCAGATGAACAAACACAAACCAAACACGCCCGTTCCGCCCTGGTGGTCGCGCCCCGGGTACGGCGTATTCCACCTCTTTTTGAAGCCGTATCTCTTCGCTGGATAAAACATGCCCCCTTTTTCGCCGAGTTCATGTTTCGCTTTCATTTCTTTGAAACGAGGGATATTCCAAGTACCGGTGTTAATTGTATCAGAGGCAACATTAACTTTTACTTTAACCCTGACTTTATCTACCGTGAACGTGATACTCTTGAAGGGTTAATTATCCATGAAATCGAACACTTAATACGGCTGCACCGTGAACGCGTGTTAGAAGACCCACCGCTTTTTTATACTGCTGCGGACATGCTGATTAACGAAAACATCAAAACCCTCAAGATCAACAACACCCTCATCACCTTACCTGAAGGCGCGCTCTATCTTGCTATGATACGCAACCCTCCAAGCATACCAGGTAGTCCTGCCCTCACCCCCTATACCGGTGAACCGGTAACCGAGCCGGTTTACCGGTGGCTTGCCGCGCTGCACCAAGACCTTCAGCCCGGCGCCGTAAACGATACCGGTAGTGACGGTACTGATAAAAGCGGTGCTGCCACAGGTCACGGGTCCGGCGTGGGTATGTTTCATTCTCCGATAGATGAGCACAAATTCCTGGAAACCTCTGATGAAGTAGCCGAATCGACCCTGGGTAAGATCATTGAATCCGCGCTCATCCGAGGCTGGGGTACCATGGGTGGTACCGGCGTCTACGCCTTACAAGCCTTATTAAAACCCACCACCATACCCTGGACACAGCGTTTACGAAGACTCCTATCACCCTTACTGTACGATTACGGACCGTATTTTGAGCACACCTGGGCACGCCGGAATCGCCGGAACCTACCCCTTCCCGGTATCAGACGTTTATCAAATAAATTAGTGATTGCCGTTGATACGTCTGGTTCTCTTGGTAAGCAGGGGCTGCAGCAGTTCTTTACTGAGATAGAAAAAATAGTGAAGGACTTCAGTCAACTGATCGTTATTCAGTGGGATACCTGTATAACCAATGTTCAGGAAACCTATAAAAGAGGGGACTGGAAAAGTATCTCGATTAAGGGCGGGGGCGGGACTATGGTGCAATGTGTCTTTGATTGGATGCGGGAACAGGG
>JAITNU010000104.1 GCA_031290325.1 Treponema sp.
TTTCTCCTCTATTACGTTGAACGTTGATTTGTTTATGCTCGTATGGGTACAAGCTGCAATAACCCGAAACCAAAACTTTTCCCCCGGCCCATGCCCTGTTCAAAACTGTTGATGAACAGAGACCGGTCGCGTACCTTGAGTTTGCCGATGAAGGTTGCCGCGTTCTGAGTAACCTGCTTATCTTGCTTGTCAAAGATCTGCACGTCGGTACGCTGTATATGCAGACTGTTCAGGTCTGTCTCAAAGCCCCATTGTTCCGATTTGGAACAAAACCATTCCAGCAGGGGTTCCTGTTTTTTGACCGGGATGAGTTTCCCGCTGTTTTTATCACGCTTAACCGGATTGAGCCGTACTTCAAAACAGTACGCATCAAAGGCAAGAAAGAATTCAGGGATCCGTTTGGATTCAATACGTCCATGTTCAGGTACTTGGGGCGGACGTTTAGACAGAATCAGTATATGCCGTTCGTTGAAATTGCCGCCTTTGTCGGCAAAAAGGAAATCTCTGGTTTCATTATCTATTCGGGGAAAGAGTGAATAAACCATTTTGTGTATGCTGTACACATTGATGATCTTCGAGGGACTGGTGTTCTGCATGGCTTGGAAGTCGGATCGGCTGAGTTTCAGGATCGACGCGATCATGCTTCCTCCTTTTTGTGGTAATGATCGTAAAAATCTCTGGCCCACCGGACTTTTGTTCGTTCATTGAAATAGATCAAATCCTTTAAAAGTGTTACATAATCGAGATGTATTGCTTCATCAGCAGTGATAAGCCTGAGCACTGGCCGGAGTATGACACAGGCTTCCTGAGTGGTTTTACAGGCCAAAAGCCGGCGCAGCTTTATCTTGTCCTCAGTATCAGAATCATCTTCCCGGTTATTATTTTGTTTTCTCTGGCTATAATATTGGGCAAGCGCTTGACCAATTCTCCAACCCCCTTTTGCTTCTGGTACTTTCCGGGCCCTCGCCATGGATGCCCCTATGAGGGCAAAGGCTTTCAGTTCCCGATCTTTCTGAATATTGCACCAGTAGCTTAAATATTCCCAGCTCCGAAATGCTGTAGCAGGGTTATCCGCTTGACGCAGGGCGGCACGCATAGCGGTATTAGGTTTTTCTTTATCCAACCCTTTGATGACCATTGCAACAAAGCCCTCCGAGTTCGCATTTTTATTAGTATCCATTAGTATGATTACCTCCTCTCATAGTATCATGCCCTTTGAGTTTGCCTTTTTTTCCTGGACGCATAATTCAGGCTTGGATGATATTGAACCCAGTAGTGCATTTGCCGTGCTGTATCCCGTGGACAATAGGCTTCGTAGGCATCCCGTACACATTGAAAGAAATACGACCTTATTGCTTTCATTGCGGTATCATTGGGATTTCTGCATAGATCAACCATCTGCTGGTACTGCCGCTCACAACGCTGCCAATATAATTCCAATGCCTTATCTGCATAGGATGCACCGTCAATATTTAATTTTTTGTAATACCTTGTAACCATCAAATAAAGAAAACCGGATAACTTTTTCAAACGATTCATTTCTTCCTCAAATGATGTAAACCATGGTTTCAAATGAGAAGAAACAACAAACGTTTCGGATTCAACAAAGTCATCATCCTGTTTTACCGATTGATCCCCTGAATTGGCACGGACCTTTATTCCTCCCGACCAGATGCCAATCCGCATTGTTTTATTTCGTATTCTCTTTAATACAGCGGACAATTGCAGACAGTTATATTGATTGTTATCCCTGGTACTGAGAAATGAAAGCAGTGCGGTAAGATTTCGCCATGGTTTTTGATGAGTATTCGCCCAGAGGAGTTTACCGGTGTTGTCATCCACACACATACTCGGTTCCCGCCAGCCCTCCTTATGGCTTGGATACTGTATTCCCTCAACATAGAAAATCCCGTCATCTTCCAATAAAACGAACCGGCACATACCGACTAAGCGGCCCATATATGACTCTTTTATTTGCCGTGCTCTTTCATCATCTTCGCCTTCAGGCATTTGTTCCCAGGGAGGCGGTACGAGCGTTTTGTTTTCATAAGGCATATCTTTAATAAATTCCCTGCTAAAGGTATTCAACCAGAGGGTAGTGATAATATCATCGCCATGGATAAATGAATGGAGATACCCCCAATGGTTACCCAAACTCGGCCCGGATTTGGCAGATACTGTTTTTCCCGAATACCCCGGTGAAAAGGGTTCGATGTCCTTTTCAACCCGTTTTCCGCCAAAGGCAAAATTCATCAGCATCACGATAAACAAAGTCTTTTCCGCATCAGAAATGCTATGAGAAATCTGGGTTTGGGTTAAAATCGTATTATTGGTTGAAGGAATATCAGGATAATACCCAAGGCCGATTTCTTTTGGCTTCGCGTTTGCCTCAGCAACCGCTTCTTTTACCCCTTTGGCTAAGTCCCGTTTTTTCCGGTCCTTAATCAGCTTTTTGATAAGTGGCATCTGGAGAAAAGGTTTCTCTCCGTAAAGCCAGAAACAGTCCTGATGCTTTTCAAGATAGATCAGGACTTTTTCCGCCAGCCCCTGTGCGCCGAAGGTATCCCAGTCTTCATCATCTGTTGGTGTGTAGGCAGCCTGACAAATCGCTAATAACAATTTGGTGAGGGCTATTTTCTGAACCGGATTTCCTCTCAAGGACTTGGGGGAAGGTTCCTGAAATATGCGCCGCAAACTTACCAAACCAACACCAGCAACTGGTATCCAGGGTTCATCAACCAAATTGAACCGGTTTTTGGGGTTTTCTCCCTTTGGTTCATTATCCATGTAGTATCACTCCTCCTCATCTTTTGTACCGGCTTTTTTCTCTGCCCGGTATCCGGTTATGGTATCGTAAGATAACAGAAAATCCTTGGAAACATTTTTTTTCATTTTTTCTGTAGGGCAATCAATTCCCACTAGTGTATTGTCTTCATGTACCACAACAATACGAAGGGAATCTTCATGATGATCTGCTGAACCGGTATAGATGTATTCCTTAAATCGGTCTAATATCTCCGGTGGTGCAGAGAGTGGCGCCTGATATTCCGGTACGGTAACGATATGACTGCTCAACCTGGTGGCGCGTTTCCGCCATTCCTTTTTATTTTCGTTTTTTAATCCCTGTTTTAATTCAAGCGAATCTCCATTGGACAAAACAAGAACAGTACTCCGGTCATGGTTTTCAGGTTCCGCTCTCAGTAGAAGCACATCCCTGGTTTCCATTTCCGAATACCGGGTATTAGGATTTTTATATCTAATTTCCGCTGTGGTATCTGGCAGGGTCTTATTGGAGCTTGCAATCCCCTGAAAGGCTAATCGTCTAAGCCGTGCCCGTTCTTGTTCAAGTTCCTTTTTTAAGGAGTTGAGGGGCGCTTGCTCATTCCGCTCACAATAGGTGTCTTCCACCAGGGAACGTATCTCCTGGGGCAGGCTGAGAGTTGTCCGGGTATTCCAAAGCTCAAGGGTCCGCAGCAGTACATAGGGGTCGTAGATATATGCAGTTTTCCCCAATTCCTTATTAAAGACCTTGTGGGGCTGCTTTTTATCTGCATATTCAGCAATAACCCGCTCATAATCGGCGGAGAGGATCCACACTTCGCGCCGGGCTTCTGCTGGCCGAACCGCATTGTTTTCCTGGTGACGCCAAAGCCGTCCGATTCGCTGTAGGAGCATGTCCGTGGGACACAGCCGGGTAACCAGAAAGTCGGCGTCAATATCCAGGGATTGTTCCAGCACCTGGGTACCTACCAGGATACGCCCCTGTTCTCCACGCCGCGCTGTCCCGTCCTTCCCGAAAATTCCAACCCATGTATCCTCATTATATTCCCGGTCATGCTGAACAAACCGGGAATGAAGCAACCCGGTGTCAACCCCACATCTTTTAGCCTCCGAATCAATCTGCTTATACCGCCTCTGAGCTTCATCCACGGTGTTCTCAATCCAGAGTACCTGCTGTCCCTGTTTAGCCCGTTTGAGGGCTTCCACCACCGCTTTCCCATCATCCACAACGCGGCGTACCAATACATTCACTGTATCAGCGGTTTCCACCCCCACCTCTTGAAGCCTATCTTCCCGGTGGATTAAGGAACTGATCAGGGGATAGTCTGGATAGCCTGAAGCGGGAGGCGGTGAATCCAGCGTCGCTTTTTCACGTACTCCCAGAATCTTCTTTCTCCGCTCATGCGTTAGGGTGGCACTGAGGATGATTACCGTACAACCCATTTCTTCAAGCCCCTTAACCAGTTCGTCCAGAAGGGCGCCGGTGTAACTGTCGTAGGAGTGCACCTCATCAAGGATTACCACTTTGCCTGCAAGACCAAAGGCCCGGACAAAACCATGCTTCACATTCATCACCGACATCAGGGCCTGGTCGATGGTCCCGACTCCGAAGGGCGCGAGGATACGCCGTTTTTTGGCCTGAAACCAGGACCGCCCCGGCTCTCCATCTTCTCCCATCTCGGTTTCGGTTTCATAAAACCGGGCGGAACTGTGGACGAGCAGTGCCTTGGACAGGGATGAATTTTCTTCCAACACCTTAGTGAGAAAGGCGTCCACCCGCTTGTGGATTTTATGAGAAGTGAGTTGGGTGGGCAGGGCAAAGTATATGCCTGATGCCTTTCCCGCAGAAAACATTTTATAGGCAGCATAGAGGGCAGCTTCGGTTTTCCCTATCCCCATAGGGGCTTCCAGCACGTATATCCCTGGTGTAGAAACGGACTCAATGAACAGAGACTGGACTGGTCGGCATTCACGGTCAAAAATGGCTTTAAAGGTAAGTCCCTGCTTCATTCGGGGGAGGACAAAACCCGCCCTATCCAGGGCCTCTTGAACACGGGCAGGTAAATCGCTTATATCTTCAATATGTGTGATTCCATCAAAGCTCGATCCCGAACCTATCCAGTCGGCAATGCACGTAAGCCCCGAGAGGACGGCAGCATGGGTTTTGTTTTCTACTTTGGGCCATCTGGTATCGAAATAAGTTGTAAGCTTTTCAAGCAGTTCTTCTCGGAGATCCTGCCATGCTTCCCCGCCAAAGCCTTCATAGGTAGCAGGATATATTTGAGCCGGGGAATATCCATGATGACGTCCGGCAATTTCCGGTATATATTTGGGGCAGCCATCAAGTGCCGCCTGGCTCACTGCCCAGTGGCCTTTCCATGGTTTTTCCGATTCGGGATTAGACCGGTGTCCGGCAATGGACCATTGTAATCGGGTTTGGTGAAGTGGATAAACCTTCCCAATATCGTGGCAGGCAGCGATCAGTTCACTTCCTGGAGGGAAAAGTCTATCCCGGAGTGCCGGTATGGAACGCCGGATTATTTCCTTGGCCACTTCTCCCGCTATGATGGAGTGACCAAGGATATCTATGCCGGGCAGGACCTTACCATCAAGTTTATACGTTTTGGCGAGACAGGAGGATAAATCGAAGATACTATCAACTGAAATATTATTTTTCGATGCCATAATATTACGGTAACATATCATCAAAGGATAAGTCAAGGTCAAAATAAAAATTTTGTCAAAAATATAGAAATTTTTGTTTGTCCTATGTTTTTCCCTACATAAGTAGGGGTGTTTCTATTTCCGTTGACAGGCAAATAGCTAAAGCTTCAATTTCCCCACCGCCGTGGGGGTGTTTTTCTCGCTGCCCTAGCCGAAACATGGTGGCAAAGACGAGTCCCCGTACAGGACGGGGTATTTACCAGGCATCCTCCTCCTTTTCAGTATCGACGGTTTTCTCCGCCCGGTATCCTATGGTTTTGTCATAGGACAACAAAAAATCTTGGCAAACCTCGGTGTAATC
>JAITNU010000167.1 GCA_031290325.1 Treponema sp.
TAGCGTTTACGTTATTTGGCATACCACATCCTACACGATTTCGTTGACATTAGGACAAACCAGCACTGCGGTGGATATGGGAATCCCGATGGGGGAAACTCCGGTAACTATGCTTCCGAGGCATGCGGTAGGCCGGCCCTTGGCCAGCTTGTTTATGGCAGTGGTCATGGTAATGACCCCGGCAACGCATAAGGGACCGGCTACCGCGTCCCCCATACAGGCCACGGGCAGGCCCTTAACCATGGTAGTCAAGGCTCCGGGGCCGATGATCACATCCCCGGTGGCGGTAAGGTTCGCGATAGTCGCGACTGGTGTTGGCATTTTGATTGCTCCTTATATATCTCATACTCAAAACGGTATAGTACACTAATCCTTGTTTCCAAATTTCCAGCGTTTGTACCCGGTGTTTGACTCCGAATCCCCGGCGTAGGTATACATCCTCAACTTGCTGTACTATCATGGCCGCTCATCAGGGAACGAATAAGTAAACCGCTCATCCTGCACATCAATCACCGCCTTAGTAAGGGTCTGGCCTTCCATGGTGTGGCGGAGGAATTCCGCGCTGATCTCCGGCAGGATGTCGTTGCTGATGATCGCGTCGATTAAGCGCGCCCCGGAAGCGGCGTTATCACAACGGCGGATGATTTCATCTTTAACCGCATCAGAAGTAACAAGCTCCGCCCGGTAATTTTCCGCCACCCGCTTTTTGATCTTCCCGATCTTGAGGTCAATGATCTGATACAGCGCCTTCTTGCCCAGGGGGTAGTAGGGCACAATCTGAATACGCCCCAGCAGGGCCGCAGGGAACACCCGCATCATATCAGGACGGATCGCCGCTTCAAGGCTGTCCGGAAGCTTGTCCTCTTCAGCGCAGAGGTCCGCAATGGTCCCATCCCCCACGTTCGTGGTTAAGAGGATGATGGTATTACGGAAATTGACCAGCCTGCCGGCGCCGTCTTCCATCTGGCCTTTATCAAAGACCTGGAAGAAGATCTCGTGTACATCCGGGTGGGCCTTCTCAACCTCATCGAGGAGTACCACGCTGTAGGGCTTGCGGCGCACTGCCTCGGTCAGCACTCCCCCTTCGCCGTACCCCACGTATCCCGGAGGCGCGCCCTTGAGGGTAGACACCGTGTGAGCCTCCTGGAATTCGCTCATGTTGATGGTGATGATCTGCTCTTCGCTGCCGTAGATCTGTTCGGCCAGGGCAAGGGCGGTCTCGGTCTTACCCACCCCGGAAGGACCTGCCAGCATGATCACCGCAATGGGCTTGTTGGGGTCTGCCAGGGACGCCCGTGCTGTGGTTACCCGCTTGGCAATCACCTTCACCCCGTACTCCTGGCCGATGACCCGGCGGTTTAGTTCCTCGTCCAGGGTTAAGATCGATTTGATCTCGTCCTTCACCATCCGGCCCAGGGGAATCCCGGTCCATTCGGAAATGACCGCTGAAACCGCCTGGGTATCCACCTGGGGCAGCACCAGGGGATTTTCTCCCTGGAAATCGGCAAGTTCCTTACGCTTCGCCTCAAGGTTCCCTTTAAGCTCCGGGTTCCCTTCCTCCGCCTCAGTGCGAAGCCTGATAATCTCCGCAACCAGGGCTTTTTCCTTATCCAGCCGTGCCTGCAGTTCCCCTTGCCGGTCCCGTTCTTTCGTAAGCTCCCCGGTAAGGGAGGTAATTTTCTCCGAGTGATCGAATCCTGCGGATTCTTCCCGGCTCAGAATCGCCATTTCCAGTACCAGGGCTTCTATCCTGCGACGGCAATACTCAAGCTCCGCAGGTTCGGCGTTCTGGCTCAGAGCAACCTTGGCGCAGGCGGTGTCCAGGATGCTCACCGATTTATCCGGGAGCTGCCGGGCGGGAATATACCGGCGGGATAGTTTCACCGCCGACTCCAGGGCATCATCCATGACCACTACCTTATGATGAGTTTCCAGGGCCTTGATCATCCCCCGCATCATCTCGGTGGCCTTATCATCATCCGGTTCATCAATGATGATGTTCTGAAACCGCCGGGTTAAGGCGGGGTCCTTTTCAAAGTATTTGACATACTCCTGCCAGGTGGTGGCGGCAATGCACCGCAATTTCCCCCGGGCCAGGGCCGGTTTGAGGAGATTGGCTGCGTCGTTCTGTCCTGCCTGCCCCCCGATCAGGGTATGGGCCTCGTCAATAAAGAGGATGATCGGTACATCCGAACCCTGGACCTCTTCGATGACCTGTTTCAGGCGATTTTCAAACTCCCCTTTCATGCTGGCCCCGGCCTGCAACAGCCCGATGTCCAGGGAACAGAGCCGGGTACCCTTGAGACTGGGGGGCACATCCCCGGAAGCAAGGCGCTGGGCAAACCCCTCAACCACCGCAGTCTTACCGACCCCTGCATCCCCGGTCAAAATCGGGTTATTTTGCCGGCGGCGCATCAAAATATCGATGATCTTGCGGATTTCCGCGTCCCGGCCAACAATGGGGTCGCTTTTGCCGGACTGCTCGGTCATATCCACGGTATAGCGTTTTAATGCCTCCCCGGTTCCCATGGCGGCGTTCCCCATCAGGGCCTGACCGGTGGCGGCGCTGTCCCCGGCAGACACGGCCACCGAGGTTTCCCCGGAGTTCTTAACGATCTCGGCAAACTTCTCAACCAAAAGGTCCCCGTTGATCTTGACGAACTCCCGGCTCATGTCATGGAGGGTACGGGCAAATTCAGGGGTCTGTTTGAGGGCGCAGAGCAGGTGCCCGGTCCGGATCGCCCCCTCGGCAAAGGCCAGGGACGCGATCATCCATGCCTCTTTAATGGCGAGTTCAATGGTGTTTGAAAAGTCGGCGATAGAAGAGGCCCCCCGGGGCAGGGCGTCCATGGCAACGATCATGTCCTTGGCCAGCTTTGCCTCATCCAGGGCAAAATAACGAACCGCCTCATGCCAGTCAGTGTTTTCACCCAAGAGGATCTGGTTTACCCAATGGGTCAATTCGATATAGGGATTGCCTCTGGTCTTGCAGAGTATCGTCGCGCTTTCAATAGCCTTGTAGGCTTTGCCGTCAAGTTTTGAAAACAGTTGAATCCGTTTCAGTTTACTCATTTGTATTTCCTTCTATAATTAGAGACCTGTCTTTAACCATTTGTTGTTCTTTCATTGCTTGCCATCTCCATGAAACACGGCTTTGAATGATTCACGGTGCCGTTGACGGTTAAGCCGGGACGCGTCAATGACTAAAATCACCGCCTGAGGCCGGCCAATCCAGCAGCTATACCCCAACTGGGTAGCGTCAGAACCGGACTCGGTCCAATCAAAGCCCAACCGGGCCTTGGGGATGGTGTTACTCAGTAATTTAAACCCCAGATTGTACTCCAGGGGCCGGTCAAGATAGTGGTTGACCGTGCGGGTCAACAGATTAAAGCCGGTCAATCCTGACATCAGGACTTGATAGGTATCAAAATCAATCGGGCCGATCCAGATTTCAAATTTGAGGGTGGTACTGAAAAAGGTACGCCCGATTTGCAGGTTGACCCCCAAGACCGTAGTTTCAGGCTTGCCCAGGACCGCGTAACTGTCCACTGGAATGTCGTAAGCAGCGGTGATAAAATCCCGCACTTCCAGTTCCATCTTAAACAAACGGCGGAGCATATCTTCCAGATTCGAGCGGTTCTTAATCATAAACCCGAAATGGTGGGCATAGGAGAGGGAAACCGCCTCCTGTTTTTTATCAAGGACCAGGTCCGGGGGCAGCCCGGTCAGGCTTTTGACCATATCGGTGATGGGATCATCGGTGGGCCGGTCAAAACTGATGCTTTGCTGATTCATGGCAAAGGCCCGGTAAAACAGCATCAGCATCCGGTGGTGGATGATGTCTAAGAACCGCCGCCAGGTGTGGTCATACTGGTTATGGGACCGCTGAAAGATGTAACTGGTGAATTCCAGGGGCATTGGCCCGTTCACGCCCAGGAGGCCGAAAAAGTAGGTCAGAATCGTTGCATCAAGGCCGCCCTGCCCCTCAAGGATCTCGGCGATGTCGGTGCTGGGAAAGTTCAGGTAGGGAAGCTGACCGAAGCGGACATTTTCCTCCCCAGGATACTTGGCATACCCGAAGCGCGGCTGGGAAGCCCCTTCGAGCTTGCGTACCAAGCCCCAGAAGTCAGGGGCGTACTTCCTCTGGCGAAGCGCCCGAGATACCTTGGTGACTAGTTTTCTAAGGTCTTCCATGTGGCGATCTGTCCTGATTGCTGGGTGCAAAATTCAATTTCCAGCAGTGTGTTAAGGGGTGTGAAGGACTTTAACATTTCCCCAATAATAAAGGCAAAGGTATAGTACCCCATGCCGGCGTAAGCCATTTCATCAAGGGTAAACCGTACTTTCCATCCGGCTTCAAAGAAAACCGCTCCCCCTTTAATAAACCGGAAGGTCGTGGGTTCACTTTCAAGACTGATAATGCCGTCAATCATCCGTTCGGTTTCCTCCTCAGAACGAATGCGGTAATTGAGGAGCATGGTTTTGAACATTTCCAGGGGGAGGGTGCCGTCCTGCCACAACATGGAGGAAAGGTTGAAAATGATATGGCTGAGTTTCGCAAAATCCGATTGATCCCCACGGGCTATCAACGAATAATCGGGCTTGGTAGGAGCCGCAATAAAGACCCCGCTCTGGATGTAGGGTACATTTGAGGTGAGGCTGGTATCGGGCTGCAAAAGCAGGGGTAAATCCCGGTTGGTACAGATCAGTTCTGCCGCGAATTGATAGGCATTTTCAACGTTTGGGTTTTGCGCCGAAAAAGATACAAACAACTCAGTGCCGCTATAGGAACTGCGCTGGGTGGATTTCCGTTCAAACAGGCTCCTCTGGCGGTGCTGGCTGAAAAAGTTTCGCTGGCTGCTCCCGTGTAACACATCCTGATCGTAAAAATTCGTGGCGAAAAACAACGTTTCGTTCCGCTCATTGAAAAATTCCAGCCGCTGGACGCTTAACACTTCATAATCCCGCATGGCGGTCCGCTCAGGCACGATATGAAATGCAAAGGCTTCCCGATCCAAGGCAATCCGGTCGGAACGTTTGGTAAAGATGTTTAATACAGGCACGCAGTTCAGTTTCAGAGCACCTGCCTTGATGGCCAGAGAGGGTTCCCGGCGTTTAAACATGATGACCAGTTCCAGGGCAGTGGCGTTAAAAACCGCGCCAAGGTTCTTGATCGAAAAAAACTTAAAAAACATGGGGTAGGCCATGAAATTTTGCAGCAGCCGCAGGCCTTTCACATTGCCCTTAAGCCCCTCATGCAGGATGGTGCTGCCTGCGTTTATGGGCAGGTCAAAAACAAGGTTGTTCACCAGGGTAAATGCGCCGTTGTTATGCCGAACATAGACTGCAGCCCGGTCATGCATGAGCTGGCGCTGTAAGAGGGAGGTCTCCGCTTCCGGCATGTTGACAAAAAACACCAGTTCATCCAGGACGGTGAGGGGTTCACCGGTTGTTGACATCAGTTTAAGGCGCAAAGCGGCATTCGCCTGGGCATTGGTGATACCCAGGCTTGCCAGATCACGGGTTACATACTGCTCTTCAGCAACGGAAAGGGGCAGCAAGGGCACTGCGTCAACACTTGAAAACCGGCAGGGGGTATTGCTATTGGGAATGAAGGCGTCAAAGATCGTGCCCGCCTCAAGCATGACTCCCCGGCGGACCCGTTCATTGCTGTAATTCAAGACCAGCTCCAGGACCGCCCCTGAGGGGATCGGATACAGGGCGCTGGGGGCCATGGAATTGAGCATGGATTCCAGAAAATGCTGGTACCCCTCATCAAGCTTTTTTTCAACCTTGGCGGATAAAAACGCGGTCCCTTCCAGCAAGCGCTCGATATAGGGGTCCTGACATTCAAACCCGGAAAGGCTCAAGCGTCCGGCGATCTTGGGAAACTCCGCCGCAAACTCGTCGGCCAAGGCCCTGATATACTGAAGATTGTCCCGGTAATAATCTAACAAATCCATCTTGAACGCTAATCCTTTACATTCTTCAGTTCTGCACTGCCGGTTTCCATATCAAGCCTGGCAATGAACACCAGCTCTTCACCGGCCTCGTCCCCCTGGATCAAACCGCCTATCTGAAACTCCATAAAGGATCCAGCCTTCACTTTTGGGGGCACAAACTCAACGGTGATTGAATCAGGAACCAGGCGGGGTTCAAAATAGTGAAGCTGTTTAACCATCTGCCGCATCAGGTCCTCCCGGTCACTGCTCCCGCTGCCGCAGTAATCCGCAATGCCATAGCCCAGAACCGAACTTTCCAGTTCCTCATCATCTTTAAGTTCTTCCACGGACAGATGGGTTTTGGAATTGAACAGCATTTCAATATGCTCAAAAATATCTTCTTTGAGCTGTTTCATGGTTATGGTACGTGAGGCGGTATCATCTTTTACCGAAGGGTCAAAGTCTGTCAGGCGCTTTAAAATATAGGGCCAATACCGTAAGCCTTCGTTAGCATACATGGCCAACCACCCTTCTTCCGCACACCCGTTGCCGGACTTGCCCTACCTGTTCACCCATTTCCCTTTAACCCCGCAATCACGGCAATGGGACATGGCTGCCCACGTCCCACTATATCAATTTTACGCGTTGGCGACCTGATCGAAGGATGCTTCGATAGCCCCTTCTTTGGTGTTATCCGCCTTGATAGGCGTAACTTTCCAGGATATCTTCCCGGCAACCAGCTCAACCACCTCAACGAGCTGCTGGGCAAGGGGGCCGCCGGTATCTCCGGTCTCCACCGCTTTAACCTCGGCTTTTGCAACCTTCACATCTTCCAGGGTGACTTCATACACCGGGGTTTGAGCACCGGCAATTGACTGGCAGTAGGCAAACTGCGCCTTGGCAATCCGCTGCCCCGTCATGCAGAAGTGCTGCAGCTTTGGGGTTGCCTTATCAACCGCATGAGTGAAGGTGAAGGGCAGAAACTGTCCCCGTCCAACCACTTCTGTACCCCGCTGGATAGAGATGTTTTGCAGCACCCCGTGTGAACAACCGATGACTTCAATCCACTTCTCGTGGCCCTTGTCCACCGATTGACCGTCAATACCGTCAAGCTTTAAAAAATACGAACTCGCCATAACTCGTGATACCTCCAAAAAAAAATTAGTAACCTATAAAACTTACCATAATAGGCAAATTGCTCAGATACTTATAATAGTATACTGCTATTTTGCTCCGCTGGGAACCTTTATAACTTACCATAACAGGCAAATTGCTCAGATACTTATAATAGTATACTGCTATTTTGCTCCGCTGGGAACCTTGGTCACCAGCCGCAGGGACGTAGTCAGGCCTTCAAGCTGATAATGGGGCCGCAGGTAGAACCGGGCATTGTAATACCCCGGCTGTCCCTCAACGGATTCAACCTCAACCCTCGCTTCAGCCAGAGGATACTTCGCCTTAACCTCTTCCGGCGCATTGGGATCGCTGGTAACATAGTTGGCGATCCAGTTGGAGAGCCAGCGCTGCATATCCTCTTTTTCCTTGAACGATCCGATCTTGTCCCGGACAATACATTTCAGGAAATGGGCAAACCGGCAAGTCGCAAAGATATAGGGGAGCCGCGCCGAGAGGCTGGCGTTTGCCGTGGCATCCGGTAAATCGTATTCAGCAGGCTTGTTCACGGTCTGTCCCCCAAGAAACACCGCGTAATCAGTGTTCTTCCAATGGATGAGGGGCAGGAAACCGTTCCGGGACAGCTCCGCTTCCCGGCGGTCGGTGATTGCCACTTCAGTAGGGCACTTCATAGCCATCCCACCGTCTTCAGAAGGGAAGGTGTGGGTCGGCAGCCCTTCTACCGCACCACCAGACTCGACACCGCGGATATTAGCACACCAGCCGTAGTTGGTAAAGGAACGGTTGACATTCGCGCCCATGGCGTAGGCGGCGTTCATCCAGTTGTACTTGTCACTGGCTCCGGCTCCGGTGTCTTCCTCAAAGTTAAATTCTTCCACCGGATTGGTGGTGGCCCCATAGGGCGCACGGCTTAATACCCGTGGCAGGGCAAGGGCCACATAGCGGCTGTCGTCGGATTCCCGGAAGGAACGCCAGGCGGCGTATTCGGCCATGGTGAAAATCTTGCTGATGTCCCGGGGATTGGCCAGGTCCTGCCAGGAATCAAGGTTCATAATCGAGGGGTCTGCTGCGGAAATGAACGGCATGTGGGAAGCCGCGGAAACCTGGGCCACCCCCTTCAGGATCTCAACATCCGGCCCGGTGTGGTTGAAGTAATAATCGCCGATTAACGCGCCGTAGGGTTCGCCGCCGGCGGTTCCGTATTCGTCTTCATAGAGCTTCTTGAACAAGGGGCTT
The DNA here is from genome assembly GCA_031290325.1 of Treponema sp. Lineage (GTDB taxonomy): Bacteria > Spirochaetota > Spirochaetia > Treponematales > Breznakiellaceae > JAITNP01. Next base: position 8,313 of record JAITNU010000167.1, read on the forward strand.
TGATCCCAGGCAGTTCCTTTGAACTTCTTGAGGGTCTTACCCAGTTCCGTCTTGGAAACATTCATCACCCGGATCTTCAGGTTTTCACCGGTCTGGCTATTGTTGACCAGATAGCTCAAGCCCCGCCAGGCGCTCTCCAACTGGGCAAAATCAGGATGATGTATGATGAGATTGACCTGTTCCGACAATTTCTTGTCAAGTTCAGCAATAATCCCCTCAATGGTTTTGAGAGAATCACTGGAAACCAGACTGGCGTTTTCCAGGGCCTGGTTCATCAGGGTTTTAACCGCGCTCTGTACCGCGCTGCTTGCTTCTTCTGATTTCGGCTTAAACTCCTGATTCAGGAGCTTCTCAAAATCAGACATTTCCAGGGTTTCGGCGTTTAAGGCGCTCAAACTTTCCTGCGTTTCAGCCATAGTTACCTCCTATTCAGCCGGGGCTTTTTCTTTTGCCTTTTGAGACAAAGCCTTGAGCAGGGCAGGGTCTTCGAGGATCTTGTTTAAAAGCTCCTCTGCTCCGGCCTTGCCGTCCATATACGAAAGCAGGTTTGAAAGCTGCTGCCGGGCCTCTAAAAGTTGTTTCAAACCCTCCACCTTAGCCGTAACCGCTGCAGGAGAAAAATCATCCATACTTTCAAAGGTCATGTCCACCGCGATATTGCCCGCTCCGGTAAGCGTGTTGGGAACATTAAAGGCCACCCGGGGCTTGATGCTCTTTAAACGGTCATCAAAGTTATCAACGCTGATTTCCATCACCTTGCGATCATCAAGTTTGGGCAGCGGTTCAGCAGGCTTTCCTGAAAGGTCCGATAAGACCCCCATGACAAAAGGTAAGCTGACCTTTTTTTCCGCTCCATAGAGTTCAACATCGTATTCGATCTGAACCCGTGGAGCCCTGTTCTTGGCTATAGACTTTTGACTATTGCTTGAAGCCATAGCAACCTCCTCCATTATAACTGTAATACCGTCACCTTATGGTTACGCAGATCAAGTTCTTTCCTCGCAATTCCCGTTACTCCTCTGGTTTGATCCCCAGAATATCCCGCCCGCGGGAGACCGCGTCCGGCGCTATATCTTCCAGCAGATCCATAAAGGTCATTTCCGAGAACCGCAATGCCCGGTTTATCAACAGGGGGATCGGACTATTCGGTTCCTGACGCTGAAAATACTCAGCGCCTTTTTTGAGCAATAACAGCGCTTCCGCACGGGTACCGGCCGACACGAGATTCACGCTTCCCGAGGACGTCCCTGCCGCCCCTTCGAAAACTGGTACTCCAGCATCGACTGCGGCATCTGAGGCGCCAACAGATTGCAGACAGGTATCATAAAAAGAACGGAACCGGTCCACTTCATGGGTCAGGGACGCCATGTTCAAAAGGTACCCGCCCTGCATTTTCCCGTTCATCTCGTTGCACAGGGCCTCGATCTGCTCCTTTGCCTCAAGCCCCAGGGCCGCCCGCTCCTGAATCTCCGTAATCGACGCCTGCATGAACCTGACCAGGTCCAGGGCATTATCGCCACCGTCAGAGGAAACCAGGTCCCTCAGGGTATATCCCAAAGACGGCACCAGCCGTACCTCCCGCAGGCGGGAGATAAACATGATCGGATCGTTAATGGCGCCAGCATCGGGAGACAACATGGCAAGAATGTTGAACCGTTCACTGGGATCGTTATCATCCTCAGGATCAAGCTGAGGATAACAAGCATCCCACATATCTTTGACCAGAAAAACCAGGAGCTTCAGGGTCGAAACCAGCCCAGCCAGCCCATCAAGGGCGGTCTGAGCAATTACCAGATACGAAGCGACCCGTAAATCCCGGGTTTTTTTCCATAGCTCAAGACAATGCTTATTGAGTTTTTTCCAGTCCGGATCCCGTCCCGCAATGATAGAATCTCCCATTTGGCTGTCCGGCACCGCCACCGCCAGGGACTCCATTTCAGTATATAAAGGATCGTATTCCGCGTTGATTCCCGCCAGACTATCCCCGCTCAGGGGAACTGCCATTTCATCGATATCTATCATACCGCCCCAGCCTTTCTCCTGTTTTTTAGAGGCCACCAATAGGTTTCTCACATAATACACTACATTTCTTTATAAAATAATAAAGAGATACTAAAATATAACAAGAATTTGCTTTTCCCGTCAAGTCCTAAACCAAAAAACATCAGGACGAGCGCATTAAAATTTTCTGAAAAACAAAGATAGATTTTTCTCTGCGTACTCTGCGGTTTTTAGGATTACCCGAGGTCCGACTCGTGGCTTAAGTCCAGAATTGCTTTAACATGCTCTTCATTGGGAGTACCCTTTGCAAGCTCCTTTA
>JAITNU010000187.1 GCA_031290325.1 Treponema sp.
GATAATGACAAGAATTACGCTCACAAGGAAGCTTATTATCACACGGTGATTCTGACCCTGCTCTGGGCGTGTGGTCTTCACGTTCACGCCGAGGAGTACACCAACCGGGGTATGTCTGATCTGGTGCTTAACTATCGCGGCGATGTCTGGGTGATCGAGTTAAAAAGAGCGTCTCCCAAAGTCTCTTTGAAACAGATTAAAAACAAGGGTTACGCGGACAAATACGCTGCCGCGCCGTATCTCGCGCTGGTAGGCATTGAGATCGACATTGAACAGCGGAACCTGAAAGCCTGGAAGGTGGAAAAAGTGAAGTGAGGGCCCAGCGAGAGCAAGGAGCAGGTACATCACCGCGCTGCTCCGATTCAAATTTTTAAAAAAAATCATCAAACCGGTTGAAAGCATCGAAGGGATCGCCCTTTGTCAGGATAATAACACAGTTAAACATATTTATTACTATCGATATGTAATGCCGGAGATAAAAACGTAACCTGTATGTCTTCTTCCCCCAATTCCCGTTTAATCTCCGGCAATACTTTTTCAAGTTCCGGTTTAAAAATACCACATGCTACTATATAATTTTCTCTTTTTATTTATATACATTGAATTCATTCTGCAATGCCAATGCCGCTTCTTTTAGCGGTAAAATCATCTTTAAGAACGCAACGGTTGTCTTTAACACAGGACAGGCAGCCAGAACAGCCGTTTATGGTTTTTCCAGCAAGGGTTACTATTTCGTAATCAAACCCCGTTTCTTTCAAAATGGCCGCTACTGTTTGATTAACAATTCCATTGTTTCGTCCACTTGCGCTAATCCCTAAAATGGTGACATTTCTTCTTTCCATAATTGCTCCTCCTAAAAAGCATTTAAATAGTCTATATTTACCACCTAATAGTATTATACTATCTAAACTAAAAATGTCAAGAAGTATTTTTTTGCCGCCACGGACCCGGACAGTCCGCGGGCTGCGCCGGGTAAGCTGGCCTTCCGCAGAAGGTCAAATGCCCCGTACATTTTGCAGATAGACCATTGATAATCTCGCAGAGCTTTTTCGCGTTCTCCCGCGGACCGATAGGGAGGAACAGGAGGTATAGACGAAATTTTCACTGGTGAATCACAATTTCACAAAATTTTGTTTGACAACCGCAAATCCGTAGGATATTATAATGTATAGCTTAGTGTGGACATAAAAATAAAACCGGTTATATTGCTTAATATCCCTTAGGCGGGACAGATGGCGCACTTTTATTTTTATAGGAAAGGCGGTTATGACTGTTGATTTAGTAAAGGCTGAACATATTTCCAAGTCCTTTTCTGGGGTTGCCGCCCTTCAGGATGTTGAATTCGATCTTCGGCCAGGCGAAGTTCATGCGCTGCTCGGCGAAAACGGCGCCGGTAAGTCGACGCTGATGAAGATCATCTCCGGGGTCTATACCCGGGACAGCGGGGATTTTTATGTTAACGGCAGTAAGATTACCCATGATTTAACGCCCCAGTCTGCCCAGGCTATGGGTATAGGGATCATTCACCAGGAACTAAACCTCTGCCCTCATCTGACGGTGGCGGAAAATATTTTCTTGAACCGTGAGTACACGATAGCAGGTGTTTTGAACAGCAAACGGCAGAATCAGGAAACGAAGAAATATCTTACTACCCTCAATCTTGACATAGATCCGGACATCACTATCAACAAACTGCCGGTTTCCAAACAGCAGATGGTGGAGATATGCAAGACCCTTTCCATGAACGCGAATATCATCATCATGGATGAGCCTACTTCGGCACTGACCGAAAAGGAAATTGAGGACCTTTTTAAGGTTATCACGATTCTCAAAAATGAAGGCCGGGGCATCATCTACATTTCCCACCGGATGGAGGAGCTTTCCAGGATTGCGGACCGGGTAACCATACTGCGGGACGGCAGGTATGTCAAAACTCTGAACTTCGCCGAAACAAGCCTGCCGGAAATTATCAGTTATATGGTAGGCCGTACACTGACCGAAAAATTCCCCCGCATCAAAGTTGAACAGGGAGAGAAAGTTTTGGAAGTAAAGCATCTGTCTTCTCCGTCCGGGGTAAAGGATGTTTCCTTCAATTTGTATAAAGGGGAGATTCTTGCCTTTGCCGGCCTTATGGGTGCCGGTAGAACAGAACTGGTGAGGGCCGTATCCGGGGCGGACAAGAGTTCGGGCGAAATTATCCTGAACGGAAAACCGATAAAGGTGCAAACGCCTCGTGACGCCATACGGAACGGCTTGTTCTGCGCTCCCGAAGATCGCAAGCAGGACGGCCTCTGCGTAAAGATGACCCTGGCGGAAAATATTACCATGCCCAGTCTGGATAGTATCTCGAAGTTCGGGATCATCAGCCCCCGTCTGGAAGCGAAAAAATCCAATGAGATGGTTCAGCGTCTGAAAATAAAAACTCCCGGTATCGAACAATATGTACGCAACCTTTCAGGTGGCAATCAGCAGAAGGTGGTTGTGGGAAAATGGCTGATGCGGGACGCCCAGGTCGTTATCTTTGATGAACCTACCCGGGGCATAGACGTAGGATCCAAAATAGAGATTTACAACATCATGAATGAACTCAAGAAGAACGGCATCGGAGTCATGTTTGTATCATCGGAACTGCCCGAGGTACTGGGCATGTCGGATCGGATTCTGGTCATGTGCAACGGCAGGATAACCGGAGAACTCATAACAAGAAATACGAATCAGGAAGAAATACTGCACTATGCGACGCAATACAATTAGGAGAGGTGATTTCAGTGGCAAACGAAAATGCCGTTAAAAAAATACCGATTAATTTGTCCCGGACCAATAAGCAACTGCTTTCAACGTTCAGCGGACTCCTCATCCTCATTATCGTTTTTACGGTTTTAAGTGAATACTTTTTCTCACTAAACAACATCTTAACGGTGGCGACCCAGACTGCGGTTATCGCTATTATCGCTTTGGGCCAAACCTACGTGATGATCACCGCGGGAATCGATCTTTCCATCGGCTCCAATATGGCTTTGGCGGGAATGATTACCGCCCTGTCCATAAAAGCGTCGGTTCCCTTGCCGCTGGCCATGCTCTTGGGTCTTTTAAGCGGCTCCCTCGTGGGGTTCATCAACGGTATATTCGTCTCCTACGGAAAACTGCCGCCTTTTATCGCGACACTGGGTACCATGACTGCGGTCCGGGGCGTCAGTCTTACCCTTACGCAAGGTATTCCCATAAGCGGTCTTCCCAAAACATTTACCCGATGGGGTACGGATGCTACTCTGGGTATACCCAACCCGGTTATTATCATGGTCCTTCTGGTTTTAATTTTCGGTTTCATTCTGGCAAAGACAAAACTGGGCAGGCATGTGTACGCTGTAGGTAGCAACTTTGAGGCTGCCCGCCTTTCCGGGGTAAGCACCAGGAAAACGCTCATCACCGTGTATGTGTTTTCAGGATTGCTGGCGGCCTGTGCAGGGCTTATCATGGCGGCCCGCATTGTTTCCGCCCAGCCTGCGGCAGGCGACGGCTATGAGCTTGATGCGGTTGCCTCCTCGGTTATCGGCGGGACCAGCACTATGGGCGGCGAAGGTTCCATTGCAGGTACTTTCATCGGCGCTTTCGTCATCGGCATACTGCGGAACGGCCTTAACCTAATAGGCGTATCGCCCTTTATTCAAAAAATAGTTATAGGCGCGGTCATCGTAGGATCGGTGTTCTTTGATAAGATAAAGCGCAGGGATTAATGTGTTCACTACGATTCCCCGTCGGGGGGGATCGAATTGATAGGAGGATTGAAAATGAAAAGAAACGTATTTTTCGTGGCAGTACTGCTGATCGCGTTGATCAGCGTATTACCGGTATGGGCCCGGGGTGGCAGCGACGCTGCTTCCAGCGGGAAAATCAAGGTGATTTTCATCGCCATGGATTCCATGGATGAGCACTGGCTCAAGGTGAAGGCCGGAACAGAAGATAAGGCGAAAGAGTTAGGGAATGTCGAAATTTCCTTTAATGCGCCTCAGGGAAAAGTTGATGCCAACTCCCAGCTTCAATTGGTAGAAGATGCCATTACCCGGAAGATGGATGTTATTCTGCTTGCTCCCTTGCACAGAGACGCCCTGGTTCCCGGTGTGGAGAAAGCCAAGGCCGCGGGCGTCAAAGTGGTCATCATTGACTCTGCCATCGGGACCTCAAACTACGATGCTTTCTTCTCCACCGATAACGGCGCTGCCGCCCGGCTTGCTGCGGACGAACTGGCAAAACTCATCGGTGAAACGGGGAAGATCGCCATTGTGAACGCCCAGGCCGGTTCCACTACTACCATGATCCGCGAGAACGACTTCAAAGATCAGATTGCCCAAAAATATCCCAACATCACCATCGTGGGAACCCAGTATTCCGATGGGGACAAGACCAAGGCCCTCAATATCGCCACAGACTTCATGACTGCCAACCCGGATCTCGTGGGATTCTATGCCACCAATGAAGGGTCCACCGTCGGCACCGGTAACGCTATCGATCAGGCCGGCAAAGCCGGAGCCATCAAGTTTGTCGGCTTTGACTGGTCTGCGGATACCAAAGCGCTGATCGAAAAAGGCGTACTACAGGCTACCATGGTACAGAATCCTTATCAGATGGGCTACCTTGGCGTTCAGGCCGCGGTTGATCTGGTAACTGGCAAGGCGCTGGCCACAAAAGATGCGGATACCGGCGTAACTGTCGCAACCACGACCAACAAAGATTCCATAAAGTAAGCGCTGCAAACAAGTTTTTTGCAGGTTGGTTTTACGGGGTGTCTTAGTAAAGGCACCCTTTTTTATAAAGTACTTATAAATGGATATTCAGACCAATAGACGCGGGGAAACTTCCGGCGCACCGCGAACCAGCCCTTCGACCGTACAATACCTGGGCCTGGATATAGGCGGTACTAAAACAGCGATTTCTCTCTGGGCAGGGGACGCAGTATTAGTGCACAAGATACAGTTTCCCACCGGGGGATCCCCCGGGGATATTATCGCCAGAATATTGACAACAGTTGATGAACTAAGCCAGTTGAGCGCCTGCCAATCTGACGGTTCAATATCACGGCCCGCAGCCCTGGGAATAAGCTGTGGCGGCCCCCTGGATTCAAAAGCGGGGCTTATCCTGTCCCCGCCGAATCTGCCCGGCTGGGACCGCGTTCCTATTGTATCCATAATGGAGGAAAAAACCGGCCTTCCCTGCTTCCTGGAAAATGACGCCAATGCCTGCGCCCTGGCTGAGTGGTATTGGGGCGCGGGACAAGGATACCGAAACATGGCGTTTCTGACTTTCGGGACTGGGCTCGGCTGCGGTCTTATCCTGAACGGCCAATTGTACCGGGGCGCAGGGGACCTTGCGGGGGAAGTGGGCCATATCAGAATCGCCGAAGACGGCCCTGAAGGCTATGGCAAGCGGGGCTCCTGGGAGGGTTACTGCAGCGGCGGCGGCTTGAGCCGGTTATACACCGAAATAAGCGGCAGGATTGAAACAGGAAAGTATATCTGCGATGCCGCAGAACAGGGTGAGCCTGATGCCCGCAAGGTTATTGAAACCTGTGCGTTCTATCTGGGCAGGGGACTTGCCCTCTTAATTGATATATTGAATCCTGAGTGTATAGTTTTGGGAAGTATCTTTGTCAGAAGTGAAAAACTTTTCAGGACCATCATGGAATCCGTCATAGAGCAGGAAGCCTTGATGCTCTCCCGCACCCAATGCGTCATACTCCCTGCCAAACTCGGAGAACTGCTGGGGGATAAAGCCGCCCTTGGGGTCGCTGTCAACGGGCTTCACAGGTTGACTCCTGGATTATAAGCCGAGATTCAATTTTGAACGGGCTAGGATACGATGGTACAAACGGAAAGGCCCTGTGCAAGAATAAATTACAGGGCATTCTTACGCAGAATGATAGTACCAGAATGTGATGCGGTTATTGATCTGTACCCGTGACAGTCCAGTATTTGTATATATGAAAAAAAACAAACAGACCGGAATCGCCTTGAATCTACTCCCCTTCCAAGCCGGTAATACGGCATGTTCAAGCCTCTTCTGGTCCACCTGATTCATAGAAACCTCATAATATCAATAGGTTTGGTAAGGAACCCCTGCAAACTGCGACTTCAAAATACATTACCAATGATGGCGTTTGCGGCCAACGCCATGATGAATATGGTTTTGGCATACTTGGCGCGGATTTTTTCGCTGATGATCCGGGCTGCCTATCGAAAAATATCCTATTGACAAAACAAAAAATCTCCGCTACATTAAAAACAACCAGTTATATGAAGTGGCCGGGTATCGGGATGAATCCTGACAATTTTTCT
>JAITNU010000208.1 GCA_031290325.1 Treponema sp.
TAATAGTTCCTAAGCGCGGAGGTGGAAAAAATGCGTAAAATTGTTGTCCCTCCTATTAAAAGCCAGGGTATAAAAACAAAATTAGTACCATGGATTCAAGCGCTTGTGGTTTCCCGCAGTGGACGTTGGATAGAGCCATTTATGGGAACCGGCGTTGTTGCGTTTAACATGGGTTTTAATGATGTTTTATTATCTGATATTAATCCTCATGTAGTTAATTTTTATAATGGGATTAAAAACAATACCATAACAGCATTAAAGGTTCGCGCCTTTTTGGAGCATGAAGGCGCGATTCTGCAAAATGCCGCTGATGACGGGTACGAGCATTACAAATTCATTCGGGATAGATTTAATAACCGGTATGACCCGCTTGATTTTTTGTTTTTATCCCGCGCAGGATTTAATGGCATGATACGTTTTAATTCAAAAGGGCAATGGAATATACCTTTTTGTAAAAAGTCGAAACGTTTTAGCAAAGCCTATACAACAAAGATTGTTAATCAGGTTGCAAAGGTCGCGTCAATTATTGATGATAATTGGACATTTCTCAATCAAGATTTTCGTGAAATAATTAGTAAGGCTGATGAGCATGATTTTTTATATTGCGATCCACCTTATTATGGCCGGTATGTTGATTATTATAATGGATGGACAGATGAAGACGAGCATGATCTTTTTGAAGCCCTGAAAAAAACAAAAGCACGCTTTATATTATCGACATGGCATCATAATGATTACCGTGAAAATGATATGATGGACAAATATTGGAACAATTTTAATATAGTAACTAAAGATCATTTTTATCATTCTGGCGGGAAACTCGAAAACCGCAATAGTGTTGTAGAAGCACTGGTTTTCAATTTTAATACCAATATTGAAAAATATAATTATCAGTCTGTTCTTGTTGAACAACAATTATTTTTAGGAGGTGATCCAGAAAGTATGCTGGGCTAGTAGAAGATAGTCCCCCTATGCGTTGCCAAGCCTGTGGCATCTCACCAGGTGGAGAGGATTGCCAGGCAGGGCAACCAGTTTCTGGGGGCTGTGCCCACACGCAGCACCCTTCCAGGGGCAGCGCCCGGAAAAGCGGCAGCCCGGCAGTGCTTCCAGGGGAAGTTGCACGGGAAGTACCAGCTCCACGTGCGGTTTATCAGCGGATTCCCAGCTTAGTTCTGGTATGGCATCCAGCAGGGCGCGGGTGTAGGGGTGGGCCGGCGCAGAATAGATATCCTCTGCGGTGCCCAGCTCCACGATTTGTCCAGAATACATCACCGCGATACGGTCACAGAGGTAATATACCACGTTCAGGTTGTGGGAAATGAAGACCAGCGCCAGGCCCAGGCGTTGATGTAAATCCTGGAACAGGTTCAGTATCTGGGCGCCCACAGATACATCCAGGGAACTTACCGCCTCGTCGGCGATGATGAGCTTGGGATCAAGCATCAATGCACAGCCAATACACACCCGCTGCTTCTGGCCGCCTGAAAGCTCGTGTACCTTTCGGGTTTTGTAGGAGGGATCCAGTCCCACGAGCTGGAGCACCTGGTCCACCTTCTGAATACGTTCCGCTTTCGTGCCGATCCGGTGTATCCGCAGAGGCTCCTCCAGGATCCAGCCGATGTACTTGGCCGGGTTCAGGGAGCCTGCAGGGTCCTGGAAAACGACCTGGACCTTTCGCGCCAGCTCCCGGCGCCGCCTTTTGTCCTGCCGCAACCCGTCAATGATGATGTCTCCCTCATAGTCTATGAGTCCGAGGATACATCGTCCCTGGCTTGTCTTTCCACAGCCGGATTCACCCACCAGGCCGAAGAGTTCCCCAGGGGCAAGGGTGAGATCCACCTGATCCACCACGGACTTCTTATGTTTTCTGCCGAATATCCCGTAGGCTTGGGTTATATACGTATTCGATACATTCCGCAGGGTTAAAAGGGCTACAGATTCGGATAGGGGTTCCACACGCATCACTTTACAACAGAGGCTGTCGCCCAAACGCAGCATACCCGGTGGTCATCGTCGAGTACGCGCCGCTCGGGAAAGGCAGCGAAGCACCATGCCTCAGCCCGCAGGCAGCGCGGGGCAAAGGGGCAGCCGAAACGCTTTTCCTGGATCGAAGGTACCTTACCGGGAATACTCACCAGGGCTTTACCCTTCTGGGCCTTGCTGGGCATGGAACCGATCAGCCCTTTGGTGTACTCGTGTACCGGGTGATTGAAAACCGTCCGGACCGTGCCTTCCTCCACGAACTTACCTGCATACATGACCAGTACCCGGTCACACACACGGCTTATCACGGCAAGATCGTGGGAAATGAACAGGATGGAAGTCCCCAGGACCTGGTTTATCCGTTTCATCAACTGGAGTATCTGGGCCTGAATGGTAACATCCAGGGCAGTAGTGGGTTCATCGGCGATGAGCAGCTTAGGCTTACACACCACCGCAAGGGCAATCATAACCCGCTGGCGCATACCCCCGGAAAGCTGATGAGGGTAGGCGTCTATGAGCCGTTCCGGTTCCGGCAGTCCTACCTTCCCCATGATCTCCAGCACTTCGTCGTGTACCTGCCGCTTGTTTTTCCACCCGTGTAATGCAAGCGGCTCCGCGATCTGCCGGCCAATCTTAAGCAGGGGATTAAGGGAAGTCATAGGTTCCTGAAACACCATGGATATTTCATTCCCCCGGATACGGCACAGTTCCCGCTGGGATAGCCCCCGCAGCTCCGTACCGTTGAACTGGATCGTGCCCCCTGTAATCCCCACTCCTTCGGGCAGGAGGCCGGGAATTGACAGGGCGGTCAGGGTTTTGCCGCACCCTGACTCCCCCACAATGCCCACAATTTCCTCCGGGTTTATCCGAAAACTTATATCCTCCACCGCCAAATGGTATTCCCATTTTTTTTTGCTTTTTTCTCTGTTTTTTTTTAATTGGGTATGATTAGTTTGTATACCAATAGAAAGGTGCCGCACCGCCAGAAGTCCTGTGCCCTCGTCCTCATGGTTTCCCCTCACGCTTCACTCCGCTTCCGAATCCCTTCACCAATGTAGTGAAACGCAATGACGGTTACCATGATCATGATCCCCGGCATGAGGGCGCACCAGGGCGCGTTAAAGAGAAAATTCTGGGATTCCGAAAGCATACGTCCCCAGCTTGGCACCGGCGGCTGTATGCCCAGACCGAGGTAGCTCATGGTCGCCTCTGCCAGAATTGCGTTGGAAAGCCCCAGCACTGTCGCGGACAGCAGGGACGGCCCAATATTCGGCAGGATATGTACAAAGATGATACGAACAGGGGAGGCCCCCATTATCTCGGCGGTTTTCACAAAATCGCTGTTTTTGTATTGCAGCATACCGCTCCGCATGATCCGCACATAACTGGGAATAAAGAGGATGAGTAAGGCGATAATGAGGGTGAAAGGCCCGTTTTCCATGAGGGAAACCATCACCAGGGCCAGCAGGATACCGGGGAAAGAACTGACCGTGTCCATGAACCGCATCACCAGCTCATTGCAGAGTCCTCCCACATAGCCTGTAACCAAGCCCAGGGAGGAGCCGATGGCAGCGCTGCCGAGTACGGTGATGAAGGACACCAGCAGGGTATACCTGCCGCCGATCATAACACGGGAAAACACATCCCTGCCGAAGTTATCGGTCCCCATGAGATGCCGCAAGCCCGGAGGCATAAAACGCACTGTTGGGTCCATCCCATTGTAATTGTAGGGAGTGTAAAAAAGACTCACCAGGGCCATACCTGCCACGATGAGCGCCAGGGCAACCCCGATTTTGAAATCCCCACTCCATTGCCTCATTATTTCACCCGAATCCTTGGATCGATCATCTGTATGGCAATATCCACCAGGGTATTCGCCAGTACCACGATGCAGGCGATATACACCACCAGGGTCTGGACCAGGAGCAGATCCCGGGAGGTGATGGAGGCGATGAGGAGTCTCCCGATGCCCGGTATGGCAAACACCTGCTCTATCACGATGCTGCCGGAAAAAATCTCCCCGATTATCATGCCCAAAAGGGTAACCGCGGGAATCACGGCGTTTCTCAAAACATGGCGGTAGAGCACCCAGGACCGGGAACCCCCTTTACTGTAGGCGGTGCGCACATAATCACTCCGTAACTGCTGGAAAATAGATCCCCGCAGAAACTTAATCACCATGGCTGCATTGGGTATGGCAATGGCCAGGGCAGGAAACAGGAGATACTGCAAAAAAGCGCCGAAATTTTCCTCCAGGGGCACGTAGGCCCCGGGCCTGAAAAATTGTAGCAGGAGACCGAACACCCATATAAAGAGAACTCCCAGAAAGAACCCGGGAACCGAAATGCTGATGGTGGTGACCGTGTTCACCAGGCGGTCCAGGAAGGAATTTTCTCTGCATGAGGAAAACACCGCCACCGGTATGGCAATAAGGAATATCAGCACCAGGGACAAGAAGGCAAGCCAGAAGGTAATCGGCAGGCGCTCCATGACCATACCGGCAATGGAGGCCCCCCGGAAACGCACCGAGTTGCCCAGATTGCCCGTGATGAATCGAAGGAGCCAGGAACTGTATTGCTCAGGGAGGCTCCTATCCAGCCCCAGCTCCGTCCGCAGCGCGGCTATTTGCTCATCCGTCCCATCGATCCCCAGTATTAAGCTGGCCGGATCCCCTGGAATCACATTGAAGGCCGCAAAGGTCAGGAGGGAGACTAAAAAGAGGGTTATAATAGTAAGTATCAGCCTTTTACCAACAAACTCCATCCCGTCCCTACTGCGTTTTTATCATTTGATGCTATAGATAGTCGATGCGTCGAAAACATACAAGGGGTAGTTCACCACACCGCCAAAGGCTCCCTTGGAAAAGGTATTGAAATGCATAATATCCTGAATATAGACACTGGCAGCCTCTTCCGACAGGATCCGCTGGGCCTCCTGATACAAGGCCACCCGCTTCCCCTCATCAGGCTCAATTAAGACCGCATCATACACCTGGTCAAAGGCCGGGCTGTGGAAATTCACGAAATTGTTGTTAGCATCTGAGCGGTACCGCGAAAGGAAACTACGGGGGGAAACGTTTGGAGCATCCAGGGAGATGATAGTCGCCTGATAATGCCGTCCCCGGTAAACATCGGACAGCCAGGTTGCCCAATCCACCAGCCTGATAGTGGCGGTAATGCCGATGGCCCCAAGCTGGTTTACCAGCACCTGGGCCGTGTCAACATGCATAGTGTAATTGGAGGGAACGGTTATTTCCAGGGAAAAGCCCTGCTCATAGCCGGCGGCGGCAAGCAGGGAACGGGCCTTCGGGATATCCCTGGAATAGGGATTTTTCAGAGAAGTATCGTAGTACTTGGTAAGCCCTGGAATCAGGGGACTTCCCGAAGGACTACCTTGGCCAAAAAAGGCAGCGTCAATAATCTGGGGTATATCCACCCCATAGTTAATGGCCTGGCGCACCCGCTTATCCTCTAGGGGCTTTACCGCGTTATTCAGCGCCATAAGCTGTACCGCATTGGAAGGAGTTGACACAAAATCAAAGCTCCTGGCATCGAGCTGCTGGAGGAGACTGCCGGTAATACTGGCGGCCTGAATCGTGCCCCCTTGCAAGGCGAGGAGCAGGGCGTCGGAATCGGCCACAAAGATATAGGTAACCTCGTCAAGGTGGGGCAGCTGCCAGTACGCGGGATTTTTCACCAGCACCAGGGACTGCTGGGTGGTGTACCGTGCAATGGAAAAAGGCCCGGTACCAATGGGGTTCGCCTCCCGGTCAGGGTTGTTCCGGGGCACGATCCCGATGGTGAGGTAGGGCAAAAACTCAGGGTCCGGCGCCTTCAGGGTGATTTTGATCCCCCGGTCCGCGCTTATCTCCACCTGTTCTATCCCGGTGAAACCGTCGAACAGGTTCTTGATAGCCGTGTTGAGGGTAAACACCACATCCTCAGCAGTGACCTCAGTACCGTCGTGAAACTTCACCCCCTGACGCAGGGTAAACTCGTATACCCGGGCATCCGGGGAAATCGTATATTTTTCGGCAATGGCCATCTGCAGATTACCCTCAGCATCAGGCTTCACCAGCCCTTCAAACACATTAAACAGGATACTCCGCCCATCGGCACTATTGGACGGGTTGAGCGGATCAAGCGTGGCCGGCTCAGTGGTCATACCAAAACGCAGCTCACCACCCTCAATCCGTTTCCCTGTCTTCTCCTCTTGACCCGTTCCCTGCTTCTTACACGCCGGGGCCAGGGCCAGAACAAAAATCAGGACAAGGCAGATACCAGCCAGGTTGTTTTTTTTCATCATAACTCCTTCATACCTATTGTTGTAATAATAAAATTAGAGATACTATAATAACAATCAGCTTTTCATTCAAGGGTAAATTTGACCAATTTTATATAGTATGTACATAACGGTATCATATTCGTATACTTACTCAATAGCAAGGAGCGTAAATTATGTCTATTCATATTGCGGCAAAACCAGGGGACATCGCAGAGGCCATTTTACTGCCAGGAGACCCTCTGCGCGCACAATTCATAGCCGAGCTTTTTCTGGAAAACCCGGTTCAATACAACAAAGTGAGAAATATGTTCGGGTATACCGGAACCTACAAGGGTAAACGGGTATCAGTACAGGGTACGGGTATGGGGATTCCCTCGATTTCTATTTACGTGAACGAACTATTCCGGGACTACCAGGTGAAGCGGGCCATTCGCATCGGTACTGCCGGGGCCATACAAGAGTCGGTGAAGCTGCGGGACCTGGTACTTGCCCTGGCGGTTTCTACCGACTCAGGGGTGAACCAGCTCCGTTTTGGGGGGAGGCATTTTGCCCCTGCCGCGTCTTTTACCCTGCTCAAGACCGCCTACGACGTGGCCATGTCCAGGGGCTGGCAACCCAAGGTCGGCACCGTGGTTTCCTCGGACCTCTTCTACACCGAAACCCCCGAGGAATGGCGGCTCTGGGCGGGCTTTGGGTGTCTTGCAGTGGAAATGGAATCAGCGGAGTTGTATACCTTAGCCGCCAAATACGGCCGGGAAGCCCTGGCGCTCTTGACCATCTCCGACAGCCTCGTGAGCCACGAGTCAACCAATGCAGAGGAACGGCAGACGAGTTTTACCCAGATGATGGAAGTTGCCCTGGAAACCGCGATTTCGTGATTTTATAGTTGACATCTATACTCGAAAGCGGTATATTATTTAATATATGCCCGGATGGTGGAATTGGTAGACACGCTGGTTTCAGGTACCAGAGCCCGTAAGGGTGTGGGAGTTCAAGTCTCCCTCCGGGCAATTCCACTTGAATTTGCTGTGCGTTTCCAATAAACTGGCATTATGACTATGCGACAAACTATGCTGCCGGTACCCGCGCAAGCGGAGGAAGAGCTTAATCTCGCGCCGGATCCGGTGGAAATAGCATTGATTCGGGAACGTATCAATAAACTTTCGCTGGCGCCGGCGCTTTCCGTGGAGGATGCCCTCAAAGAAGGCGCCCGACGCGCTCATGCCGAAAAAGCT
>JAITNU010000131.1 GCA_031290325.1 Treponema sp.
GAATAGGGAATAGGGAATAGGGAATAGGGAATAGGGAATAGGGAATAGGGAATAGGGAATAGGGAATAGGGAATAGGGAATAGGGAATTCACCATGCCTCTCTCCTCTTGTTTGCTAAACTCATTCCTTATATATAAAGGAACTGAATTCGGACATTTATGTATGCCCTTAGATGTCTAGTGTTACTATACACGAATTAATATTTTGTTGTCAACAAGTTTCGACTCATCTAAAAAAATAAAATTATCAGAGCAATTTTGACCCATACCCCCTTCTTTATCATAAAAATACACGTGCAAAACAAATGTCGTTGTCCTGGAGTAAGGGGCTGACAAAAAACGGGTAGTGGTGTTTAATAAAGGATATATGAAGAAAGGCGCTGGCTCCATACGAGCGCGTGGATTGAAACCATGAAAAAACAGAAAACTATGACCTTTATCTGTTCCTCCTGCGGCCATGAGGAACCTAAGTGGCTGGGGCGCTGTCCTGAATGTGGTGAATGGAACACCCTCATCGAAACCGCCCTGGCAGGGGTGGTCAAGGGGAGATTGGCTGGGAGCGGGGGGCAGTCTGTGCCCTTGGCTTCTGTAAGTGCAGAGGAGGGGAGCCGTATTTCCAGCGGTATCGGCGAGCTGGACCGGGTACTGGGGGGCGGTATCATGCGGCGGTCCACCATTCTCGTAGGGGGTGAGCCGGGGATAGGTAAATCCACCTTACTGCTCCAGGTTGCCGCTGCCGCAAAAACAAAGGGACGGATCCTCTATGTTTCCGGGGAAGAATCTGCAGGCCAGGTGAAGATGCGGGCGAACCGGCTCGGTATACAGGGGGACCGGATCGAAATCTTCTGTTCCGGGCGGCTTGAAGATATTATGGCCATCCTTGAAGCGGTAAAGCCGGTGATCATCATGGTGGATTCTGCCCAGACCCTCCACACCGATGAAGCGGGTATTGTGCCCGGTACGGTGAATCAGATGAAGTACGGGGCCCATGAACTCATCTCCTGGGTGAAGGAACATGATGCGGCGCTGTTCCTCGTGGCCCATGTTACCAAAGAGGGGATCATTGCAGGGCCGAAAACCCTGGAACACATGGTGGATACGGTGCTCTATTTTGAACAGAACGATGGAGACAGCCGTTTTCTCAGGGCGGCAAAGAACCGCTTCGGCTCGGTGGATGAAATCGGGATATTCACGATGGGTGAGCGGGGGCTTACCATCAAGGAGGATCCTTCGCGCCTGTTCCTGGTTCGCCGGGAGGGGGCGCTGCCTCCGGGCATTGCCACTGCCGCGGTGCTGGAAGGGTCCCGGACGCTCCTGGTGGAAATCCAGGCCCTGACCATCCCCGCCAAGGGCGCCATGAGCCGGGTGTTTTCCGACTGTATCGACTCGGCCAGGGTGTCACGGGTAGCCGCAATCCTGGAAAAACACCTGAACCTGCGGCTTTCGGATCATGACCTCTATGTCAATGTGGCGGGAGGTATCAGAATCGCCGAGGTGGGGGTGGAACTTGCCCTGGGATGCGCCCTCTATTCCGCCCGAATTGGGAGTGCCCTGCCGGTAAAGACCGCCATAGCCGGAGAGTTGTCCCTTGCCGGGGAGGTACGGGCGGTCAAACGGCTTCCGGGACGGATTAAAACCAGCAGGAGTCTGGGTTTTGAACACTTCCTGGGGCCTCTGCCGGATACGCAGGAGCATCAGATGGATGGGGTTATGGCGGTAAAGGACATCAAATCGGTAATCACCTTACTCTTTACTTAAAATCAAAAAAGGGTACAAAAAAATAAATAATACTTGACGACATGCCAAAACTGGGGTACTGTTTCTAAGAACAGGAAAAATTTTTTTGAGTATGTTGTGGTATGGTGATTCTTATAGGGAATTGCCGTTTTTCGAAAATCAGGGATTCTGCGCTTCTCTTCCGGTTGCTTTTTACCCCTTGTTTTATTATCTTGCATCCCGTATTCTTCCGGGGGACTTGTTTCCCTTAAAGAAGATTGGAGTCGTCCATAGTTAATGGGCGTGAATAACCGCGTGCCCGGACGCAGCAAGCCAGGGGTATCATCCTCTGGTTTGATTCCGGGAGAAGGAATTTTCTCAATGGCCAAGAAATTGTATGTCGGTAATCTCTCTTACAACACGACCGAAGATGGGCTTCGTACCCTGTTTTCTGGGTTTGGCAGTGTTGCCTCCGCTAAGATCATATTTGATCGTGAAACCGGCAATTCTAAAGGATTCGGCTTTATCGAAATGAGCACCGATGAAGAAGCAAGTGCCGCTATCGCGGGCACCAACGGTCGTGAATTTGAAGGCCGTCAGCTTAGGGTGAATGAAGCGATGGACAAGCCCCGCCGGGAGCGCAGCACCGGAGGCGGCTATAGCAATAACTGGTAAGAACCTTTAGGGCGCCCCGTCTTTTCGTGGATGGTGAGATAAAACGAGAAATCTCACCTCCCGTCAGGAAGGGGGCATGAACACCGGGGTCTATGGATTAACGCTGATAGGTATGATGCTAATTGGCGTTGTCAGCGTTAATCAATGGATATTCTTTATTGTAATTCAAAAAGAGGGCTCATTTTGCCTCATACACCGGTTCATTTATTGCAGATTTGGTCCAGGATGTGTATAGTGATATCATAGTACAAGGAGTAGAATCATGTATGATATTGAACCGGTTGGAGGCTATACTCCTACCAGGGTGCTGACAAAACAGGGCGTTACTGCAGTAGGCGGCATTGTGGGAGGGGTGGCTCTTTTTATTATGGGCGCCCTTCCTCCTCTTGCGGGAATCGTGGTAGGTGGGGTGGTTGGGGTTGCCGGTATTGTGACGTTCCTTTCCAAGGACCCGGCGGATAAAAAACCCGGTCTTATGATCGCCGCTGCCGGGGCGCTTTCTGTTTTTTCCCGGATCGATGTGGTGCGCCCCCTGGCCGGAACCCTCCTGGGTATCGGCGCCATCGGGTTGCTTGCAGTAGGTATCTGGAATGGCATTAAATTTCTTAAAGGCCTTAAAAGCAGAAGTTAATCGGTACAGTTACGGTGACTTACTTCTTTGAAACCTACGGGTGCCAGATGAATACCGCCGAATCCGCAGCGTTGCGGCTGGTTTTGGGGGAACGGGGCTGGTCTGCCGCTCCCACCGGGGAAAGCGCCGACCTGGTGGTGCTGAACACCTGCTCGGTCAGGAAGACTGCGGAACAACGGGTCTGGGGACGGCTTGCCCAGTACGGGGCACTCAAAAAAAAACGCCCCTTTACTCTGGTGGTGGCAGGGTGTATGGCCTCTCGCCTGGGGGCGGGGCTTAAGGAAAAAATATGGGCTGTAGACTACGTGATGGGAACTGGAGCCCGGTCCCTCTTCCCCCGTATCCTCGAATCAGTGGAACAGGGGCGTTCCCCCGAGGAGCTTTGTGCGGAAATCACTGAGGAAAAGCCGGTGTTTGCCTTCTCAGCTTCCCACCTGGAGGAAGGGCAGTTCCGCAGCTTCATCCCCATCATGCACGGGTGTAATAATTTCTGTTCCTATTGTATCGTCCCGGTGGTGCGGGGCAGGGAGGTGTCCCGTAGTCCCGCTTCCATTAGGCAAGAGATACGGCTCCTTGCCGACCGGGGGGTACGGGAGATTACCCTCTTGGGGCAGAATGTTAATTCCTATACCTGGGCTGGGGAGGACAAAAAACTCGATTTTCCCGGGCTTCTGGAACTGGTCGCCGAGGTAACTGAAAACAGTCCCATCCAATGGGTCCGCTTCTTGTCCGCCAATCCCAAGGATCTCTCTTCCAAAGCCATCAGGGTCATGGCAGCCTATCCGGTTTTTTGCCGCCACCTCCACCTCTGTGTCCAGCATGGCTCTAATGCCATGCTGAGGGCCATGAACCGCCGCTACACCAGGGAGCAATACCTGGCCTTAGTCGCCGAAATCCGGGACGCCATGCCGGGGATCACCTTCTCAACGGATATTCTCGTGGGATTTCCCGGAGAAACCGAAGGGGACCTTGAAGAGACGCTGACATTAATGGAAGAAGTGCGCTTCCTCTATGCCTATATGTACCATTATAACCTCCGGGAGGGTACGGCCGCCTTTACACTGCCGAACCGTATCGACGAAGGGGTTAAACGGAAACGCCTGGCACGGGTTATTGAATTACAGCGGCGGCACAGATTAGAATTATTAAAGGCCCGCATCGGCTCCCGGGAAAAAGTCCTCATTGAGGGGATTTCCCGTAAGAATGCCGATGAATTAATAACCCGCACGGAACGGGATGAAATGGTGGTTGTTTCCGGCAAGCCCTCCCTGATAGGTTCCTTTGCCGAAGTAACCCTCGGATCCCTCCGGGGAACCACCTTCCGTGCCCAGGAATTATTCGTGCAAAGGAGTTAACCCTATGGCTTGGCGATTCGTCGTATTTATCCTGATCTGTAGTATCTTTCTTATTTTTATCACCTTAAATCTGGAAAACAAGTGTGATATTTCCTTCGGTTTTATGAAGATTGAAGGGGTGTATGTATGGGTTACGGCCTTTGCATCCTTTGGGTTGGGAACCTTTTGTACCATTTTGTTTACGCTTTTCTCCCGGGTGAGTAAAAAACTCAGATCCAAGTCCGGTAAGCCGGGGTCTTTAAAATCCATAAAGCGGGGGGATGATACCGATGGAAGTAACGCTTCCTAGGGTATTACTGGTATGTTTGTGTCTGTTCCTCATGGTGACCGGATCAGGGGTTTGGTCTGTGTACGCCCAAACCGCAGGAGGCCCGCTGCTGACTGAGGAAATTAAAACCCTTAAAAAAACGCTGGAAACCCCCAAGATTTCCGGTACCGACCGCCACCGCTCCCTGATACGCCTCGCCCGGCTTTTGCAGCTTTCGGGAAACCTTGAAGAATCGGTCCTGATATGGATGGATGCGGCCTTTGTGGACCCGGGAAGACAGGATGACACCGCCCTGCTCGAAGTGGTCCGCTGTTTTATTGCCCTCGGTGAACTGGATAAGGCTGAGGCAAGTCTGGAGGTGGTCTTGCAGAACAGTAAAGACCCCAAAAACCTGCTTGAGGCCCGGTATCTGCGAGCAGTGCTTGAGCTTTTCCGCTCAGGGAATACCGCCCCTCTGGTCGCGCTTATCAAAGATCCCGCCTATGAGCGCTACCGGCCTGCGATGTATTATACCCTCTGGAGAACATCCGGGGACGGGGCCTATAAAAGTAAGCTCCTTGCCGACTATGGGTTAAGCCCCGAAGCCCTCCTTGCCGGAGACCCGGTTGCGCTCGGCACTATCGTGGTTGGCGTGTCCCCATCGGCCATGTGGCTCCTCTTTCCAGGCCGCAGGGGTGTGGAAATCCCTGCCACGGCCCCTGTGGTCGAGAGTGCTGTGGTAGCCTTACAAACGGGATTCTTCGGCAAGGAAGAAAATGCCCACATCCTGGCAGAACAGCTTAAAAAGGCGGGGTTTCATGCGGATGTTTCCCGGCGGACACGAGCAGGGGCCATCTATTGGCTGGTAAGCGTTCCACCGGGAGCGAATGCAGACAGAACCATAGCCCAATTAAAGAAAGCGGGGTTTGATTCCTTCCCGATTTTTACCCCTGATCTATAGACCCACCTCGCCCAGAAACACAGCGACCTCGTGGAGTCGCTGGATACCCTGGGTACCAAGACGAACCGGCAAGAGGGTAAGGTTTCCCGTTTCTTTGGCATGTTCCACCACATAGGTTGTCCGGGAAGGAGTGCTGGTATTGTCAGAACGAAGCTCCAGTAATTCTTCCCCATTCAGGAGGAAAAACGAGTATCTGCCCCGCTGGAGGGTTTCGCCTGAGACCTGATAGGCGCCATCAGGGAAAAACCGGACTGTTCCAATGGTACTGTTATATTGGGCATCAATATAGGAAGGGATACTCTGGGCCTTCGCGGTCTGGTTTTCAAAGGCGCCAGCCTTACGGTAAGAACCGTCCCAGGAGGCATTGACGCCAATCTTGAGTCTGACATCTTCAAAGACTTTTACCCGGATACTGTCCAGGGATTCAAGTTCCACATCCACCGAGCGTCTCAGCGTGGTAACGGAGATATTCTGCGTAGTGATAGAGATGCCATACCGGGTTGTGTTAGAATTCTGCCAGGTAAAAATCTGCTGGGTTTCATCCCCATAAAAAATGATTTCCCGGCTTTTGGGATTAAAATACAGGTACTGACGGATATCCAGGGTTCCCTGGGGACTCACATAATACCAAAGCCCATCAATGAAGCCTTCAAAGGTCTGGGCATTTCCGTTTAATAATTCCCGCAGCCGGCGCTGCTCTATCTGAGTTCCCGGTATCCGGGTAATCTTACTTTGCTCATAGCGACTCGTTCCTGCATTATACGTATAGACCGTTTCTATCTGATCCAGCCTGTTCTTGTCCAGGGACGAGTCATCATAGCCGTATGCAACCAGGGAAAAGCTCTGTCCCTTTGCAACACCTGCCTGATATGCCTGGGTACGTACCGTTTCCTGCACAGAAATAGTCCCGTCTATCCGCAGTTCCGCTATTTTACTGAAGGGCGGGGAACCTTTGTCCTTTAAGGGGTCGTTTTTTCTGAACACCGTCAGGGTATGCTCTCCGGCGCCATTCATGCCGCCCACCAGTACACAATGACTGCGATCCCCGATTAAATCCTGGATATAGACAGATACGGTGCCCGGACGGGTTGCGGCAGTTGGGGCGTTCCAGAGCCGTCGGTACCCCTGGGAGGCTTCATCAAAATCAATATAGGTGATATAAATCAGACCTGCCGCTTCCCTCAGATTCCGGTACACGATGAGCTGCTCTTCTGCCGCATCTCCATCAAGCTCCTCGGTCAGTACCGATACCAGAACCTCACCGGTACCCAGGGATACCTTGGTTCGGATGTTGTCTTCGTAGGCGACTTGTTCCTCGAAGATGCCCGAATCCCCAGCGTCCTGTGCCGTCGATTCCCTGGGGACCACAACCCGGGTCTGGCGCTGTTCCTTGCCCTGGGGGGGGTGGAAAAAATGACCAGGAAACCAAACCAGCGCCCATATTCCCACGGCGGTAAGCAGAAAAATGGTGCTGGTCGTTATCCTCAAGGGCCTCATGGATTTTCCTTTAATTCATGGAGTTCTTTTAAGCTGCGCAATTTAAAGGTCGCTTTTTCCTGAATTTGCCGGACCCGTTCACGGGTGATGCCTAAGATCTTACCGGTTTCCTCAAGGGTTAAAGGCCCTTCACCAGTCAGGCCAAAGCGGAGCTGAATGATCCGCATTTCCCGTTCCGAAAGGCGGGACAGTATATCCCCCATGGTTTCCTGGAGGGTCATGGAAAAGGCCATTTCAAAAGGCTCTGCCATAGTATCATCTTTGATGAGGTCCGCAAGGCGGGTGAGGTTGCCGTCATCCACAATGGTATCCAGACTGGTCGTTTCCTGGGAGAGTTTCACGATCTCCTTCACCTTAGAAAGGGGCATCCCCAGATATTCGGATAACTCCTCATCGCTGGGGTCCCGGCCCAGGTCCTGGGTCAACTGCTTTGAGACAAAATAACATTTTTTTATGGTATTCAGCATGTGAATGGGGATACGGATGACCCGTCCCTTATCGGCAATGCTTTTGATGATAGCCTGCCGGATCCACCAGGTACCATAGGTGGAGAAGCGGCAGCCCCGGGTATAATCAAAGCGCTCCACCGCTTCAATAAGCCCGATATTGCCTTCATCAATCAGATCCAGCAGAGACAGGCCCCGGTGCTGGTAGTTCTTCGCAATGGAAACGACCAGACGAAGGTTGGAGTTGATCATCTTGTTTTTATACGAGCGGAGGGAAGTATCCAGCAGGACCCGTTTCTTCTTGTAGTCGCTGTCCTGGAGGTTTTCCTGATATGCGGCATCAAGCTCCTTGAGCTGCTGCCTGAGAACGACGATTTTTTCACCAATCCCCTGTTCTTCCTGAACTGTGAGGAGCGGAAATTTTGAAATCTGCTTGAAATACAGCGCTAAGGGATCCGTTTCCTTAGAAGCCTTCGATTTTTTGGAACTTTTCGATGCATGGGTATTGTGGGGCCGTTTTTTTGCCCGTTTTTTTTCTGATCCCGTGTCACTCATACGATGCAGCATTACCCCTCTTGGCTTACTTGTCCGTTCCGACATTTCAATAGTACCAGTTGATTTTGACATATACTACCTCCTCCGAGGATTTTATTTTATATGATTTTTAAACAGTGAAAATCTGTACCCCTCAGGTCCGCGGGGCCTTGGCAGGATCTATGGGAGTAGCTCCGTGGTACACTAAAAAAAACAATTGAGGTTTTTTGGATACTGCATCGATCCCTAACCTCCCCAGTTCTGTGCCCGAAACAACCCGATCTCCCGTCTTTACCGACAAACTTTCACAACCGCCGTAAACGTATAAATATCCTCCTGTTACCTGCACAATCGCAACCCTTCCGAATCCGCGGTAAGGTCCGGCTGATACAATGGTTCCCGGGGTGAGGCTTTTGACCGCCTCGGATTTTTCACCCTTCAGAACCACCCCATAGAGTTTTCCCGTCATGTATACCACTTCTTGAGCAGCCACCGGCCAGCGCAGGGAAGTATCCCGCTGCTTTTCCGTATTCTGCGCCGGTGCAGACCGGGGACGTTCCACCCCCGCTCCAGCGCGGGAAACCTGGAGCACATCTCCTTCCTTTAATATATAATTCTGAGTAAGCTTATTAATAGTACGAAGTGCTTGCAGTGTCATTTCATGCTGCCGGGCTATACTATAGAGCGTTTCACCTCGGGTAACCCGGTATTCAATATAACTGGGTATAGTAAGACGCCGGCCTATTTGCAGTTTCTGGGCATCGCTAATCCCATTCAGCCGCATCAGGTCCTCGCTTTTAACACTATAGGAACGGGCTATCGAATAAATCGTCTCCCCCCTCTGAACAATATGAACGGTTTCCTCTGCACCAACCATCGCCCCCAATAACACCAAAAAAAGACATAAAACACCATATCGAACGTTCATATTAATACTTTATCGGTATTTCAAACTTTATTTATTATGGTACAAGAACATATATATCCTGCTTTTGCCAAATAGACAAGTATATTTTAAAAAAATTTGATAAAAATCCACGGGTATTTGTAAAACTATGTCAAATATCAGATGATAAAACAAGAATTTGCCCTATACTTTACGTTTAAGCCCCTTGTCCCTATAAATTAGAACGAAAAAATGGTACTATATCCTATGGCTATTGAGATTGAATTAAAGGCATGGGTTGATGATTCGCAGGAGCTGAAAAAGGTATTATGCTCCCTGGCCGGCTACCCCGCCGCCTTTGAAAAAGCGGATGCCTACTGGTATCCCGCCGGCACGGAAACGGCTCCCTCATCGGGGGTACGGATCCGGGAAGTTGTGACCACTGATGCTGCGGGCAAAGTTACGCAGACGATATGGGTAACCTACAAGATCAAGGAAGTACAGGAGGGCATCGAAGTAAATGATGAACGGGAATTCGAGGTTTCCGATAAGGCGGCTTTTGAGGAACTCCTCAGACGGGTGGGCCTTGAACCGGGGGTGGCCAAACACAAGCAGGGCTGGGCCTGGGAGTATGAGGGTATCACCGTGGAGCTGGCACAGGTGACAGGTCTCGGCTGGTTTGTGGAGCTGGAGATCCTCACCGATACAGGTGGTATCGTCGCCGGCGCCCGGACCCGTTTATTGGCCTGCTTACAGCAGCTCGGCATTGCCGAAAACCGGATCGAAAGCCGATATTACACCGAAATGCTCCGCGGACCTCGCGGTGAGTGACTTTTCAATCAGTTGACTTTTTACTATAAAGTCTTATGATTATCTTGTATAAATATGGTTACTAAACGATCCGGATTCGATTATGGCCAACTCCGTCTGAAGCGGATCCTTCATACAGCCCTATCGGCTGCTGTTATTGTCATAATTATCTCGGTGTTGTCCGTATGTTTCATAAGCTGGAAGGACCGCTTGGGAAATGAACGAGAGGAATTGTTACAGCTCTGGGAAGCCGGTTCGTATACCCAGACATTTGACCTTAGTAAGGAACGGTTGCTTGCAAAACCTATGGATCATTTTCTGCTGATGGTCCATGGGTTTGCGGCCTATCAGCTTGCCATTGCCCAGATCAATAACTTTGATACCCTGACCTATATTGACACTGGTATCTGGTCTTTGCGAAAAGCCCTGCTGTCCAGAGAAGCTCCCCGGGATGGCCGGCTTCAGTATGTTCTGGGCAAGGCATATTATTATAAAGGTGTGGATTATGCGGATTTGGCAATTAAATTTTTAGAGGAAGCGAGAAGCCTGTCGTATAATGCCCAGGATATCCCTGAGTATTTGGGACTTGCCTATGCAGCAGTCCACAATTACCAGAAAAGCGTTGCCTCCTTTACCCTGGCCCTGTACCCGGTGGAAGCGGAAGTCACTGAGGATCTCAATACTTCGGATTTGCTGCTCCTCTCTATCGCCCATTCCTATATCGCCCTTAATGAATCAGATGCGGCATATCCGTATCTGCTCAGGTGTGTGGAGCAATCCAGGGACTCTAAGGTTGTGGTGAAGGCCCGGCTGCTTTTAGGCAGTATCCTCGGTAAGGGCGGGGATAATGCCGGAGCCGAAGCCCAGTATACGGCCATCCTGGCCGAAAGCGGTGAAAATGCGGAAGCCCATTATCAATTAGGTGAATTATTTGCCGCTGATGGCAATCCGACCCGGGCACGGGCGGAATGGCGACGGGCAGTTCGGATAGATCCGGCCCATGTTCCTGCGAGAAAACGGCTTAATATGTAGTAGAGGCCGATTATAGTAATTAATGGAGGGAGACTATGTTTGGAAGTAATTCTTCAGATATTGGTATTGATTTAGGGACTTGTAATACCCTTATTTATATATGCGGAAAAGGTATTGTATTAAATGAACCCTCGGTGGTGGCGGTTGAACGGGGTACCAAACGGGTGGTCGCGGTCGGGACTGACGCGAAACGGATGCTCTGGCGGACTCCGGCGAATATTATGGCCATAAGACCTATGCGGGACGGGGTGATCGCTGACCTGGAATCTACTGAAAAGATGATCCGGTTTTTCATCTCCAAGGTGCTTCCCCGGCACCGTTTCGTCAAGCCCCGGATGGTGATCGGGATTCCCTCGTGTATTACCGAAGTGGAACGCCGGGCTGTGGAGGAAAGCGCCTACAAGGCCGGGGCACGGGAAGTGATCGTCATTGAGGAAAGCCTCGTGGCGGCTATCGGCGCGGATATTTCCATCTTTGAACCTGCAGGGCACATGATCTGCGATATAGGTGGGGGGACCACGGAGATTTCCGTTATCAGTCTTGGGGGTATGGTGGTTACCAATGCCATACGCCTGGGGGGAGATGAGTTTGATGAGTCTATCATCAAGCATGTCCGGAGTGTCCACAACCTTATCATCGGGGAACATACGGCAGAACGGCTCAAGATCGAGATCGGCAATGCCGCGCCGGATAAGACTATCGAAAAGGTCGAAATGAAGGGAACCGACGCCATTACCGGCCTGCCCCGGCAGTTGGAAATTGATTCCGGGGAAGTCCGGGAAGCCCTGAAAGACCCGATCATTCAAATCATTGATGTTATCAAGACCACCCTGAGCCAGACCCCGCCGGAACTTGCGGCGGATATTGTGGAGCGGGGCATTGTGATGACCGGCGGCGGCGCCCTGCTCAAGGGACTGCCGAAACTTATTTCCAAAGAAACCGGCGTTCCGGTCATTCTTGCCGAAAATCCCCTGGATTGCGTTGCCCTGGGGGCGGGCAAGTATTTTGAATATGCCCGGGAATTCGATAATACCCGCAGTATTTATGATAATATAAACGGATAGGGTACGGGGGATGGAGGAGGGTAAAAAACCCAATGGTCATATTACCCGTGAGGCCACTGTTTTTGTGGTCCTTACGGTGGCTTCTTTCTTGATCCTGTTCTTTTCCACCCAGAGCTTTATCGTGGATATCAAAGATATGGGTTTATCTCTGTTTTCCGGGGTTCGCAACGGTATCCATGGGGCAACATCCCTGGTATCCCGCACGATCCTCTCTATCCGGGAGCTTACCCGTTTGCGCACAGAATATGCCGAACTGACCGACCGGATGACCCGGTATGAGCAGCTTGAACGGAGCGCTGCGGAGATACGCCAGGAAAACCGGCGTTTACGGGAGCAGCTCGGATTTTCATCGTCCTTAGGGTATAAGCATATTGCCGCGGAACTCATTGGCCGGGACCCGGATAATCTTTTTTCCGCCCTGGTCATTAATAAGGGAAAACACGCCGGGGTTTCCAATAATATGCCGGTTATCGCCTATCAAAATGGCGTGCAGGGGCTGGTGGGCAAGGTGATTCAGGCGGGACAGTTTGAAAGTCTCGTGATGCCCCTCTACGATGTGAGCGCCTTTGTTTCTTCCCGGCTTTCCGAATCCCGGTATGAGGGGATCGTGGAAGGCCAGGGAAGTCCTGATGTGCCGTTACTCATGCGGTTCATACGGAAACGGGCCAGGGAGGAGATCAATACCGGCGACGTTATTATGACCAGCGGTATTGGAGGGGTGTATCCCGGGGGGATCACCATAGGCCGGGTGAGCAGGATGCGGTACCAGGAAGACGAAATTTCCATGGATCTGGAACTGGAATCGGCTATTGATTTTTCCCGCCTTGAATACATATTTGTGCTTGATGTGGAGCAGGCCCCGGAGGAATCGGATGGTTAAAAAGGTTATATGGGCAAGCTTCTTCGGGCTTATCGCGGCCATGCTGCAATCCACGCTCTTGGCGCGCCTTGCGGTGTACCATGCGGTTCCGGATCTCGTCCTGGGGATCATCGTTTTTACCGCCTATAATAACGGGATCATGACCGGCCAGGTGACGGGGTTTTTTTCCGGCATCCTCCTGGATTTTCTTTCCGCCGCGCCCCTGGGATTGAACGCCCTGCTCCGTACCCTGGTTGGCGCCTTGGCCGGTCTGATGAAGGGGACCTTCTTTCTGGATACCCTGTTCCTCCCTATGGCCCTCTGCGCGGCTGCCACCCTGTTCAAGGGGGTGTTCCTTTTTGGGTTACACCTGTTGTTTACCGAAGGAGTGCCCACCTACACCCTGACGGCCCCCACCTTCTGGATTGAATTCCTCTTTAATACCCTGTTAGCCCCCCTCTTATTTGGTTTTCTGAACCTCTTCAAGTCCTTGCTTCTTATCGAACGGAGGAAACCCTGATGACATCACCAGTACCGGGCAGGGAAGAACGCTATGAAAAGCGCATTACCCTGTTACGGATACTCTTCATCGTTATTTTTCTGATTTATGCGTGGAGACTCTTCAGCATGCAGATCTTAAGCGGTGAAGAATACCGGCGCCAGGCACAGGATATATCCCGCCGGGTTACGATTATTCCCGCCCAACGGGGAGAAATCTACGACCGTACCTTCAATCAGCCCCTGGTACTCAACACCGATTCCTTCGCGGTCAGCATTACCCCTGCAGAGGTACCTCCCGGAGAAATACCGACCCTCATTAAAAAGGTTGCCCGGATCCTGGAAATCCCCAGTGAATACATCGACCGGAGAATCCCCCCCCAATACTACTACCTCTACCAGCCAGTGGAAGTGGCGGCCAATGTTTCCTTTACGACCATAGCCACCCTGGCAGAACAGGTCGATACCCTGCCCGGGGTTTCCTGGCAGTCTAAGCCCATGCGGAATTACGTTGATATAGGGAGCCTGTCCCATATCATCGGGTATGTGGGGGATATTACCCGTGATGAACTCACCATGCTCTATAACAAGGGGTATCATCAGGGGGATCTGATTGGTAAGGCCGGGATAGAACGGCAGTACGATGAGCTGTTACGGGGTAAGGAAGGCCAGGAAACCCGTACCGTCGATGTCAGGGGCAGGCGGGTATCTGGGGATCAGAGCGGACGGGAACCGCCGGTGATGGGCAAAAATCTCGTTTTGTCCATTGATTGGCGGATCCAGCAATTAGTCGAGAAGGCCCTGGGTAAACGCATCGGCGCGGCGGTGGTGCTGCGGCCCACTACCGGTGAGATCCTCGCCATGGTTTCTTACCCCTGGTATGATCCCAACCTCTTTAACCGCAACGATATGGGGAGCGAATATCAGACCCTGATCAATGATCCCAATAAACCCTTTCTCAACCGGGCCATCCAGTCAAGCTATCCCCCGGCGTCAACCTTCAAGATCGTGATGACCACCGGGATTTTGGCGGAAAAGGTCTTTCCCCCTGAGCAAACCGTGGATTGTCTTGGGGAACTGACCTACGGAGACCGGCTCTGGCGCTGTCATATCCGCAAGCCCGGGCACGGACACCTTAACCTCCAGCAGGGTATGGCCCAGTCCTGTGACATTTATTACTGGACCGTGGGACGGGATTACTTGGGAGTTGAACGGATTGTATCATACGCACGGGACTACGGGTATGGAGAGCTGACCGGCATTGACCTTCCTGGTGAGATTTCCGGCTTCATTCCGACTCCCCAGTGGAAGGATCGCCGTTTCCATGAACGCTGGGTGGGAGGTGATACGATGAACATGTCTATCGGCCAGGGCTTCACGCTGGTAACACCCCTCCAAATGGCCGATATGGTCGCCATGGTGGTGAACGACGGTGTTATCTACACCCCCCATATCCTCAAGGAGGTCCGGGACCCTCTCACCGGCGTGGTGGAGCAGAGTATTAGTCCTACGGTCCTCCATACAAGCGATATTGATCCTGCTGTTTTCAGGGGAGTTCGCCGGGATATGCGGGGTGTTATCAGTGACGGGACCGCCAAGCCTGTGCTGGACATTGAGGCCGTTACCATCGCGGGAAAGACCGGTACCGCAGAAGTGGGACTCCAGAATCAATGGCATTCCTGGTTTACAGCCTTCGCCCCCTACGAAACGGCTGATCCTGATGAACGGGTCATCGTTTCCGTCATTGTTGAAGCAGCCAATCCCTGGCAATGGTGGGGGACCTATGCGTCGGCGATCATTTTTCAGGGTATCTTTGCCAACCAGACCTATGAAGAAGCGGCACAGACCCTGACGCTGGAAAAGCGGCGCCTGGGCTTGAGCTATACCACACCGCCCCTCCCGGGACAAGGACGTCGAGAATAATGAAAATACGGAACCTCTTAGACATTGATTTTTTCCTTCTTTTGGCCGCTATCACCCTGACGGTCTTCGGGGTGCTCTTTATCTATTCATCAGGGATGAGCTCCACAGGGGTGCCGGTTTCCACCGAATATATAAAGCAGATCATCTGGGGTATCAGCGGGCTCATACTCGCCCTGGTGCTGGCCATGGTCGATTACCAGCGGCTCCTGGGTCTTTCCCTCTACTTCTACCTGGGAACGCTTGGATTGCTCACCTATACCTGTATATTCGGCCATACGGTGAACGGCGCCCGTGCATGGATCGGTATTGGTTCCTTCGGCATCCAGCCTTCGTAATTTGCCAAGATCACCACTATCCTGTTTCTTGCCCGGTATCTGCATACTTCAAAACAAAAAAACGACTCATTTATCCGCTTTCTGGTAGCCTGCGTTATCGTGTTCATCCCCATGGGGCTGGTACTGATTCAGCCTGATTTTGGAACCTCCCTGGTGTTCATCCCCATACTCCTGGTCATGACCTTTATTGCCGGGGTTTCTATCAGGTACGTCATTTTCTTAGGGGCCTTTATTGGGTTAACCGGAACCATCATGGTGTTACCCCTGTGGCAGCAGTACATTCTGAGAAATAGTATGCCCTCCCTTATGATCCTGACCAATGTCCATTTTGTGGGGGCCACGGTGCTGGCGCTGACCCTGGTGGGGATAATCTCCCTGCTGGGATTGCTCCTTTACAAGAAACAGTATTTTTTCTGGATCCTCTATGGCGTGGCAATCGTTATTTTCTCCCTGGGGGCTTCGATGTTCTCCCATAAGGTACTCAAGGACTATCAGCTCATGCGGCTCATCGTATTTCTTGATCCCAATGTAGACCCCAAGGGGGCGGGATGGAACATCATCCAATCCGCTACGGCCATCGGCTCCGGAGGTCTTTTGGGCAAGGGGTACCTCCAGGGGACCCAGAGCCATTACCGCTTCCTCCCCCAGCAGAGCACGGATTTTATCTTCTCGATTTATAGCGAGGAATGGGGACTTATGGGGGGTATCCTCGTTTTTGTCCTCTTCATGCTGATATGCTTAAGGCTTATCAGGATCATACACGCTACCTCTGATACCTTCGGCTCCTATATCACCGCAGGGCTGTCAGGCATGTATATCTTTCATTTCCTCATCAATGTGGGGATGACTATGGGGATCATGCCGATAACGGGCATACCCCTCCTCTTTATGTCCTACGGAGGCTCTGCCATTATTTCAGCCATGACCGGGATTGGTTTAGCCTTGAGTATTCATGTAAGGCGGTTTGTCCGATAACCGGCTACACCGGGGCAAAGGTTGTTTTCCGGGGACGACCCGGCCCCCTGGCAGGAGCTTCTCCTGAAGCAGTTCTGTCCCCAGCTTCCTCTAAAGGAGGGGCTACGACCAGGACATCCACAGTCTCTGGTATGGCAGTTGCCGCGGGAATGGAAGGCGCGGTATACTCCGCGTCGGATGTTTCATCCTGGCCTGCATCAGCCGTGTTCTTTACAACCCTGTTCTTGATATCTGTCTCCGCTTCCCCATCTTTGATATTCCCGCCGGGCTGGTACCCGCCTTGAGGCAATTCCCTGCCAGGGAACATGAGCTTCCGCAGTTTTGTTTCTACTTCTTTGGCAATAGCCGGATTCTCTTCCAGGTAGACCTTGGTGTTATCCCGGCCTTGGCCCACCTTCTCTTCCCCATAGGCATACCAGGCCCCCTTTTTATCGATGATCTCATATTTAACCGCCGCATCCAGAAGACTTCCGATGGCTGAAACCCCCTTCCCGAACATGATTTCCAGTTCCGCCCGCCTGAAGGGGGGGGCCACCTTGTTTTTCACCACCTTGACCCGTACCCGGTTTCCGATAGCATCGGCATCTCCTTTTTCTATGGTTTCGGTTTTACGGACCTCAAGGCGTACCGAGGAATAGAACTTGAGGGCATTGCCCCCGGTGGTAGTTTCAGGGTTCCCGAACATGATCCCGATTTTCATACGGA
Organism: Treponema sp.; assembly: GCA_031290325.1. Lineage (GTDB taxonomy): Bacteria > Spirochaetota > Spirochaetia > Treponematales > Breznakiellaceae > JAITNP01. The sequence goes on from JAITNU010000131.1 coordinate 17,149, forward strand.
TTTGGTTGATGAAGATGAGAATAGTCCGGGACTTCCCGATAGTCGCGGTGAGCTTCCGCAGGGCCTGGCTCATGAGCCGCGCCTGAAGCCCCATGTGGGAGTCCCCCATATCCCCCTCAATTTCCGCCTGGGGAGTCAGGGCCGCCACAGAATCCACCACAATAACGTCTATTGCCCCGGAACGGACCAGGCTTTCGGCGATTTCCAGGCCCTGTTCCCCAGTGTCGGGCTGAGAAATCCAGAGTTCGTCGATATTAACCCCCAGGTTCTTCGCATATATCGGGTCCAGGGCATGTTCGGCATCCACAAAGGCGGCGATGCCCCCCAGTTTCTGGGCCTCTGCAACGGCGTGCAGCGCCAGGGTGGTCTTGCCGGAAGATTCAGGCCCGTAAATTTCGATGATGCGCCCCCGGGGATAGCCGCCAATACCCAGGGCCTCATCCAAGAGTATGGACCCTGAAGGAATCACCTCAATGCCTGCAGCATTGATGTGGGTTCCCAGCTTCATAAGCGAACCGGAGCC
>JAITNU010000091.1 GCA_031290325.1 Treponema sp.
CCGAGGGGAACAGGCGTCTTTCAAAGACCCCTAAGATGATGAGGGTGATGAGGGTGATGCCCACTGCGACTGCTGCGGCCAGGAACATACCTGCACCGATGGCCAGCCCGATGGCCGCGATGAGCCACAGGGAAGCGGCAGTGGTAAGCCCCTTGATGTTGTTACCCAGCCGGATCATGGCCCCGGCCCCGAGGAAACCAATGCCGGAAACCACCTGGGCCGCGATTCGTCCGGGGTCCCCGTTTTTCATGGCGGAAAACTCCTGGGGAAGCCAGATGGACAGGAGCATCAGGAGGGTTGCACCAGTGGCGATGAGCACATGGGTCCGCAGACCTGCCACCTGATGCCGGCTGGACCGTTCAAACCCGATGATGGCGCCTGCCAGGAATCCAAGCCCTAAACGAATAATCATATCCAGTTCGGTTAAGTGTGACGACATCTCAATCCTTCCAGGGAAAAATGAAATTCTTCAACGACCGGGTTCCGGTCTTTTCCCGTTCATCAATCAAAATAGCATCCCAGGGAATCCGGCGCCGGTCCGCATCGGGGTTTACCTCAAGCCAGTCGTACTTGAGGAGCCGCAGCCGCAGGGCTTCGTCCAGGTACAGCAACATTCCCGCAGGTCCGGGAAAGAGCAGGGCCAGCAGCACCGAGAGGGCCACCATAACGGTGTTATACACCAGGGAAAAGATGCAGAACCCGGGATTATCAAAAAAGATGATAAAACATTTTTTTATTGCCTTGAGTATGTTTGTATCCAGCCGGGAGCGGATTGAGAGGAAGAACTGGAGCGAAAGGATACCCACCACCATGGTCCAGAAAATCACCGCCGCCAGTAACAAGCCCACCAGGGAATTCTCCATGTTCATATAAAAAGGAATGGCAACGCTCACCAGAATCCAGCCCAGGAATACAAAGCCTCCCATCACCAGTCCTGCAGGCCAGGCGCGCCTGAGATTCGCAAAAAAATCCCCAAACCCGAAGGAGCCATAATCCGATACCGCTTTAAGAGAGAGGGCCGCAGCGGCCAGATACACACAACACCATAAGATGCCCACACCAAAGACGGCCACCGAAAGGGCAGGAAGGGATTCCAGCAGAGAGGGGATAAAAACCGGAAGGGACACTGAGGCGATAAACCCTAAATTTACCAGGGCAACCCTGAACAAATTATCCCAGAGATCAAAAAAGGTCTTTTTTACAAGAAATCCAAGCATAAAGCTATTATACGCTATTATTGGCAGGCCGTCTACTAAAACTACTATTTCCTGTGCTTTACCGCATCTTGATGGGTCTTCAGGGTTTTTAACAATGCAAGGGCAATCGTGCGGTCATTTTCATCAAGCTGTTCAATGATTTGTATTGCCGACCGTATTTCAGGAGTCAAATATGCAAACTTTTTTTCACGGGACATTTCGTGTCCAGTTACCAGGTATTCCACTGAAACGCCTAACACCTGTGCAATTTTGACGGCGGCATCGACGGAGGGAGTGTAACCACATTCCCTCAAGTAACTGTCAATGGTCTGTTTTTTTATACCGGATAATGCAGCAAGTTCTTTTACAAGCATATCAGCATATTTCAACTGTGCTTTTAAATTTTCTTTAAACCCCATAAGTAAAAAATATGAGAAAAATCATAAAACGATGTTGACATTATAAGTATATTACGATATATTTTTATTCTAAGTAGTAGTATTCTGATAATATTAAATACGATTTTACGATTATTTTTCAAGAGGAGGGGCGTAGGAAACTGAAATGAAGGAATTCTTACTCAAATTGTTGCCATGTGCTGTGTTTAGCATACTCATAACCGTGGTATTGCCGGTGGTTATAGACCCCTATAACGTATTCCATTACAACAATATACGGGATAACGGGGTCGAACCGAATAAAAACTATGTGAAGATGCGTTACATTCTGGATAATCCTGATAGGTTTAACGCATACCTCTTCGGTTCTTCACGAGTCAGCGGAATTGATGTTGATAGAATGAAGGGTTTGCATTGTTACAACATGACCTATTCAGAAGGTGTTCCTCTGGAGCATCTTAACAATCTGGAAACATTTCTGCAAACTGGTATTGTTCCAAGAATGGTCTTGATAGGTATTGATAATCTTGCTTGTTTTGTAAATCCAAAACTACACAAAAATCAACTCTTACGTACTCCTCCTCCTGAAAGCAATGGTATCATGGAGACTATTACATTTTTACTAAACTATTTTAACCCAAATGTATTAATATCAGTACCAATAATCCTTTCACATAAAAGCGATGAACAAAATTATAGAAAACAATTTTACAAAAACGGGGGAAGATTGAGAAACAGCACTGTATCTTTAAAAAAATACAACTGGGATGAAGCTGTACCAGCATGGGGCGATCAATATGATAACCGAACAGAAGAAGCCATCATGGAGATTCAAAAAATTATTGATTTATGCAATGTACATAATATCCGCTTACTCATTTTTACCAACCCGATGCACGTACTAACCTATCAAAAATCCGTAGAAAACGGATACCTTGATTTTTTACACCGTTTGTCTGATATAACCGAATACTACAATTTTTCCAGCATTAACGATGTTACCACCAATAACAACTATTATCATGAAACCAGCCATTACAAAATTTCGGTTGGAGATATGATCATTGATAGAATCTTCGATAATGGCATTGATGAACCATTACAAGCCCAGGGGTTTGGTTATTATGTTACCAAAAACAACAGAGATGCCTTCTTTGCGCTCCTGAATACTCAAATCAACAAAGGAAATTCCCATGCTTTTTAATTCAGTATCTTTTATGATTTTTTTACCCGTCGTTTTTACGCTCTTTTGGCTCATTCCGCATACCCGGCGCTGGATGGTGCTATTAGTTGCCAGCTACTATTTTTACATGAGCTGGAATGTCAATTATATTTTTTTAATACTATTCACCACAATACTTTCGTATCTCTGTGCCCTTTTGATGGAAAAAATAGCAAGTAAGAGAACAAAAAAACTGCTCATGCTCTTAGGTGTCGCCCTCAGTTTGGGGATACTGTTCTTTTTTAAGTATTTTAATTTTGTAAGCGAATCGCTGGTATATTGTTTACAGGTATTTTCACTGCCAGTACATCACCTGACCCTCAAAGTGTTGCTGCCTGTGGGGATTTCATTTTACACCTTCCAAACCATGAGTTATGTACTAGATGTGTACAAAGGGATCATACCCGCAGAAAGGCATTTCGGAAAATATGCGGTGTTTGTGTCTTTTTTTCCTCAATTAGTCGCAGGTCCAATAGAGCGTTCCAAAAGCCTGCTACCTGAAATAAAGAAACAGCATACCTGTAACTGTGATAATGCTGTCCTCGGTATAAAACTGATTGCCTGGGGATTTTTCAAAAAACTGGTGATCGCGGATAATATCGCACCCTATATTGATTCGGTGTATAATAACCTCAGGATGTACTCAGGATTTGTACTCATATTTGCCACAGTCTTATTTGCGTTTCAGATTTACTGCGATTTTTCTGGCTATTCTGATATTGCCATTGGGGTTGCAAAACTATTTGATATATCCTTAATGACCAATTTTAAAAGTCCCTGTTTTTCAGCTTCCATAAAAGAGTTTTGGACCAGATGGCATATTTCATTATCAACATGGTTTCGGGACTATGTGTATATCCCCTTGGGCGGTAATCGAACAAGGCACAAGTGGAATGTACTCATCACCTTTTTGGCAAGCGGCTTATGGCATGGCGCACATTGGACCTTTGTGCTCTGGGGCGGATTACATGGAATCAGTCAAATAGTAGAAAAGGTACTGCCAAGCCCTATAAAACAAAAAAGCAGCCTCCCCTGGCTCTTCCGTGTTGTGCTGGTATTTTTCTTTGTGTGCTTTACGTGGATATTCTTTCGGGCAAATACCATCGCTGATGCCTTCTATATTATATCCCATTTGTTTTCCGGTATAGAGAATCCAAAAAACTATATGTTAACTGCCTGGTCCGTACCAAGGAAACAAAATGTCCTCAAGGGCTGTTGTGGAATTGTACTGCTTTTGTGCTATGATTTTGTATCATTAAAGGCAGATGCCTGGAGAAACGTACAAAGATACCCTCTTGCTATCCGGTATAGTATATATTTTGGCCTCATCCTCATCATTCTCTTGTTAAGAGCTGCAGATTCCCAGCAATTTGTTTACTTTCAGTTTTAGGGGTACAAAAGCTGGATGCCCCCTTGATCTGGCCCGTGGATTAAACTATAGTAATCCCAGAGGTAATGATATGAATGAAGTAATCAAATTTCTACAGGATAATAAGGCCTTCTTTCTGGGCACTGTGGATGGGGATCAGCCGCGGGTACGGCCCCTCAGTTTCGTCATGGTCTATGAGGGGAAGCTGTCCTTCGGTACCAACAAGCAGAAGCCGATGTCCCAGCAGATGAAGGCCAATCCCAAGGTGGAAATCAGCTCTGTTTCCCCTGATGGCCGGACCCTGCGGATCAGCGGGAAGGTAGCCTTTAATACGGCTAAGGCGGCCAAGGAAAAGGCCCTGGAAATTATGCCCAACCTGAAACGGATGTACACCGCAGATGACGATGTCTTCGAGATCTTCTATCTTGAAAGCGGAGTCGCCGTCTTCAGCGATATGCAGGGGGGAAAACAGGAGATCACCCTCTAGCTTACCGGGGTTCCCTTCCAGTGAACTTTAACCCCGCAAAAGCCCAAAATCGTCAGATAGGTAAAGTATATGGGGGTAAAGACAAGCTGCAAGAGGTAGGCGGCCCCGGCTTTGGGGAGGGATGACCCGAAAAGACTGAGGGTGGCGATGGTATTGCCGGTCATGGCAAGGAGTACTGCCGCGCTCAGGGGCCAGAGGGACGGGAAAAAAGGCAGGAGCGGTATGGCGATGATGCCCATGGAAATGGTAATCATCAGGAAACCGAAGTTAAAACGGGTAAAGGGATCAGGACTGAAGAGGCCCCCATTATTCCAGCGGAGGGTCTGGTTGATGAAGTCCTTCCAGGATGTTTCCCGGCTGGTTATCACATGGGCATCCTGCCCGCATACCGAGCGGATCTTATAGGCCGAACAGGACCGGACCTGGGAAATGAGGGCCGCGTCTTCTGTGGGAGATGGTGGTACCGTATCATAACCGCCGATGGCTTCCAGCACTGCCCGCCGGAGGATGAGGTTGTTCCCGAACCCGCCTCCGGCAGCGCCAAGGCCGGTTGAACCGGCCAGGTACAGGTACCTTATGGCATGGTCGAAACATTGATACAGGTGAAAGAAGCCGGTGGAATGAACAACCCCAGGGGAGGCTTCCGGCCTTTTAAAGACCGGTCCGATGGCAATGCCGGTTCGTGCATCAGCCTGCATTCGGGCCACCATGGAAAAAATCCAGCTCCGGGGCACCTCGCAGTCTGCATCGGTAAAGAGGATGAATTCCCCAAAGGCGATTTCAATGCCCCTGCCCAGGGCATACTGCTTGTGGTTCGGTCCGGGGTTTTCCTGCAAGGTAATAATGTGGACTTTAGCCGCCCTGGTTCCCGGTGATGAACACGCGGCGGCAAAATCAAGGAGCATCCGGGGGCTTTCATCAGAGGAGTGGTCGTCAATAAAAATATACTCCACCCCGGGATAATCCTGGAGGGCCAGGCTTTTCAGCAAGCCCCCTATGCGGAGGCTTTCATTATGAACCGGGATAATCACCGAGACTGTGGGAAGCGGGGAGAGGGCAAGACGCTCCGTCCCAAGGCAGATCCGTTTATCCCGGAGCCATTCCCGCACAAGGCCGATGATCATGGCGCCATGAAGCCCAACGAATATAACGGCGAACCCAAACCGGAAAATAGTATACCAAATCAAGGGCACCCCCTGTAGATTACTTGCGATTCTCAACAGGATATGATATATTAGAAATAATAGCAATTTATGTATTCAAGTTATTGACTGAGATAAAAATTGAGGAGAACAGTATCGTGAAAAAATTGCCCAGCTTACTAACCCTCATGTTACTAATGGGTGTCTCCCTTGCCGCTCAGGTGCAGCCTAAGCCGGCCCTGGTGTTGCTGCCCTTTACCGATCAAACCGGTGGGGATGAGGAAACCATTATAATACTCCTGGCAAACCTGGATAGTATCCGTAATGCCTTTACCATGGTACCCACTCATACCAATTTCAATGGCCTCATCACGGAATTGCAATCCCAGGAGCCCGCCAATCCAGAGGGGGTAAAAAATGCCTTGTATGCCGATTTTGCGGTAACCGTACATACCGAGAGATTGGCGGAGGGCAATCTGGTGCTTATCAACATAGTAAACACCGGGACCCTGCAAGTGCTGGCCGGGGATTACCGGAAATACGGTGAAATAAAAGATCTGCGAACCCCACTGCCGGATATAGCGCAAAAGATATTGAACGCTACCCAGATACCGGCGAATAAGCCCACCCTTGCGATACTGCCCTTTTATACCCCTGCTGCCGGAGGGGTAGACACCACTTTATTGACTCGTTTATTGACCATTGACCTCGCTAATACGGAGAAATATGCCGTGGTGCCCTGGGCGCTTACAACTGGTACTGAACGGGGAACCCCTTCTGGCATCATTGATGGTGAGCGCATCAAGGCCATAGGAACCGCAGCCAATGTCCAGTATGTACTGACCGGGGATGCGTTGAACCTGAGAGCAACGAATCTGGTTATGGGTTTTATATTGAATGCTGCAAATGCAGATATTGTAAGCGAAGGTGAACTGGAATATACGGTCATTACCGGTGAACTGGACTTAATACCGGAATTTGCAGCAGTAATGACCGGGACACAAACCAATGATACCATTACCCATATTGGTACCCATACTGAAAATACCGGGAATAATCTGGTACGCATAGAACCTGGGGTCTTTACCATGGGGAGTCCTGGGGCAGAATCGTTCCGGGATCCTGATGAAATAGAACATCAGGTTATGATGAGCGGGTTTTATATGGGGCGGTATGAAGTAACGCAGGAGGAATATGAGGCCCTCATGGGGACGAATCCCAGCGAATTCAAAGACCCAGAGCTGCCGGTGGAACGGGTAAGCTGGTTCGATGCGGTACGGTACTGTAATGCCCGGAGCGAGCGGGAAAGGTTGACACCGGCGTATACGATCAGTGAAACAGAAATAATCTGGATTCATAATGCCAATGGATACCGTTTACCCACAGAAGCTGAATGGGAATACGCATGCCGGGCAGGTACCACCACGGTGTTTAATACGGGGAATAATTTGACTGTTGAGCAGGGTAATTATGATGGGAATTATCCCTATGAAAAGAATCCAGCGGGGATATACCGGAACAAAACAACGCCGGCAGGGAGCTTCACACCGAATGCCTGGGGCCTGTATGATATGCATGGAAATGTCTATGAATGGTGCTGGGATCAGTATAAGACGGCCTATAATTCAGCAGACCTGAATGGCTCCATCAATGCCGATGCGGTGATCCGCGGGGGGAGCTGGTACAGCGAGGCTCGATTCCTGCGTTCCGCCAATCGAGCGCATGCCGCTCATACGACCCTGAATAGCTATATTGGCTTCCGGGTAGTACGTTCCAGCTTATAGTAGTGTGTTTGTTTTTATATTTTAAAGATAGAAAGAAGGAACTATGCTCCAACATATCCTGAACCGTTTGTTCTGGGTCATCGTGGTTTTCAGTATCCCTTACTGGGCCTTTGGTGAGGGGTTTACAGAAAGCGCCGCCCTGGGTACGAGAAACCGGTACCGTGCGAACCAGGGAATCATCGTGCCCTCCGAAGAGATCGATGCCGACCGGTATATTGCTTCTTTTGATTACCAATACCCGGATCCGGAAACCGAGGGGGTGGGTGTCTACTTGTACAACCGGTTTACCCGCATGACCGATCAAGGCCAAGAGGGTATCCTCCAGATCGGCCTCCAGGGACAGACCCGGCCCTTTGCGGAGTTGCCACCTCTGAACCTGGTTTTTGTGATCGATACTTCTAATTCTATGGCTGAAGCGGATAAGATCGCCTGGATCCAGGAAGCCCTGGAGAGCTTCGTGAACAAAATCCGGGATTTTGACTCCCTGGGGCTGATCGGTTTTAACGATACCCCCCAGGTGTTATTTTCATCCACGTTGATGAACAGCCTTCAAAAACGTCAGGGCTTCCGTGACGCGGTCCAGACCCTTGTCCCCCAGGGGGGAACGAAGCTGGAACCGGGGCTTGAGCTCGCATCCAAAGAGGCCCTGGTCAATTACCAGAAGGACGGGGTGAACCTGGTCCTCCTCTTGACCGATGGGACCGAGCTTTCCGCCCGGCTTGCCAAGGCCCAGGCACATTCCGGGGACATCGGGATTTCCCTGATATGGTATAACCGGAACGATCTGGACCTCCATGTGGTAAACCCGTTGGGAGAGGAGCTGTATTACGATAAGAAGAAGGATTCCACCGGCGGCATACTGGATGTGGATCGGAATGTCACCGGGGAAACCACGAAGCCTGTGGAAAATGTGTTCTGGTACCGTGGGACTCCAGGGCAATACCGGGTGTATGTGCAGAATTATGATTACCACGAATCGGCGCGTACCCCTATCCCCTTTGAGGTGCGGATAAAAAACGGTAAAGAATACCTTGATTTTGAAGGCACGGTTTCCGGTTCTGGGTCAGGCAGTAATACCGAGGTCTGTACCTTCGAATTCAGCGATACCGGGACCCCGCTGTATCAACCCCTGAAAACCTATAGGGAGCAGGGTATTGCCCTTTCCACCCTGGGAGTGGGAGGCGATTTTGATGAGGAATTCCTGCGACTCCTGGCAGAGCAAGGCCGGGGGAGTTCCCGTTCTTTAGACAACCGGGAACTGATGCGGGAGACCTTCGATACGGATAAGAAGTTTGAACGCATAGCGATTCCGGCTGCTCAGGATATGGAGCTGGCATTGGCGTTTATGCCGGGTATTGCGATCCTGGGAGCCTGGGGCTACCCGCACCAGATTGAAAACAACCGTATTATGTACCAAGTACCGACGCTCTTTCAGGGGGATTACAAAACCCTGGTGGTACACTACCGGATTCCGCCTCAAGTGTCGGGGAATGAGCTTGCCAGCTTTCAGGTCCATGCACAGGACCAGGTCGGCAGGCCCTTTGAAAAGACCCTCCACGTATCCCCTTCAGATCCGGCGGATGCTCATACCGACCGTATGGTCCGCTATTCAGAGGCCATGGTACAATTTGCCGAGGCCCTCAAGGATATCGGTGATCGCTACTATACAGCAGAGGATGAGCCGAGTCGCCTTCAAACAGCCTTGCAGCGGGCCAGGGAAACCGGCATAGAACTGGCAAAGGTGAAAAAGGAACTACAGGATAGCGATGCCTTTACCCAGGAGCTTGCCCTGCTTACGCGGTATTACGCCCTTTTGATCGAAAAGCTGTCCTCTGATCAACGAGGGCTTGCGGTGGAGACCCTTTCCCGGATGTCTGCGGAAAACACCACTTCACGAATGTCCAGTGAAGCGGAGCCGGTTTCACGAATGTCTACTGAAAGGTAATGGGACTTATAGGTCCAGTTCCATCTGGCCTTCTTCCAGGGCGCGCCATGCCTGCCACGCTCCCCGGCCTTTTTGGGGGAAAATTGCCGTATCCCAGTTCGCTGCAGCGGCAATGGACCGGGCCACGGGCAAGACCTGGGAATCCGTATAGTGATCATAGTCAAAAGCCCCGTGGGGAAGCTCCGCCGCTTCAGGACCGTTGACGGTCCAGACAAAGGCCACAATGCCCCGGCGCTGCTTCCAGCCCAGCGCACGGGCGGCCTTCACCTGGGGTGGAGTCGAGGAAGTATAGGTTTCCGGGGCCCGGGAGAGCCGTTTCCGGTAGACCAGTTCCCCATCTAAGTTCCCGGAACGGAGCTGCCCCAGGGTCTCGAAAACTTTGTCCTGCATCGCCGTTTCATCACCACCTGAAAATACCAATTCCAGAAGCTCAAGCTGTAAGCGCCGGGCCAGAGGGGTTGCATCACTCCGTACTGCCTCCATACCCTTTACCTCCAGGGATACGCCGCCTTCCGGGTGGAGGAGGTAGCCCCCATATCCCTTAGCCCTCCCCCGGTTTTCCTGCTTATCCTGGAAACCTCGAAGAGGGGGTATCATAAACCGGCGGTATACCTTCTCAAACCTGAGTTCCATGAAGGATTCCAGGCCATATTCCCCGTATATCTTGTCGGTGAGGAAACGGTTGAGCCGGGCCGTGAGGTCTGTGCCCTGTTCAAGAAAATCTCCGTATTTCGCTGTGTCGCTCAGGGCGCTTTCCACAAAGAGCGAATCCGTATCCCCGTAGATGACCCGGTACCCCTGTTCCACAAACCAGTCCCGGGAGAGGAGCAGCCATTTCCGGGCAAAGGAGGTGATCGCACCGGCCAATTCGGTACGGCCATAACGGCAGGCGTTGGTGCCTAAGACCCCGTAAAAACTATTCATGAGGATTTTATATACATGGGCAGCGGTTTCATCCCCGCCATCCAGGGCAAGCTGCCGGGCGGCAAAATACTCCGCGATGAGGGCGGGCAGCAGCCCCGGTTCACGGGAAAAGGCCGCACCATTAGGCGCAACGATGCGGGGTGAAGGGGCGACAGCCGATTCCACTTCACCTGGTAAAGGCGCCCGTGCGTGGGCCAGGGGATCGATGTTGAAGGTACGCATGATAGTAGGGTAGAGGCTGCGGAAATCAAAGACCGTGATATTGTTAAAAATCCCGGGCAGCGGCTCAAGCAGGGTGCCTCCTGCGGCGCCTGAAACATTGATGGTGGAAACAGCCGGAGGCGGGCTGATGCCCTTTTTACGCAGCTCCATCCCGTAGATCTGCTCAAAACTGACCACACTAGTCCACGCCTTATCCAGGGAAACACCGGTCAGACAGGCCCGCTCCAGGGTCAGCCGGAACAGGCCGGTCTTAGCTAAAATCCTTAAGACCAGTTCCGCGTCTTGATAACAATACTCCCCAAACCGGCGGATATCGTCCCGGTACAACTGGTTTAGCGCAGCGATCTTATTGGTGCCGGCCTCGGCCACCAGCTTCCCCTCCCCAAGCACGGCCTGGGCAACAGTCTCCAGGGTATAATCGGAGAAATTACCCTGCTTAGGTCCGGCGCGAACGATTCTGAGGGCATCAATGACCTGCCTGCCTGGTACGATAGCAGCCGCAGAACGCCTGCCCTCTCCGGCAAAATACCGGGCCTCCTCCACCGACCGTCCCAGGGCAAAGGGAATACCGTGATAGGCACAGCGTGCCGCAAGGTGCTTCCCATCAAAATCCAGAAAATTCCACCCGGTGATCACATCTGGGTCCAAGGCGTGAATATCGGCGATGAAGGCCCTGAGCAGGGACCTTTCATCCCGATGAAACAACAGCTGTAACCCCTCCGCCCCCCCGCTGCCCTGCACATTCCCAGCCACGACCCGGACCAGGCCGCGGACCAGAACAGGATGGACCGATGCCGGATCATCCGCAGCGGCAATGCCCACCGCCCTGATGGATCCATCCTCTGTATCGGTTTCAATATCAATAGAAGCAATACGCAGGGGAACCCGCAGCGGCGGTACGCCGTCAGACTGAGCCGGACCCAGGGGAACCATTTCCGGGTCCGGGAAGACCAGATCCACCCGCCGTTCCGGTAAGCGCCCAGGACGGCAGCTTCCCCGGATTTCCACAGGTCCCCGGATATACCGCTGGGTCAGAAACGCAGCGGTGGGTTTGAGGCCCGCGTCAGGGCTTTTGATACCCGCCTGTTCGATGAGCCGGGCCGCAGCAAGACCGTCCCGATACCGGGTAAAACTGAGACAGAGGAGCGTATCTTTCCCGGAAAAGGACTCCAGCCCCGCAGGACCTAGCTCGTAGGGGAGCGCCGCCAGCAGCGCGGTACACCGGCCTCGTTTCACCGCGTCAATATGGAAGGAAGGCCGCCACCGGGATTCCATAATCGCAAAGGACCTGCCATCCTCAAGGCGTCCGATAAAATAGAGCCGGTCCCGGCGCATATCCGCATAGCCCTGAACCAGTAAACCACGGGCCTGATATAGACCGGACCTGTAATTATTTTGATTGGTACATTCCTCTATCATGCCTAATCATACACCTATCTAAAGGCTCGTTGACATGCTCCAAAACGGCGATTACGCGATGCCGGTTGAAGACCTACTTAACGACTGGCGATGTCGATAAACATCTGGATCGGATAGCCAGGATACGGGAATATATGGACAATCACGGTGATAAGCGTATATTGGTTGGCGCGGTCGCGGGCGGTATCGTTCCTGAAAAAGTGCGAATCTATGCAGAAACAAGGGGGTTGTATTGGTACAAAGCGGTGAATCGGTTACGGCAGCTGAAACACCCCAGACTTTTAAAGCTATGGAATGGGAAGCACCATAAAAAACATGCTGCTACCCTATATACCTCATTTTCCTCATTCCCTGTCCGCAACCCCTCTAGCCCCATAAAAAAGCCCCCCGCTGCTGGAGGGCTTTTTTTTCTATGAAGCTGTCGCCGCAGTTGCTATGCCTGGTTTTATAACTGGGGCAAAGGAGCCAGAAGCCAAGATGGATGGTGGCGCGTAGTTGTTCCGAAACGCCGAGCGCATGATCTGGCCATTGAGGGGTACTTAAGACACCACGCTACTGCATTTGTGTCATAGTTGAAGCTGTTGTTGCTGCGCTTTCACCTCCACTGTTCACGGAAACAACTTTGTAATAATACGCTGTATTCGGAATCAAACCGGTATCTGTATATGTTGTGTTGCTACCGGAATACACCTGGACAAACGTACCAGTGGAACTTGTTGAACGGGATAGCTTATAGCTGACTGCGCGTATTGCAGTATCCCAAGTAAGCTTTATGCTCGTTGTGGATTGTGGTTGTGCAATCATTGAATAAGGCTCGTTTGGTGCCGCTACCGGAGTTGTCGCATACGCAGCTGATGATAGGGCACTTTCACCGGCACTGTTTTCCGCAGTAACCTTGTAATACCAGGTTTTCCCAGTAGTGGCAGTAGCAGTATTGGCAGTAATATCATCGTAAGAAGTCGATGTGGTGCCCGTAAATCCAGTAATCTCAGTATAAGAACCGGAAGATGAGGAGGCTCTATAAACATGATAGCTTGTCGCGCCCGATACGGCATTCCAAGAAATTCGTATGGTTATCTGTGACTGACCCGTCGCCGTTACGCCGGTAGGTGCGCTTGGGACGCTAACGGTTGTCGTCCATTGCGCGTAAAGCGTGGTAGTGCTGGTTACGGTGTAGGACGCGCCTGCATTTCCAACTTTGGTCCCGCCGCTTGCGGAGGTAAACCAGCCGTTAAAAGTGTAGCCGCTCCGCGAAGTAGACGGCAAGGTGATTTGGGTGCCAGAGCTTCCAGTCTGGGGCGCGACCGAACTTCCACCGTTTACGTTGAAGGTTACGGTATATTGAGTACCGGTGTTTTGTGTCCACTGTGCGGTAAAGGTTATATTTCCATTTACGGTGTAACTCGCGCCTGCCGTATAGTTTTGTCCACCCGTACTCCAGCCGTTAAAGCTTTTTCCGGTTGGCGCGGTCATATCCCCCTGACCCGGCAGTGTAATACTTTGGCCGGAATTTTTCGTTTGTGAAGCCGGCGGAGTTCCGCTGCCATCACCTGCATTAAAATCTACCGTGTAGGTGGTGGTACTACCGCCGCCGGTAGTTTGCCACTGTGCGGTAAAGGTTACATTTCCATTTACGGTGTAATTCGCGCCTGTCGTATAGTTTTGTCCGCCCGTACTCCAACCGTTAAAACTTTTTCCGGTTGGCGCGGTCATAGTCCCCTGACCCGGCAGCGTAATACCTTGGCCGGAATTTACCGTTTGTGAAGCCGGCGGAGTTCCGCTGCCATCACCTGCATTAAAATCTACCGTGTAGGTGGTGGTACCCCCGCCGCCGGTAGTTTGCCACTGTGCGGTAAAGGTTACATTTCCATTTACGGTGTAATTCGCGCCTGCCGTATAGTTTTGTCCACCCGTACTCCAGCCGTTAAAGCTTTTTCCGCTTGGCGCGGTCATAGTCCCCTGACCCGGCAGTGTAATACTTTGGCCGGAATTGACCGTTTGGGATGCCGGCGGAGTTCCGCTGCCATCACCGGCGTCAAAACCTACCGTGTAGGAGGTGGCGTCCTCGCCTCCGCCGTCGGTATCGCACCCTGCAAAAACCAGTCCGAATGCCAGCGCTATTGCCAGCATTCCCAAAACCAGAAACTTCTTGTTTGTCATTCTACAAACTCCTTACTAAAACGTTTCCACACGTTTAGCCATGCGGTCTATTCCCGCCGTCAGAATTTTATGTCCAAACCGCCAAACGGGGCTTGAACCTAGTTACTTTGTTTGCACCATCAGTTTTGGTGGCAAAATACCTAGTATTAATAGTAGTATATAGGCAATATTATTTCATGTCAATATTTATTTTTACTTATTATTTTTAAAGTTTATGATGGCAAATGTACGTACCATACTGGCGGCAAATATCAAGAAACAGCGTAAAATTCTTGGTTTTTCACAGGAAAAACTCGCGGAAAAGACGGGTCTGTCATGGAAAATGATCAATAGTGTTGAGGGACGCCGGACTTGGATAAGCGATAAGACCCTGGAAAATCTGGCAAAGGCGCTTGAGGTGGAGGCGTATCAGCTTTTATTGCCTGCTACTGGAGATGAAGGTGCTCCCCAATCTCCATTTGACACTTTACAGGAGTTAAAAAAGGTTAAACGAAATTTTGATATGCTGTTTGATGAGGCGTTTTTGTCTGGATAACGGTTGCCCTTTTCAGGCATCTGATACCAAAGAGCAAGTCCTGCAACCCGAAAGCAAGGAATGAATCCCCCGTCCGTATGTTACGCTTGACAACCCCTATAGCCACCAGCGCAAGAACCGCCGGGACAGACGCAGTCGGTCCCGATATTTCACGGGAACAGCCTACTACGAAAGGCGGATGGGGGCCGCGGTCGCCATCCGCCGGGTGGGCGAGCCCGCCGGATTTCTGCCGTTTGCCCGTGGACGGTGGGCGAAACCACTTTTGGTTTTTTGATGCAGGTTGCTGTGGGGATAGACGCGCTGCCGAGGGGGAGCTTTGAGACAACGCTGTATAAAGATGATGAGCAACGGCGCGGGTGATGAGGAATTTTGCCAGCCGGTAAGATTGTGGATAGCTTGACAAGTTTTTTTGCCGATAATATAATCATAATTGTCAATCGAAAGGCAAAAAAGATGGCAAAATATCAAATTTTGCCCCTAAAAACCACAGGAGATAGCTATTGCAGTATGTTTTTAATAAACGAAACGGGAGAAACGATGACGACTTTAGAACATTTGACCATAACAAATTTCAGAGGATTTGATTCTCTTGAAATAGATGATTTTTCCAAAATAAATCTCTTTGTTGGAAAGAATAACTCAGGAAAGTCTTCAATTCCTGAGTCAATATTTCTCCTTATAGGAATGTCCAACCCCATACTTCCAAATATGATAAATCAGATTCGTGGATTAAATATCAATACAGTAAAACAACCCGGTTATCTATTTCATAATCTTTCAGACGAAAATAAACCGTTATTTTCTGCAAGATTCAGTGATTCTTCCGAAAGATTGTTAAAATTAGAGGCAAAATATAAGCAGCATGAATCTATCAGCAATAATGCTTCAATATCCAAGTCTGAATTGATAGAGCTGGATTTAAATTTTCAGGAGATGAAGCGTCTTTGGCGCTAAAAAATCTTATGATGGGAATGAAAAGCTATGAAAACTTTTAGAAAGCCTTCTCTTACGAGCTTGTTTATCGTTATTTGTGTAACGATGATCCTGTTTATCACGGTATCAGTATCGCTCATTTTTTTTATAAACCTCCATGCTATTTCATATAAACAGCTTGAAAGCACCACAAAAGGAAATATCGTCCGTTTGCAGGATAAGGTCATGGCGATGCTGAATGATCATGCTAATATGGCGCGTTACACAGCAGCGGGGATCGCCTTTTATATGGAGCAGGAGGAGGCTGATTCAGAAGAATTGCAGGTCTATTTCAAACGGACGGCAGATACCCTGTCGGACGTCTCTTTCCTTTCGTATTTTAATAATATTGTCTGGGATCAGGAGGGAGGCTTCTTTGTTACCTCCCCTGGGTTTATTCCCTCTGCCGGTTATGACCACACGCAACGGTCATGGTTCATTGACGCAAAAAATGCCCAGGGACACATTGCGTACAGCGAACCCTATAAGGAGGCATCCACGGGAATCATAACCATAGCCATTTCAATGATCGTTTATGATAACCGGGGACAAGATATAGGGGTCGTCTCGGTGGAAGTTACGGTGAATTCCCTCGAAACCATGATCCAAAGCAACGCTGCATCCAA
>JAITNU010000098.1 GCA_031290325.1 Treponema sp.
AAATTGCCCTTTAAGCCACCCCTCGTTAAGAGGACTGACATTGAACCGTTTCAGCGCCAGGAGGCTGTCCTTGATAAAACCAAGGGCAGTATCCGAAACAACGGCCGCTTTCTGTTCAACGGGCTTCTCCACCGTACTGGTGGGAGGCGGCACGAAATAGGTTTGAGCTCCGGCATTCTGAATAGGCGCCAGGGTTTTCTGCTTTTCATCTTCGTTTTGGGTAAAGATCTTGACCACATCCAGAATGAGGTAGAGGGCCCCCTGTTTTTCCACCACCCCGGTGATGAATTTGATGTTAACATCCCCGAATATGGGATGGGGGGGCTGGATGGTCTCGGAATTAATGCCCACCACCTTGTCGATTTTATCAACAATGGTTCCATAGACCCGATCCTCGATACGGAGGATGAGCATATTTTCCTGTCCATCGGGGTTTTTATCACTGGGCATGCGAAAGAAGGTCCGCAGGTCTATGATGGGAATGATATCCCCCCGCAGATTGTAAACTCCCCGCACAAAGGAGGCTGCATTCGGCACATACGTGAACTTATCCGCCTTGGCGATCTCCTTGATGTTCATGATATCAACCCCGTAATCTTTACCCGCCAGGGAAAAGGTTACCATCTTAAAGTCAACCGTATCAATCCGTTCTTTTTGTTCCTGTAACTCGGCGTTCACAGTTGCCAAATCTTTAATCACTGCTGCCATGCATTCCCTCCTTACCGTAACGATGCTTCACGGATTTGGCGCTGCTCCAATTCTTTACGGAGGCCAAGCTCCAAGAGCTGGCTGACATCAATGATAAGGGAGACCGAACCATCCCCCAATATCGACGCCCCGGCAATACCCGGAGAGTTGGTAAGCTGATCCCGCAGGGGCTTAATAACCACATCCTCCTCCCCGATAAGGCTATCCACCATGAAGCCCATCTTCTTTTCCGCGGTCCCGACAATAACGATGAAGTTATAATCCCGCTGTTCTTCTGTCTTGATACCGAAAAGCCGGTTGAGGCGGAGCAGGGAAATAACATCATTACGGATATTAAAGACCTCGTAGTTATCGATCATCCTAATATCTTCGGGCTTGAGACGCAAGCTCTCGATAACCGAAGTAATGGGAATGGAGTATATCTCGGTTCCCACCCGGACCAGGAGACCCTGAATGATAGCCAGTGTAAGGGGTAGCTTTATCGTGAATTTAGTCCCCTTTCCCCGTTCGGAACTGACCGTTACCGTACCGTTCAGCTTTTCAATCTGCCGGCGGACCACATCAAGCCCTACTCCCCGGCCCGATATGGCGGTAATGGTCTTGGCGGTGGAGAAGCCGGGTTCAAAGATGAGGTTGAAGGCTTCAACATCGGTCAATATCTTGTTGGGATGGACCAGCCCCCGTTCAACCGCCTTGGCTTTGACTGCCTCCACATCAATACCCTTCCCATCATCGACAATCTCGATGACGATCATATTGCCTTCATTGGTGGCCTTGAGGAGCACCATCCCTTCCTCAGGCTTTCCTGTAGCCTTGCGCTCTGCCGGGGCCTCAATACCGTGGTCAATGGAATTCCGCACCGAGTGCATGATCGGGTCCAGGAGGTCCTCAATGACCGATTTATCCAGCTCCGTATCTTCACCTTCGATGACCAGGTTGATCTTCTTGTTAAGACTCTTGGAAAGGTCCCGGACGAGGCGCGGGAACCGGCTGAAGATTTGACTGATGGGCACCATGCGGATCCGCATGACCCCTTCCTGAAGCTCACCAGTGATACGTCCGAGGTTCTGAGCAGTGGAACGGAATTTACCCATGTTGGTTTTCATGGAATTTTCAAAACCATCAAAGAGGGAGAAGATATCCCCGTACTGCTCGCTCATTTCTTTGCGGATGTCCTTAATGGAACGTCCCGCCTGGATGCTTTCAAGATAATTGGGCAGGCTGTCAAAAAGCCCCTTGATTTTATCCCGGTACACCGCTTCCAGGTCATTAAGCTCGTTCACCAGATCACCGAACTGGTTACTTATCTGATTAAAGGTCGCCTTAGTGATAACCGTCTCGGAAACCAGGTTGAGGAGGTCGTCGATACGTTTGGAATCGACCCTGAGTATGGACCCTGCCTCTTTACCCGCCTTCTTGGCATCCGCCGATTCCTTGGCGCTGCTCATTTTAGCGGCATCATGTTCCCCATCCCCAACGGGTTTGGCCGCCGGTTTGGGCGCCGCTGCTGCAACTGGAGGAGGAGCCGCCGCCGGTTTCGGCGCCGCAACCGGGGGAGGAGGAGCCGCCGCGGGTTTCGGGGCATTAGTCGCAGAACTCCCAACCAGGGCACTAATATCGAAAATATCCGCCGACAGGCTAACATCGGGGATAAGCACATACCGTTTCAGCTTCTCCGGAGGACTGGTACTAGCTATATAATAATCCACCGTGGGGAAAAAATTATCTTCGTAGAGCTGCTCAAAATCCGGCATGGTTCGCAGGACCGTGCCTGAATCCTTCAAGGCAGCATACACCTGTATCCCGCCTACCGTATTCATGAGGCCATTTTCATCAAACTGAACCGAAACACGGTAAATCGGCGTGCCATCCTTCACCGATTCTTTAAGTTCAAGCAGCTCGTATTCTGAAAGCTCCCCGGCGGCTGAGGCGGGAAGTGCGGCCACCTCCTGAACCGGAGGCGGCGCAGCCGCCACTCGCGGTTTTGGCGCGGCCTTGGCGCCCCCCTTCTTGTGTCCAGCCCCCTCAGGCAGTAACGCGGAAAGACGCCCTTCTATCTCAGAGGTATCCTCCTGATACACGGAACCTTCCATACGTTGGGCAATCATGGCTTTAATAATATCAATTGCAGCCAGGAGGACATCAACGACATCTTCATTTACGGTAACCGTATCGGAACGGATAGCATCCAGCACATCCTCGACCAGATGGGTAAAATGGGAAAGCTCCATCATTTCAACGGTCGCCGCACCCCCTTTGAGGGTATGGGCCGCCCGGAAGATCTCATCTACCGCATCCCGGTTTCCACCTTCATTTTCAAGGACCAAAATATTCTGTTCCAGAGTATCGACCTGCATTTGGGCCTCACTGAAAAAGTCCTTGAGAAGTTCCTCGTTATTGGGATCCAGATAATCACTCATATAAATCAATCTTTATACACAATTCAAATTACGTCAAGACCTCAATTGACAAAACAGGTTAAAGACATAAATTTTTTTTACCATACCTTTATGACTTGCCCTATTCCCCCTTTTTTGGTACTTTTTATCTAATAAAATAATAAGGAGATAGCATGGAACTATCGGCTTTACAGAAAGCCCGTTATGCCTACAAACCAAAACTTCCCGCGAATTTGTCCCAAGGGATTACCAGCATCGCCCTGAAACAGGGAACCCCCACTGAGTCTATTG
>JAITNU010000202.1 GCA_031290325.1 Treponema sp.
TTTATAGTATTATAAGAAATTATGTACATTTTTATTACTATCACTCCAGTATCATCACGTAGAGCTTCCACCCTCCATAAAATATGGCGTTATCCAGGATAACGCGGGTTACTTGAAATAACCTTGTATTAATATATATCACATTTGTTTTTCTTTGTCTATAGAAATACGGAAAAAAAATAAAAATTCAACATACTGTGCAGATCACGATCCAATTTCTGGAACAAGTCATGCGCCAGGTTCTCTGGAATTCGGTGGAAGGGGCCATCTTCCACTTGCACGAGACACCGATGTAGCTATCCAGTCAGAAAAGGAGCCAGATTTGGATGCCAAGGTGCGGCTCCTCTACTACCTGGCAAATCATTATGATATCCGGAGGAACAAAATCCTGGCAGATACCTAATATTTGCTGATGTCCATTAGTCTACCAACACAAACCGACTCACTATTTACCCACACAGAAACGGCTGAACATGACCTCAAGGATGTCTGCGGTGGATACTTCACCGGTGATCTCTCCCAGGGCGTTCACCCCTTCCCGGAGCAGGGGGGCGATGATATCCAGAGGTCTCATCTGATCCGCCAGGGCCAGGGCCTCTTCCAGACTTGCCGCTGCCAGGTCTATGAGCGCTTTCTGACGGTCTGAACCTATTCCCGAAGCGAGTTCCCGCTCCAGGGCTGCACCGGGATTTGACAGAGCCGCTGCTATGAGTGCGGTAAGTTCCGGGATACCCTCCCCGGTTTTCGCGCTGATCCCGAATACGGGGCCTGCAAGTTCTGTGGGCAGCGGTACAGTATCGATCTTGTTCCAGAGGGTGATGATGGGGGTAGTGTGCCCCTGGGTATGCTCATGGAAAAAATCCCGATCCTCCCTGGTAATGCCCGCAATGCCATTGATAACATAGAGGATCAGGTCCGATTCCCCCAGGAGTTCCCGGCTCCGTTCCATGCCTATTGTTTCTACCTGATCCTGTGCGGGATCCTCCAGGGTGTGAAGCCCGGCGGTATCTGCCAGACGTATGGGAATCCCCTCAATGGAGATCCACGCCTCGATCCAGTCCCTGGTGGTGCCGGGTATATCCGTAACAATGGACCGCTCTTCTTTGAGGAGCAGGTTGAAGAGACTGGACTTTCCCGCGTTAGGCCGTCCTGCAATGACCACTAGGGCGCCGTCATGGTACAGTCGTTCCATGCGGTAGGAGGCTGCCAAGGCCCGAACCCGGATCAGGGCCTCTGCTGCCAAGGCCCGGTCCGGTAAGCGTCCGGCAGCTTCGCCGGCACTGCCCCCTGGTCCGGTTTCCATAAACTCATCCTCAGAATAATCCAAGTAGAGTTCCGTTCCTGCCAGAACCTGCACTAAAAGGGCCTTGATACCCTGGATTTCCCCTTCAAGGACACCGGAAAGCCGGCTAACCGCGTGTTCCCGCCCCCGATCCGTCTTGGCAGACACCAGCTCCATTACCGATTCCGCCCTGGTAAGGTCCAGTTTCCCGTTCATAAAGGCCCGGAAGGTAAACTCCCCAGGCAGGGCTTGCCGGAACCCCGCCTGCAGGAGTACCCCCATGACTGCCCGCACCGCGGCAATGCCCCCGTGGCAGGAAATATCCACCCCATCCTCGCCGGTATAGCTTCGAGGCCCGCGGTAAACCGATATCAGCACCTCGTCGATCTTTTCTCCCCCAGGATGGCCCTGGTGAAGTTCTGCTGTGGAGCGGCGGTTCAGTATCCACCCGTAGACGATAGTATTACCCGGCGCTTCCAGCAAGCTCCGGGGCCGGGAAAAAACAAGGGCTGCGAGATCTATTGCCCCCTTGCCGGAGCCTCTGATAAGGGCCAGGCCGCTTTCGGCCAGAGGTGTCGCAATGGCGGCTATTGGGGTTTCATCGCTGTATGATGGGTGGTACATAAGAACACTATACCCCAAACAGGGTCTTCGCTCCAGAGCTTTTTGAGCAAGGGGCTTATTGTCCCTCCTTTGTGTAGGTACTTAACTGGGCTATGATCGCTTTGGCCCGTTCCCGAACAGCCAGACGATAGGGGCCTTCGGAAATACGGCGGATCATCTGTACGGTAGCCA
Source organism: Treponema sp. (assembly GCA_031290325.1). Lineage (GTDB taxonomy): Bacteria > Spirochaetota > Spirochaetia > Treponematales > Breznakiellaceae > JAITNP01. Next base: position 2,078 of record JAITNU010000202.1, read on the forward strand.
GGTCTCGGATTCCATCGTGGTGCATAAAAAACTGGTGATATGCTTCCAGCGCAGCCAGGGCCAGGAGGCTATCGGGACCGCGGATATCGAAACGACGTACCACCCTGGTTATGGCGTTTATGGTTTCTTCATCTATATCCTCCAGGGTGGTCAGGGATTTAATCACCCCGGTCAGGACCATGGATTCATAATCGACTGCTAACATCTTTAAGAGCATGGCCTTTGCCTCAGCGGTGCCTAATTTGCCAAGATAGTATGCCACCTTGACCCGGACATCAGGATAATTATTGACCAGTCTGCCGTTTTCCCTGGTCTTGTTCAGAATACCCTCAAAGGCCATGTATTCCAGCGCAGCCCGTATTGGTTCTTCCTTGCTCCCCTTTTCAAGGACCCTTCCGATGTTTTCCAGGGCCTGCAGCTTCATATCCCGGTCATCCGCCCGGCTCAGTTCCCTGATAATCATCAATTCCACCGATTCCTGCCGATAAGAGGCTTCTACGGACATTCCCGGCTCTTCATCAGCACCGGCACCCATCACCCTTGCGAAGAAGATGGTCAGTACCATCCCCAGCACCAGTAACCCTTTCAAATACATCATATTCTCCATTTCCAGTATACTTGCCATTATCGGCATCAAACCCCTCAAGCGGCTCTTGTAAAACAGACACAAAACCGTATAATCACTCTATGAAAAAGGAATTTCTTCCCTTTGACTCGGTACGGAACAATGCGCTTAAACTGGCGTATCGGATTTACCATGAGGGGTATATCCCGGATGTTATTTATGTCTTACTCCGGGGAGGCGCCTATCTGGGTAATGTCATCAGTGAATACTTTAAGATAGTCCGTAAAGACGCCCGGCCGGTCTATTATGCCGCGGTAGTGGCCCGTTCCTATACGGATATCCGCCAGGCAGGTAAGATCACGGTTGAAGGCTGGACCTACGCGCCGGAGCACCTCCGGGTAGGGGATAAGGTCCTCCTGGTGGACGATATTTTTGATACTGGGCGTACCATCAATCATTTGGCGGAGATTATCCTTGAGAAGGGTATCCCCCGGCAGGATTTAAAGGTAGCGGTCCATGATTATAAACATTTTCATGACGCCCTGGTACAGCTTCCCATTCAGCCTGATTACTGGTGCCGTAAGCATACCTTATCCGTTCAGGACGAGCCTATGTGGATCCATTATATGAGCCACGAACTGGTAGGCTTAAGCGCCGAAGAACTGGAAGAGCACTACTTCGCCTGTGATCCTGAACTGCGGAGTGGCCTTGAAAAGCATATCTTCGATGATCTGAAATTACGATGATCCCCTGTAAAAACTGGAACCCGACCGATGGATTGGGAGCATTCAGGTATCCTACACGGAAATTCAGCCACGCTGACGAATTCATCACCTTTGAGAAACCGACGAAGCCGTTCTTCCGCATACTGCCGGAGGTTTTGCGGGTCGTTCTACGAGATGCCGTAGGGAGGAGAAAAGGCTCAGTCTGTAATTATCAGTTCTCAGACAGAATTTCCAGGAGTTAAATTCGCCCCTGGTTATCAGGATGCCTGTGAAAACTTTTTTGCCCTGGATATAAACCGGATAGCAATTTTATTGTTTCAATCAGGGATAGTTTACGGTCTGCACTCCGTTAGGTTAGGGGGAGTATAGCACGGATTATCGCTACCTTGCAAAATTCAGTCAAGTTTCCTTGTTCCCGGGAATATGCGCCCTGGTCATAAACATTCCCCCACCTATGCCTTGGGCTTTCTTAGCAAAAGCCTTCCCATGATGGCCGCAATGGTCTGCTGGAACACGATGCCCAGGAGGGCGGGGAAGGCTGCAGCCTCGGGGAAGAAGTCTATAGCGATGGTGGTGGCGGCGCTGATATTCCGCATACCGATGGTAAAAAAGAGGGATACCTTTTTTTCCGGGTTTAGCCTGGCGACAATACCGGTTAGTCTGGAACAGACATACCCCAGGACGCTGAAGAGGATGCACAATACCGCGATGATCCAGACTTTGGGAGTATCCAGATGAATCCGGGGCGCTACGGGCGACGTATTGGCGGCGATTACCAAAACGACGCAGACCTTTGCGAGGGGGTTGAGATAGGGGCTTACTACCGGTGGGATTTTTTCCTGACTTCCTTCATTTACCAAGACCCCGATGATGGTGGGCGCCACCACCATTAGGATCAGGGAAACTGCCATACCGCTTATGTCCAGGGTAATCTTAGTTCCCAGGAACAGGGAGAGCGTACCAGGAACCACCAGGGGCGCCACCAAGGTGTCCAGAAGTATGATGGCCAGGGTCAAGGCGCCATCCCCTCGGAATATGGAAACCCAGATAAAGCCGGAAACTGCAGTAGGTACTGAAAAAAGCAGCATATACCCGGAAATGGTATCCGAGTCACCCCTGAAGATCAGGGTGCAGGTCAGGAGCACAATCAGGGGGATAATCAGATGGGCGCAAAGGAAGAAGAGCACAATGGGAATAGGATAGCGTACCGCTTGAACCAGGTCTTTTGTCCGTAATTTCAAGGCCCCCGACAGGGTCATGAGGGCGAACAGCCAGGGGACCAGGGGCCGCAGTTGTATAAAAAGCTGGGGCAATAAGAACCCCAGGATGACCCCTGTGGGGGTTAAAACCGGCATGAACTGTTCAAGCCGAATATTCAGCGCAGAGGCTATTTCTGGAAGCTTTTTTTTAATACTCATAGGGGGTATTATACCGTAACTGGCCCTTTGTTTCCACCAAAGTGCACATCCTGGTAGCCGGGGTATGGTCAAAATTATTATATTTTTAAAATACAGGAACCACCCGGTATGGTGGTTCCTTGAGAAGGAGTTTTTTATACTATGAGTATGACAATAACAAGCGCCAATTTTGAATCCGAGGTTCTCCAATCCCCTATCCCGGTTTTGATTGATTTTTGGGCACCCTGGTGCGGATCCTGTAAAATGATGAGCTTCCTGGTGGATCAAGTTGCTGAGAAATATGCAGGGCGTATTAAAATCGGCAAGGTCAACGTGGCTGAGGAAGGGGGGCTTGCGGAGCAGCATAACATCGTGTCCCTCCCAACTCTGGTCATTTACCAATACGGGGCGATCTTCCAGCAAAAGGTCGGCGGGGTCTCCAAACAGGACCTGGAGAACTTTTTTAAGGATGTGGTGTAAGTTCGTATTATCACCGGTGTTCCAGCGTGAAAACACCTGATCGAAGTTGATGACGCAGCCTCAATCGCCACGGAACCACGGGCCGGAAGTCCCTTAAACCAAATACCATTGGTGTATTGTTTCATGCTGTAGGATTTTATTCAGGGTCTTAAGTATATCAGTGGAGGAAACCGGTTTCAAATTTATTTATAAAAATAATGATACCTCGCAATACAATAATAAAATTGCCATTATACTACATTGCATATATGAACATCATAAGGCATCCGAGTGCAAGCATAATTAATCCTAATATAAGTATGATAAAAATATATGGATTACAAATTTTTTTATAAATCAAAAAACCTGCCAAGACTATTCCTGCTGTGGCTGAGAAAAACCATAGTGCCCAAACTACATAATAAGGTACCTTTATTATGGCTAAATTATCGGTAAAAAACATAACCACGAGAACAATTTGTAATACTCCGATACTAATAACGACTGTATTTTGACGCTTATTAAGAGGAATAGTACCGGTACGGTTCTTTTTCAATACCAATACAATTAAGATGAGTATACTGATTACCAATACTATGCCAATGCTAAACAACAATTTGATGCTTCATTACCCGACAATCTCCCCGTTTTCTATGGCTATCCGCCGTTCACACCGCTCTACAGTTGTCAAGCGGTGAGCAATCACAATCAGCGTTTTGTTTTCGCTGACCTTGTATATCTCGTCCATTATTTTACTTTCCGTGTCGTTGTCAAGGGCGGAAGTCGCTTCATCAAGTACCAGCACTTCAGGATCGCAGTAGAGCGCACGGGCAATGCCGATACGCTGCTTTTGTCCTCCACTCAACTGAATGCCCCCTTCCCCAACACGGGTATGGAGTCCTTCTTTTTGTAAGAGAAAGTTCCAGATGTTCGCCATTTGGAGTACCTCCATGAGCCGTTCGTCGTTCTGTTCTGAGCCGAATACGACGTTTTCCGCCACGGTTCCATCAAAGAGATAAATGCTCTGCGGGATATAGCCTATCTTGCTTCTCCATGCGCGGATGTTTTCGTTGGTAATTGCCATATCATCAATATAGATGACACCGGAAGAGGGTTTATTGATGCCGATGATTAGGTCAACCAGGGTGGATTTACCGCCACCGCTTTCCCCGACAATCGCGATTTTTTCTCCTTTGCGTATCTCAAGGGAAACGTTATTTAAAACATCCGTCCCAACCATGTACTTAAAAGAAAGATTTTCTACACGGATCGATTTTTTAAAGACAAGGGAAGCGGCGCCTTCATGCTCTGTTGCCTGATGTATATTATCATACACAATGTCAAGGGAACGCTGTAAATAGACAACCTGGTTGACATTAGTCAACATCCTGTTTAGTGCAGGCAGTATCCGGTACAATGCCAGGGCGTACATCGCGATAATGGGAATAACCCGATCCGCGGAATGATAATACCAGAGAATAAAGACCACTGCAGCAACAAGGAGAGAAAAACCGGCGCTCTCAAGAATGTTCTTGGGTAGTGAACCAAGGGTTTGACTTATCGTTTGCGCTCTGGAAAGAGCTCTGGTTGACTCCTCAAAAACGCGGAAGATGCGCGCTTCGTTTCCCTTTAATTTAACGAACTTAAAATTACCAAAGGTCTCTCCCAAGGTATGGCTTAAGTTCAGCTGGGCATCGGCTCGTTTTATTCCCTGGGCTTTGCTCTTGCGTATCAGGTACTGCAATATAAACAAAACAGCCAGAACCAATATGGCGGTTAATACCAGGGTCATTTGCCAATTTACCATAACCATAAAACTGTAGAGCAGCAGTACGGTAAATAATTCTGAACCCATCTGCAGCATATTCAACAGTAACTGACTCACGTTGCCTGCTTCGTTTATAATGATCTGCATCAGTTCGGCAGAGTTTTTTTGTACATATACTTTATAAGGAATCGTAAGATAAGTTTTAAAAAGCGTTGTGGCAAAATGCCGAAACATCCCTAAAGAAAAGAGGTTTAATATATAGGTATAGATAACATTGTACACAGCCCGGAATATATAAAAGCAAACAATGGTAATACCGAAGACGATAATAAAATTGGTTTTTGAGACAAACCCCAATAAATCGAAAAACTTTTTATAATAGCCTGTATCAATCAAATTCGGATTTGATGCCACTGATATAAAAGGCATGATCACCGAAACGCCTGCAGTTTCAACAATCGATAACACGATGGTTAACATGAACAGCGTAATAAGATAGAGCTTCTGCTTTCTGTTCAGCAGTCCCCGCAGTTTTCCAATGATTGGATTGAGCATCCTAAGGTTCATAATGCAGCTTCCTTTGTGTTAATAATGATGTCCAATACCAATGAAGATTTCCCGGTTATCCCCTCCGGGAAGCGTCCCGGTTTTCACCCATGCTTGCAGGTTCCAGGTCATACTGACCCGGAGGTACAAACTGCGCCAGGAAAGGGGAAAGACAATGGCCTCAAGTCCACCGGAAAAATACCACTCGTACTTCTCGTTATGCAAAAAGTTCTTTGCCAGCGCCATATCATACACCGGCACAACATGCAGCTCAAAATTGAAGAGCCGCAGTTTGCGGGTATTAAACAACTCGGAAGGGAGAAAACGGAGCAGCCTGAAGGGGAAATCCAGATTGAGTGAGAACATCGTATCGGTCTTTATATTCCGGTCGCGGATACCCCGCAGCATATCACCTGCTGTGGTATCATAATCGTCAAACCACTGTTTGTACCGAAACCTGCCTGAGATGCCGAATAATTTTGACAGCCGCAGATGGCCTATGGCGATAAAGGCCACGGAGTTGTTCCAATCATCTGCATAAAAATTATAGGTATTGGTATTTTCAATATAGATACTGGCGCCTTTACGGAAATTCTCGTTCTCTACCCAGTCGATACGATCAAAACCGAAACTGTGGCTAAAGGTTGACGAGGGGCCCCGCCGCGGCTGATCCAGTTCACCGCCAGGACGGTAATTGATCCTGCCCTCTAAGCGGGGAATATAGGTGAGGTATCCGGTTCTTTTGAATCCCAGGCCCGTGGGGATTTTCCATTGGGCATAGAGCTGGCTGTACAGATACCAGACATCTGCAAAATAATCCCCTAAGCCATACTGTACCTGATCCTCCTCGCTGTTGGTCTCATTGACAACGGTTCCCTCTTCAAAGCCAAAGGTAAAGGTCGTTTTTTTATAGGGGAGGTCCATGGAAATACCGGTGGTGTTTTTATAGTACAGCGGTTCTTCCTGAGTATACGAAAAAGCATTATCAAAATTAACATTCCAGAGATACCCAAAGGCGGTGAAGGGGGTATCTGAATCAATCAGAAAATTGAATGAGTGTTTTTGATAGGTTGTCTTTGTTTCATCCGCATCGTTGTATTGATACCCCAAATCAATACGCAGTGGGTTCATGGTACCCAGAAAGTTATAATCCCGCGCCTTGAGGGTTATATCAAAACCGGAATTAGAATCGTAGAGCGGCCGGGGCAGGATAATCATATTCCAGGTATCAACGGTGTGGATTACAAGATCAACCGGTATACGTCCGTCATCGTCGCTTTCTCCCACGGTGTATTCGATGGAAGCGGTAGCTAAACTGCGCTGATTGATCAGCATCTGTGTTTTCCGGACTATGTATTGTTCCAGGCGGACCTTACCCACCAGCACTTCGCCTTCCTTGAATTCACCTTTCTGGCGCAGGGCAAAGGGACGGGTCTGGCCTTTTATATCAAAATCAATGGTTCGTATATAGAAAACATACTGCGACTCATCGGTTTCCATAGTTTCTTCGGCGTTCACCGGCTTTGTTCCGAACAGAACAATATGAAACAGACACGAATACAAGAACATTCTGAAGATATTCTTCCGGGCAGATGACAAAGCAGGGGTCTTGTTTGCGAATAGGAGCTTACTGATGTTCATGTGTATACCCTCCATCAATAATACGGGTTAAAAGCGTCTGCCCGATCAGTGCTGCAGAAACCAACTGGGCGCCCTTCGGGCCAGGAACGACAAACATGAGTGTTCCGCCTTTCTTTTTCTTATCCCCCCCCAAGGCCCGCATAAACGTCTCCCGATCCTGCATCATAGGATGCGGGGCCGCGGTTTCGTAGCCAAAGGCACGGAGTAAGCCGCTTATTGCCGCTGCCCGGTCTTCGGGGGTGATGCCCAGGGCGCACCCCAGCTCGCAGGCCCGGACTATGCCCCAGGCAACTGCCTCGCCATGGGAAAGGCGCCCCAGGACCGCGACGGATTCCAGGGCATGGGCAAAGGTGTGGCCCAGGTTCAAAAGCATCCGCACTTCGCCGGTTTCATGAGGGTCTGCCTCCACGATGCGGCCCTTGACCCGCACCGACCGGCTTATACATGCAACGATACGGTCAAGCTCCCCCAGGTTTTGGGGGAATTGTTCTTCTATAAAAACACGCTGCAGGGCGCTGAGGAGGGACCAGAATTCGCCATCCTGGTCATCGATATCCAACACCGCGGTCTTAATGAGTTCCGCCATGCCGGACTTCCATTCAGAACGAGGCAGGGTTTTCAGGGCCTCAATAGGCATGAAGATACGCGATGCCGGATAAAAGGTCCCCACCAGGTTTTTCATGTCAAAGAGGTCGAATCCTGTTTTCCCCCCCAGGGCAGCATCAACCATGCCCAAGAGGGTAGTGGACACCAGGCAGAGTCTGGCCCCCCGCATGTACACCGAGGCGGCAAAGGCGGTCATATCCGTTACCACCCCGCCACCAATGCCGATAAAAAAGCCATCCCTGCCAAGCCCCGCCGCTTTGGCAGCCTGGAGTATAACCTCAATAGAGGCCCAGCCCTTGGAAGTCTCCCCTGGAGGCAGGGTACAGATGGGCAGATCTCCCCGGATGTTCCGGGCAAGGGAAGCGGTGTTGGTATCACACACCAAAAGCACCCCCCCAGGGGAAACCTGGTCACCGGTGAACAGCTCATCAAGCGCAGGAACTTCACTCTGGATACATACCTGGGATACAGTTGTACCGAACCTAAAGGTATCTACTTTTCTCATTATTTACCGCCTAAAAGACAGGACAAAGAAGCCCCTTTCGAACACTTTGTTTCGAAAAAACCAATGCCATAACACAGAGGGAAAGCATGGACGAAACATGCTTTATGATGTCCTATGATTTGTCTAATGTCAATAATATACCCCGGCACATGGGGAAAAGCAATGAGGAAGAATTTTTAACCACTCAGTTGAATAAGCCGAAGGCAGAAACAGGCATGTTGTTTTTGCTTGATCCAAACCTTCATTAATGAGAGAATATAATTCCAGGTAATTGTTTCTTAAATCCGCACGTGGTCTAATTGTAGGCATAATTCCCCCAAAAAAGTACATTGAGCCATTCATTCAACTTTTTTCATGCTGCCAAATCTACAAAAGCGTGTTAAGCGGTCTCGTAAAAATTTAACAAAAAATTTTTTACGCAGAATAAGAAAAGTGTCCGCGGATTAACACGGATTTTCGCGGATTGGAAGCGATAATCCGCGTTAATCAGCGTAAATCCGCGGACTGTCTTCTTCTTGTGCGTAAGGTGAGTTATTAATTGAGATGTGACGAAACGGGCCGGTCTTTTTATGCTATGACCATGAAAGATCGGCATATTCTTAGATGGTTCCTCATTGTTCTTATGGCGAGTTCTCTTTATGCCCAAAATCCCAAGACCATCATTGCCACC
>JAITNU010000019.1 GCA_031290325.1 Treponema sp.
GGCGCTGTTTTTGACGTGTGCCTTCAACTGCCCTCGCCAACTGGTTTTTCGGGGCAGGGGGGCGTCTAACGTGTCCTTGTTACCGCCGGCAGGTTTCTAAATGGACTGTGAATAGTAACAAACCAGAAGAATTTTTGTGGATCATCTTGGGGTACGAGGTGGTTAAAAATAAAAAAATAGTATACACTAAGGATATTATTTATTTATGGAGAAAGAAGCGATGAATAACTATGAGCAAGACATCGCCACCTATACTCAGGCGATTAAGCAAAATCCCAGGGATGCGGAAGCCTATTTTGGCCGGGCTGATGCCTATGTCAGGCTGGGTGATATAGACCGGGGGATAGCGGACTTTTCCAAGGCGATCAAATACAAGCCCGATTATGCAGAGGCATACGGGAATCGTGGCGTCCTCTATATCTATAAACACGAGTTTGATCGGGGAATAGCGGACTGTACCCGGCAGATTTCCTGCATGCCGGACGACGCGGTCAGGGGTTATGTGAATCGTGGTGCCGCCTATGCCCAAAAGGGGGACTATGACCGGGCAGTAGCAGACTGTACCGAGGCGATTAAACGCAAGCCCGAGTTCGCGGAAGCCTACTTCAACCGCGGTCTTGCCTATAACGGAAAAGGGGACTATGAACAGTGTATCGCCGATGGTACCACGGCGATCACTATCAATCCCCAGTTGGTGGAAGCCTATTATTGCCGCGCCATTGGGTATCTTAGACGCGGTAAGGAAGGTGATTTTGAGGCGGTGATAGCCGATTGTACCAAGGCAATCTCCATCAACCCCCGGTATGCGGAAGCCTATGTGGGCCGGGCTATAGTCCATTATGAGTACGAGGAGTATGACCGGGTCGTGAAGGACTGTACCAAGGCCATTGCCATCAAACCGGAGATGACGGAAGCCTATAGATATCGGGGTCTTGCCTATTACCACAGCGGTAAACTTGAAGAGGCGCTGGAAGACTGTACCGAGGCCATAGACGGTGATCCGAATCAGCCTGATGTTGTCCAGGTGCTTGAGGCCCTGCAGCGGCTCCTCCGGCAATGAGCGGAGGGAGTGGTTTGATACATTTGTATATCGGCAATGGGAAAGGCAAGACCACCGCATCGGTGGGATTATCCGTCAGGGCCGCAGGGCGGGATAAAAGGGTGGTCTTTGCCCAGTTTCTGAAAAGCGGCTTCACCGGGGAGCTGAGGTCCCTGGAAACCTTGGGCATCGTGGTAATCCGTTCGGAGATACCCCTGGGCTTCACCCACCTGATGGATGAGGCGGCAAAAGCAGCCTGTGCCAATGAACAGGGGAAGGTCTGGAACCGGGTCATGGAAGCGATCCAGGCCGAACCGGTTGATCTCCTGGTGCTTGATGAGGTACTGGATGCGCTCACCACGAAGATGCTCGATGAACAGGTCTTCCGTTCCTTTGTGGAAAACAAACCGGCGGAACTGGAACTGGTGCTCACCGGACGGGGGCCTGCGGAATGGCTCGTGGAAAAGGCGGATTATATCTCGGAGGTCAAGAAGGTAAAGCATCCCTTTGACCGGGGCATGCCGGCACGGGTAGGCATAGAAAAATGAGGGCTTTGGTGATATTTATGTAATTATCCCTCAAAAAACGGCCTTACCCCCTTGCGAATCAGAAAGAAAATTGGTATACTCTTTACTGAGCTAAGAGATTTGCTGATTTTTCAACGAAATCTTTAACTTTTAAGATGGAGGATTGGTGTGAGAAAGATTTTTTGTATCATCACCTTATGTATCACGGTTGTGACGGTTATGCCGCTTATCGCCCAGGAGGAGGATTCTAGCAGTAAGAATCCCTACTACTATGTAAATGTCCCTATTGAGCGGATATACCCGCATCGGAAAGGGTATGTTGTGTCCTACCGGAAAGGTGTTACCGGTCTGGCTCAGGCATATCTCCCGGTAGAGTGGTTTGTCTCAGGCATCGGAAACGGTGGGAAAGGGGATATACTCTTGCTGGGACCGGGAACGGCGTGGCCCTATCTGACGGTCTTTTACAAAGACGGGGCCTTCAGTCATGTTCGTCTCTATGTGCGTAAGGAGCGGACTCACGAAAGTTGGGGTAGTATTCCTTTGACGGTAAACCTCGATGATCGTTTTGAGGATGTGGAAGATTTGAAACTAGAGTTCTGATGACCCTTGAGGAACTGGATGCTATGCAAGAAGCCATCTGCGGGGAGGGACACGACGGGTGGCTTTTTTGCAATTTTCATCATCGGGATAAACTTTCCGATGAAATTCTTCACATTTCGCCGCTTTCAACGAATTCCCGGTGGTGGGTATATGCAATTCCCGCCCAGGGAAATCCCCTCAAAATAGTCCAGGGGGTTGAAGCGGTGGTTCTTGATGAGCTTCCAGGAGAAAAAGTGGTGTACCGGGGGCGGGATGATTTTATCGCCGCTTTGAGGCCCCTGGGCGGTAAGCGCTGGGGGGTCCATGTTTCCGAAACCCTCACCCCTGTTTCTTACCTTGATGCAGGGACGGCAGCGACTTTTGAAGCCGCAGGTTTAGGCCTTGTATCTGCTGCGGGGTTGGTTCAGCGGTTTAAGGGGCTTTTGGACAAGAGGGGTATCGAAACCCATGAAAAAGCCGCTGCTCACCTGTACGATATCGTCACCATTGCCTGGGACCGGATTAAAAACGCCTATACCCGTAAAGTACCTGTCCATGAAGGAGATATCCGGGCCCTGATGCTGGAAGAGCTGAAAAAGCGAAACCTGATTACAGACCATCCCCCCATTGTTGCCGCCGGGATACATACCGGAGACCCGCATTATGATTTTTCCGGCCTGGGGGCGCTTATGCACGAAGGGGATACTATCCAGTTTGACCTTTGGGCAAAAGAGGCGGGGGCGGTTTACGCCGACATTTCCTGGGTAGGGGTCTTTGCGGTTACGGCTCCACCGGAAGTCGAAAAAGCTTTCGCGGACCTGATACGTGCACGGGAAGGGGCATACCGGTTTATCGAGGAAGAACTGAAGCGCGGTCAGCGTCCGTCAGGGGCTGCGGTGGATCAGCGGACCAGGGAGATCCTCATCGGCCTTGGGTATGAACCCTTCATCAAACACCGGACCGGCCACGGCATAGACACCGAATGTCACGGATCAGGGGTGAACATTGATTCCGTTGAATTCCCCGATTCCCGGCTGCTTCTCGATGGGTCCTGTTTTTCCCTGGAACCAGGGCTTTATTTTTCCGGTTTCGGTCTGCGGACCGAAATTGATGTTTATATTGTGCAGGGAAAACCGGTTGTTTCCGGAGGAGAACGTCAGTTTTCCGTACTTACCTGTTAGAGTAATAAAGAATCCTCGCCGGAGAGCGGGGTATCTTACGGTGAAGAAAGGCACTTGATCGCGCTCCAAGGGGCGCGTGGATTGAAAAAAAGGAAATAACCATGTCAAATCCCATACCGGTCCCGCAGGAACTGCTTCATTTTATAAGGGAAGGTGAAAAATTTCTTGTGGCAGGACATAAAGAACCTGATGGCGATTGTGTAGGAAGCCAGCTTGCCCTGAGCGCAGCATTACGGCGACTCGGTAAAAACGCCATTCCTTGTTCGGCAGGCCCCTTTAAACGGCCTGAAATTATGGGCTATCAGGATCGTTTCATCAGCGCTCCTGATGCACAAGAACGGGAAGGCGCACGGGTCATTGTGATGGACTGTGCCTCAAAGGATCGAACCGGCGATCTTGCCGCCGCCCTGGAAGGGCTTCCCACCGCCATAATCGATCACCATGCCACCGGGCAGTACGCTGGCCAGAGCACCGAAGCGCCCCTGTTCATTGATCCCGATGCTCCGTCGGTAACCTTTATGACCCTGGAGCTTATTGAAGCCCTGGGCTTGAAGCCAAGCCCGGAGGAAGCGGAACTCCTGCTCTTTGGGCTGTGCACAGATACGGGGTTTTTCCGTCATGTGGATGCCGGGGGCGCAGAGACCTTTGCCGGTGCTTCCCGGATGACCCGTGCCGGGGCGAATCCCAAGGAGGTGTTCCAGGCTATTTATGGAGGGAAGAGTCTCGCTTCCCGGATACTCATAGGAATCGAGCTTGCCCGTGCCCAGGCTTATTTCGGAGGCAAGCTGATCCTCACCTCCGAAGCCTATGAAGAGACCCAGCAGTTTGGTCTTGAGGGCCGGGATTCGGATAGTCTGTACCAGCTATTACAATCCGTTGCAGGAGTTGAGGCTGTGGTGATCATACGCCAGGAAACCCCTGAAAACTGTACAGTAGGGCTCCGTTCCCGGGATACGGTGGATGTGGCACAGATCGCCGCGAGTTTCGGCGGTGGTGGGCATAAACACGCCGCAGGCCTCAGCATCCCCGGAACCATTGCAGCAATAAGCCCGAAAATTCTTGAAGCCTTTGAAAAGGTTTTTGCCCCTTAAAAAACCCTATGATAAATGTCATATTAGCTGAAGCAAAAAGCCCGTTCTTTTCCATTATTTTTATAAACTATGGAAAAGGGATGCACCATGCAGGAGTTGTTGGCTTTAAATGATTTATGGAAACAGTACGCCTTGGGTAAATTACAGAAAAAAGACCTTGAAGGGCGTATCTTTGAGTTTACCCTTGAAAATTATCATCGGTTTCATCTGTTTAACTGGGATAAAGACACCTGTGCCGATTACCTGTGCTGGCTGTACCCCCGTCTCAGCCGAGCCATAGAAGCCTATAAAGACATTGGGGCCTCCTTTGATTCCTATATCGGCTCCCTCGTGTACTGGGCCGCCAGAGAATACCGTTCACGGGAAGCGGATCATTACGGTACTGAATGTGCATGCTGGACAGCCCGCATGGAGGAGATGATGGTTTGCAGCAATGAGCCTGAGTATTTGGAAGCCGGTCCTGTGGCCAAAGGGCTTCCTAATTCCCAGCAGCTTTTAATATTGCTGCTTAAATCATACTTCTTTATATCCGATGATTTCCTGTCCCGTATCGTACCGATCATCGGGATCGAAGAGCAGCGGATCAGGCACTGGATTGATGAAATCCGGGAGCAGCGGCTGAAACGGGACGAGGAAGTCCGGAACCTTCAGGAACGTATCTATGGTCAATACTACCGGTGTATTACCTATGAAAGCAAATTAACTACTGTTTCTGTAGGAACGCCGCTCTATGAAAAGATGCAGAGCCGCTTGCAGCGGGCACGGGTAAAATTGAGTGCTATGAAGCAGCGGCTGAAGGGCTGCCGTCTTGACCCCAGCAACCGCCAAATAGCCGAGGTATTGGGCATTCCGAAAGGAACGGTTGACTCAATACTGTATACGGTTAAACAGAAATGGAAGGTGCAGGCATGAGAACCCTTTCTTCGCAACCGGTGGGGTATACCAGGGGTCTTAGGAAACATAGGGGAAAAATGAATACACGACAACTCAGGAAACCTGTTCTTCCACCGCTTCCCTTTCAAACCCCAGGGGAAGAGATTGCCAATGCGGTTACCCACGGGGTGGGGGTGCTCCTGGCCATAGCGGGGCTCGTGCTCTTCTTCGTGCGGGCATCAGGAGGCCGGGGAGCCGGAGCTTTAGCGCTTATCTCATGCGTTATTTTCACCGTAGCCATGATCTCCCTGTTTCTCGCCTCGACCCTCTATCACGCCGTCCAGCATGAGGGGGCCAAACGGGTCTTGCGGATCCTCGATCATTCGGCAATCTACCTGCTTATTGCAGGGACCTACACCCCCTTTTGCCTCCTCGGCCTTAAAGGGGCCTTGGGGTGGAGCTTCTTCGGGGTTGAATGGAGCCTGGCGATAACCGGTATCACCCTGTATGCGGTTAATTGCAGGCTCTTAAAAAAGGCGGAACTGGGGGTTTATATGCTCATGGGCTGGGCCATTGTGGCGGGGTGGTTTCGCCTGATGTCCACGATTCCCGCCGCAAGCCTCCTCCTTCTTGCCGGCGGCGGAGTCGCCTATACCCTGGGAACCATCTGGTATAGTAAACCCCACCGCCGGGGTACCCATGTTATCTGGCATGTATTCGTCCTTGCCGGGGCGGTCTGTCACTGGTGGTCAATTTGGTTGATGAGTTATCATACTTGACCCAAAATGAGGGACGTCTCAGCTTCGGTAATGGATTTACCGTAAATATATTCAAAGAGAAAGCGCATATCCTCAGGGGTAATATCCAGGAAACGACAGCCAAAAAAGTCCATGTTTTTCTCTTTATATTGCCGTACAATTTTAGCCCCGATATGAATGGTACGCTTTGAAGTAATCAGTTTGAGGGATATTTTACTATCCGGCCGCAGGAACGAAGAAATAGGTAAGTGGGGAAAGGCAAAGCGGAGTCCTGAGGCGCTTATATCCATGGCAGTAACCTTAATGAATTTATCTTTGAGACGGCAGGATTCAAAATAGCCGCTTTCTTGCAGAGCATGGACCAAACTGCTCATATATTTATAGAGGGTTTCAATGAGCTTGTAGTCAAAAGGCGGCTTTCCCTCTTTCTGGATCCAAATATGAATATACCCGATAGTATATCCCTGAAACAGCATGGGAACCCAGGCATCGGAAAGTATACCTGTACTCTGTTTGTCCTTTAAAAATTGGACCATCACATCATTGGCCGTATTCGGGTTGGTATGTTTCAGATGCTGGTTGAATATGGCCTCATTTATCAGGATGTTTTTAGGATCATCACCAAGCGCCGGAAACTGGTCCTGCATTGAAGGTAAATAGAGGGTTTTCCCGGTTGCGGCAACTACCTGTTCCTCCAGGGATTGGAGGTTTGCATCCTTAAAAAGGACCAGCTTATAGTCATCGACGTATTCCTGAATCCAGGAACCCAGGTGGGCCATGATGTCGTTAAAATTGCTGGAATCCAGGTTTGGGAGCAGATCGCCTGAGTCCTCCGATTCCCTGCCCACAATCTTATGGAAGGGAAGAAAATACCGATCCTCGACAAAAGCAAACTGTATCTGAATATCATCAGGAATGCTCACCCGGGAATAGGACCGCTCCAGATTTTTGTACAGCACATCCGGCATCGTCGCGATAAAATGGGCGGTTTTGATATCCATTGTTTTTACCTCAACCGTAAAAACAATGACGATGTTTTTATAATCAAACATCAGGGTGATTTTTTCTTTGACCGTCACGCCTTCAATAGGACGATCCGCCTTAAAATAAACTTCATCTCTGGTAAGTTTTTCAATATGTAAGATATATTCACTACGATTGAGCAGATACATAATGGGAACCTGCTCAACAAACAACATTTTAAGGAAAAAATCCCTCTGTATACGTCCTATTGGTGTCGCCATATTTATTTAAAAGAATCGTTCATAAGGGGAGAAGTCAAAATGGTACGCATCTCCACCTGCTGATATATCCCTTGCCTCCTCTAAAATAAAATCATCAAGCCCCCAGGTTTCTGCTTCAGCCCGAAGGTATAACTCCCCTGCAAGCCACTGCTCCCGTCCGACAAAACGGACCAGGAACGAGGTACTTCCATCAGGTTCCACCCTGCCGCCGCCGATCCGGTATTTCTGCGGGTCCACCGGTTCAAGGCCCGTAAACAAACCCTCCACCAGCGGACGGTTTAAGGCGTTTAAAGCAGATGCCTCCTGGTTTTTCATCACTAATGCGGTCAGCAGCTCCCGGGCAAAACGATATGCCCCTTCCGGGGCTTCACCACGCCCCAATTCGCCGATAACCGTATCCCGTGGATACCGGGCAGCCTCTCCCCGCTGGGGCCTCTGGAGCGCGGCGGGAAGTGTTGCCCCTCTGGAAACATCCTCAGCCGGCATAACCATCACGGCGCCAAAGCAGCAGAGGACCGTCAACAAGACGGTTAATTTATTATATCTTATCATATATATAACATACTCTATTTGTCTATCCTTTTCCATAATAAATACAATCCTGGTATTTAAAAAAAAACAAATAAAGATACTGCCTAAAACAGCCAATAAAAAATAATTTTTTTCTTCATATTACGGTATTCGTCCATGCACTCATACTGAAAGCGATGCCCAAAGCGAGAGAAAGTGCATATATGTGGTGTTGGGGGAATGCGGAGCATCGGTCTTTTGGGCAGAACTGCGCTTTCCTGACCTCGGTGAAATTCCTCAGCTAGGTCCGTGTGGTCAAAGCTGGCCCTGATAATACGCGGCTGCCAGGCGCATGGCGCTTATCGCATCCGGGGCATAGAAGTCTGCCCCGATACTCCGGCAATACTGTTCCGTTACCGGGGCGCCGCTTATCATGATCTTGACCTGATCCCGGATGCCTGGAGCATCGAATGCCTCTACCAGGAGCTTCAACTGGGGCATGGTAATGATAAGCTCTGCCGTACAGACTATGATGTGCACTGGTTCCTGCTTCACCACCTCAATGAACCGTTCAGGGCTAACTCCAATACCCAGGTCTATGACCCGCAAGCCGAGACTCTCCATCATGATGGACATGAGGTTCTTGGGTATATCATGTAAATCCCCTGGTACGGTTCCGATTACCACAATTCCTTTTACCCCGCTTCCTGAATGGAGGAGGAGGGGCTTAAGAATCCTCATGGCTGCATGCATGGCCCGTAGCGCAATAAGTACCTGGGGTATACTGATTGCCTGGCTTCTGAAACGCTGCTCCAAGCTTATCATACCGGCCCTCAAACCCTGGCTGAGGATGTCTTCGACTGTATAGTCTTCCTCCAGAGCCTGGATAATTAAATCTGACGCCTCCTGTGCCCTGCCGTCTTGCAGGGTATGGGCTATTTGAACTAAATCAACCATGCTGTTCTCCTTATTTTGTATTTTTAAATTTTTTTTAAATTTTATCCTGATTATTTCTTAACTATTGTACGGTAATATTCGGAAAAATTATCTTCAGAGATTTCCGAAACGACGATGCCTCCCCGGCCCCGGTATTTTCCGGGACTCATGCCAGTGTAGTTTTTAAAGATCTTTGAGAACCAGCTTTGATCCTCAAATCCGCAGGCGCCGGCGATTTCACTTAAGGAGCGGTCAGTCTCGACCAGCAAGCGACTTGCCTTTTCTATCCTGAGCCGGTTCAGGTAGCTTGAAAGGTTTTCCCCCATTTCTTGCTTGAAAATGGTGCTGAAATAGGGCGCCGAAAGGCCCGACACATCGGCAATTTCCTGGAGGCTGATCTTACGATCATAGTTTGCCCAGATGTAATGCTCCGCTTTCCGTAGCGCTGCCGCATGCCGTATCCCCTTGAAGGAGAAAATTTGTCCTGCCATCTGTTCCACAATGCCGTGCAATACGTCGGTCAGCTCTTCGATACTTTGGGTATCTTGAATGCGCTTGAGGTATTGGTTATTGGTTTCCAGCAGGACCTGCTCGGTATAACCGGGGGCCACATTCGCCCGGGAAAGGAGCACCACCAGTTCAATCCCCCGGTACTGGATGTATTTGAACTGATCCGGATTGGAAAAAAGCAGTATCGCTAATAGCTCATTCAGGATCTGCTTCCCGGCTTCATTCTCCCCCCGTCTGAGAGCGGCCAACAGGTTCCGCTCCTTATCCAGCGGATAGCCCGGCCCAGGAGCGCCCGTGGGATACTGGGACTTTAACTCCAGTATCTTAGTTGAAAGCATGGATTGCTGCTCCGCACGGCGTCTTATGGTTTCATAATAATCCGTGCTTCCGGTGGAGAGGGATTCCGCGTATACGAACATCAGCTCTGCCAGGGCCTTGATCTTCTCCGGATCTCCCCGGGGAAAGATCGACAGTTTACGCTTAAGGTCCGGCATACTGACATCCCTATCTGCCAGGAGGTACATCTGGCCACAGGTTTCCTCGCTATCGACCCCCAGAAACCCGCCGCCGACTAAGGCCCCGATAAAGCGGCCCTCCGAATAAATAGGACTGGTCCAGAACATAAATCCCAGTTCGCACATATAAATGTAAGAACCGCCGAAATGATGGGCTTCCTTCATCGCGTTACGATGCATCTCGATGCAGGGATTAGCGGTGAGGTCCAGGAAGTTGTGGATCGCAGCCTTCGCCTTGTATTTCATGCAGAAGAGACACATGTTTTTATCAGTGAGAAGCTCCTCCGCCATTTCAGGGATGGGCTGATAGGCATGATCATGGACACATACCCCTGCACTCGTCGCCTTGGCGTATACCCTCATTAATTTATAGGCCCTGAGTAACAAGGGGCTTGTCCGACTTGATACGTTTTGATTGGTATCAGGTTGTTTGTCTTTTTTCATAACCAGACTCCGAAATACTTCCATTTGTTTATTCTTAACATCATGGAATAAT
This sequence comes from Treponema sp., assembly GCA_031290325.1. Lineage (GTDB taxonomy): Bacteria > Spirochaetota > Spirochaetia > Treponematales > Breznakiellaceae > JAITNP01. The sequence goes on from JAITNU010000019.1 coordinate 10,260, forward strand.
ATTATATCGAAGTATTGTATAATATTCAAAGGGAAAAGACTATATTTTAACCATTATGCACTGTTTTGGTGCCGATTTCTTCAATCAGCGGGATCATAAGGTTGCCACCTTGCTGCCGGTATTTCCCCGGACTGATCCCGATATAGCTTTTAAAGATCTTCGAGAACCAGCTTTGATCCTCGAATCCGCAGGCCCCTGATATTTGGTTGAGGGATAACTCGGTTTCCACCAGCATAACCGCGGCTTTTTCCACCCTGAGACGGTTCAGGTAACTTGAAAGGTTCTCTCCCATCTCCTCCTTGAAGATGGTGCTGAAATAGGGTGCTGAAAGCCCTGACACCGCGGCAATTTCCTGAAGGCTTATCTTACGGGTATAGTGTTCCCAAATATACCGCCCAGCCTTGCGGAGTACCGAGGCATGCCCGATCCCATGAAACGAAAAAATCTGCCCTGCCATGCGATCCATAATGACCTGGAAGTTCTCGATCAGTTCCTTGCGGTTCCGGGACTCCTGGATTCGCTTGAAGTACCGGTTATTGGTCTCAAAGGCCGTGTCCGCTTCGCAGGCATCAGGTATAGTCGCCTCCCGCGAGAGGAGGACCATCAGCTCTATGGCCCGGAGCTGGATCAATTCGAAATTCTCCGGATAGGCCATGACAATGCTATTCAGCAGCTCCTTGATGATCTTCCTGCTGGTTTCGTGATCGCCCCGGCGTAACGCGGCCAAGAGCAGCCGTTCCTTATCCAGGGAATAGCTCGCATGGTCTTTCGGCCCGGTACTATGCCGCTTTTTGATGTCCGGGATCGAACCGGAACGTTGCAGCTCCAGTTCGGTGCCACCTGATTCGGCGCTTTCCTGTGTGGCTATACCCTCTTTGCTGGAGGATATTTTTTCCGCACATAAGCATAACATCGATGCCTGGGCTTTTATCTCTTCATAGCTTCGTTCCGGGACATCCGCCAGGTACTCCGCAGCCTCCTCTGCCGGAATGTTCCCCTGACTGATGGCGCTAATTTTTTTGATGGCCTCTGCACGCTTGATGCCCAGGACCCTTCCGGCGATCAGGGACCCGGCGAGACGTCCGTTTGAATAAAGCGGACTGCTCCAATAGATCAAACCCATTTCGCACATATAGATGTAGATACCGCCTCGGCGCTGGGCTTCGGCCACCCCTTCGATGTGCATCTGGATGCAGGGGTAGTCATCGTTCCCCCAGACCTGTGTGCGGTCAGGGGAATATTTTCTGCAGAGGGAGCAGAAGCACAGGCTATCCGTCTCCTCTGACATGATTGCGGCATGACCATCTTGATCCAGCACCGAGACAACGCAATCAACTGCCCGTTCATAGGATTTAATCATTGCCCGGGCTTTAAGCAATAAAGGTTCAATCTCCCGCCGTTTTATAATATTGGACGAAGTTCCATCTTCTACGGGACGATACAAATCTATCGTATCAACATAACGACACCGGTTCATATACAACCTCCTGGTTATTTAACAGTTTAGTTACCTATTATGAACGCACTACACCCTAATGGCTAAATTTTAAAAATTCCGGCCACAGTAGCCTATTTTATTTTGAGTGGTATAGGGTAAATCAACAAAAAATAATCGTAATATATCAAAAAAACCACAAATATTCGCAATGGACACGGATAAACGATAGTTTATGGCTTGCAAAAAGCGCCGAATCGTTGTAAGTTTATACCGTATTAAGTATAATTATTGATACGTATCGACGGAGATATGGCATCTTCGTACCGGAGTTACCTGTGAAAGAACGACTGGCTCGTTTAAAAGCCGTCCAAAAATTGATAAAAACCTACCGGATTGAGTCTCAAGAGACGCTGTTAGGGCATTTACAAAAAGAAGGGTTCATTGTTACCCAGGCAACCCTCTCCCGGGATTTAAAGCTCCTCAAGGTCGGGAAGATATCCGATGGTCATAAGGGGTATGTTTATTCCCTACCCGGGGATGATGATGATCGGCCGGAAACTGAGCGGACTTTTATCCACGATTTCCTGCGGGGCTATATCTCCATCGAATGGTCCGGCAGTATGGTGGTGATCAAGACCTATTCAGGCCATTCCGATCCGGTGGCCCTGGCAGTTGATAACCTGGGGCTGGATGATGTGCTGGGTACTATCGCGGGACGAGACAATACGGTCTTTGTGTGTCTCCGGGAGGGTATAAGCGGGGAAGATTTCATAAACCGGATGAAGGAAACCATCCCGGAACTGGAAATATAACCTTAAGCAGGAGGAAAACTTGTATGCGCTATATTGATTTTGATAAGACCAACACGTATCGGAAACTGGTGGTTCATTCTTTTGATTATACCACCCTCAACGCCGAACGGGTACGGCACTGTGTGGTTCCCATGGCCGCAGGGCTTGCCTATTCATGGGCCGCCAAGCCAGTGGAAAAGCCTGAACTGGACTTACTCCAGGCCCTCGCGGATGAGCAGGAACTCATCGGGAAATACCAGGCCATTCTGGAGGGGGAAACTATGAACACCGGGGAGAACCGGAAGGTGCTCCATCACCTCCTCCGGGGGCAGGTGGGAAAACCGGTCATCCATGAGGGGAAGAACATCGGTGCATTTTACCGGCAGGAGCTGGACCGTTTCTCCGCCTTTGCCGATGCGGTCCAGGCCGGGAATATCCGGGGTTCGACCGGCAAGGTCTTGAGCACCGTAGTGCAGATCGGCATAGGTGGTTCTGACCTGGGACCCCGCGCCCTGTACCTTGCCCTGGAAAACTGGGCTGCCGCAGAAGGTACCCATCATCTCAAGGCCAAATTTATCTCCAATGTGGATCCTGATGACGCCTCCCAGGTACTTGCCTCATGCAATTTGGAAGAGACCATCTTTGTGCTGGTCTCCAAGAGCGGAACCACCCAGGAAACCCTGGCAAACGAATTGTTCATCAAGGATAAACTTACCAAAGCGGGACTTGATCCGAGTAAGCATATTGCCGCGGTTACCAGTGAAACAAGCCCCCTGGCCCATAATCCCGCATACCTGGATTCTTTCTATATTGACGATTTTATCGGCGGTCGTTATTCTTCGACCTCTGCGGTTGGGGGCGTGGTGCTCTCCCTGGCCTTTGGCAAAGCCGCCTTTCAAGACCTGCTGGCAGGCGCCCATGAGGCGGACCAGTGTGCCCTGGAGCCGGATATACTGAAAAACGCCGCCCTCCTGGATGCCCTCATCGGGGTTTGGGAGCGGAACGTGCTCAGATTGCCCTACACGGCGGTGCTGCCCTACAGCCAGGCCCTTTCCCGTTTCCCTGCCCACTTGCAGCAGCTTGATATGGAGTCCAACGGCAAACGGGTAAACCGGAACGGCGAACCGATCTCCTATTCCACCGGACCGGTGGTCTTTGGCGAGCCGGGAACCAATGGTCAACATTCCTTCTACCAGCTCCTCCATCAAGGTACGGACAGAGTCCCCCTCCAGTTTGTGGGCTTTACCGAAAGCCAGCGGGGGGATGATGTGGCGGTGGATGGTTCGGTGAGTCAGACCAAGCTCAAGGCCAACCTCATTGCCCAGATCGTGGCCTTTGCCAAGGGTAAGACCGATGCCAATGGAAACAAGGAATTTCTCGGCACCCGGCCTTCAAGCCTCATCTACGGTAAGCGGCTCACCCCCAGGGTTTTAGGCGCCCTCCTGTCCCATTTTGAAAACAAGGTCATGTTCCAGGGTCTGGTGTGGAACCTCAACAGCTTTGATCAGGAAGGGGTACAGCTCGGCAAGGTCCTCACCAGGAAGGTACTCTCCGGTAATTCCGGGGATTCCGCGCTGGATGCATACAGTGAACTGTTAGGCATATCGTGAGGGTTTATACACCTTGCCCTCTACCCGCATCTCATGGTACACTTATTACTAATGAGCGATGTGACTGAGGTCTTTCAAGTAGACCAGAAGGTGGTGTATCCCAGTCAAGGGGTTGGAAAAATTCTTTCCATTGAAGATAAGGAATTTAAGCACGAAAAGATTCCTTATTACGTTATTTACCTTGCAGTTTCGGATATGACGGTCATGGTACCGGTGGATAAGGCTGATGGGCTGGGGATCCGGCCCATTGTGGTTGAGGAAGATGCCCTGAAGGCGATGGAACTTATTGGTGAATCCTATGAACCCATACCGTCAGATTGGAAGCTCCGGTATCAGATGAACCTGGATCTTTTAAAAAAGGGAAGTATCATGGATATTGCGACCATTGTGCGTTCCCTCTACCATAGGAGCAAGGTTAAAGAATTGCCCATTCTGGAGCGGAAACTCTACGATTCTGCCATGAAGCTGCTGGAAGATGAGGTTTCCTATTCCCTTAACAAACCTAAGGATGAAGTGGAAACCATGATCTTCGCCCGTCTGGAATCGCGGTAACGACACACCGTACCATGGAAGGCTCGATTGCCGTTGTGCTATGCGCGGCCGGTTCTTCGACCCGTATGGGGGGCATTAAAAAAGAGTACCGTCCCCTGGGGGAGGGGAACCCCCTTACTGTGCTGGGTGCGGCGGCAATGGCTTTTGCCGCTTCCCCTCGTGTTGGGTTGATGGTTATCGCTGTTCCGGCAGGGGCAGAAAACGGGGAGTTTGCCGCCCGTGCGAGCCTCCCCCCTGTTCTTTTGCCGCCCGAGGCACGGCTGCCGATACTGTTTGTTCCTGGCGGGTCGAGCCGCCGGGTCTCAGTGCACCATGCCCTTTCCCTTCTCTTTGCCTATCAGCCGGATTATGTCCTTATCCATGATGGGGCCAGACCCTGGGTGGACCTTGATTTGATAGAGCGGACCATTGACGCGGTTATTCAGCACCAGGCGGTGGTTCCTGTGGTGCCGCTGATCGAAACCCCCAAGGAAATTGATGCCGCCGGTTTTGTACAGCGGCATTTACGGCGAAGAAGCATCGGCGCCGCCCAAACCCCCCAGGCTTTTGCCTTCCCGGAACTGCTCGCCGCCCATGAAAAGGCAGCGGAACGGGAACTGGTTGAACACCTTGAGTATACCGATGATGCAGAGGTATGGGGGGAATTTGTCGGTCCTGTGGCGACTATCCCCGGTTCTCCTAAAAACCGGAAGATCACCTTCCCGGAAGATCTGGTTTAGTGAGGAGTGAGGAGTGAGGAGTGAGGAGCTTCGGATAGGATTGGGACGGGATCTGCACCGGTTGGTTGAGAACCGGCGCTTCCTGCTGGGGGGGGTTGAACTCCCTTCAGACCGGGGTGAGCTGGGTCATTCCGATGGGGATGTGCTGGTCCATGCGGTGATTGACGCCCTCCTGGGGGCTGCGGGACTGGGTGATATCGGGGAACGTTTTCCCCCTTCTGCTGAGACCTGGAAGGACGCGGATTCTATGGAACTCCTCAAAATCGCCTTTGCCATGGTAGACGATGCAGGGTGGCGGCTCATCAATCTGGACTGTGTGGTTTCCTGTGAACGTCCTAAGCTCCTTCCCTACCGGGAGCAGATCCGGGCTTCTCTGGCAGCGGCCCTGGATGTAGGGGTGGAAGCGGTTTTTGTCAAGGGGAAGACCAATGAAGGGCTAGGCCCCCTGGGGGAAGGACGCGGGGTAGAGGCCCTTGCGGTGTGTCTTTTGGAAAGGACAAAGGATGAAAAAAATGAACCCTGAAACAACGATCCCAAACTGGGATGCAATCATAGCGACCCTGGAAGCCTGGCGGGGGGGACTTGAGGGGGAAGCGGTAGCGGAGCAGCAGGTTCCGTCGGTAACGACCGTGGCGGAACAGTATAAACGGGACCCCTGGGCGGTCTTAGCCTCGACCATTCTGAGCCTTCGTACCAAGGATGAGGTAACCCTCAGAACCTCGAAGACCCTCCTGGAACAGGCGTCAACCCCGGCGGAACTCATGGCCCTGCCGGAGGAAACGGTTGCCCGCCTTATCTACCCCGCAGGGTTCTACCGGACCAAGGCGGCGAATCTCAAAAAAATCGCCACCATCCTCTGTGCCGACTATAGTGGCCAGATACCGGCAGATATGGATGCCCTCCTCGCCCTCCCCGGGGTGGGGAGGAAAACCGCGAACCTGGTCTTAATCGAAGCCTTTGACCTCGACGGGATCTGTGTGGATGTGCATGTGCACCGGATAAGCAACCGGACTGGCTGGGTTTCAAGTGCAAGCCCAGAGCAAACCGAGGCCCTGCTGCGGCAGAAACTCCCCAGGTCCTACTGGAAGGGGATCAATGCCCTGCTGGTCTTATACGGTCAGCGGGTCTGCCGGCCGGTGAGTCCCTTCTGTTCCCGGTGTGTGATAGGGCAACACTGTGAACGCCGGGGTGTGGAGCGGACCCGATAATGTGCCCTATTTATTTTTTTGCCTTTTTTCCGCAAAAATGTTATAAATCGCTTGACGTTCTTGGTATAAAACTGTATATTATAAATGTTGATCCCCTGTAGCTCAGTTGGCAGAGCAAATGGCTGTTAACCATTGGGTCCGTGGTTCGAGCCCGCGCGGGGGAGTAAGAAAGTCCATCCATCAGGATGGGCTTTTTTTGAAGTGGATTGCTGAGTCTGTGTACTTGAAAGCATTGATTATCTGTGACTCTATTTTAGCGAAATGCCGGCAGCAAAAAGTCAAGCTTATGGAGGATCCGGTAATATTGAGGCCTTAGGCAAAGACCTGGACGAGCGGCGCCCTTATTGAGAAGCGCTGTGTTCTAAATTTGACCCACAAAATTTTTAACCACGGAGTACCCACGGAGTGAATACAAAATCTCTTTCCTCCTCCGTGTTTCTCCGTGGTTTTTCTTCTTCAAAAATAGTTTCCAGTCCCCCTCCCGTGCTCCGTCCCGGCTGGTGATGTCGCCACAGTTGCTATGCCGGGCTTATAAACTGGGGCGAAGGAGCCGGAAGCCAACATAGCTGCGGTCAGTCGTGTAGTAGTTCCGCGAGTACGTCCCCCAGCCACTATTAAAGGCTCCGCCGCGTAGCACGTGGTACGATCCCGAGGACGGGCCATCCGCAGGCGTACTAATAGTAATCGTATTATCATACCAGTCCCAGCACATGTCCCAGACATTCCCGCTCATATCATACAGACCCAAGCTGTTCGCCGCCTTCGTGCCTACCGGATGCGTAGTATCTCCTGAATTACTATAATACCACGATACATTTCCAGCAGTATTACTCCCCGGAGAGGTGTAACCCCACGCGGCATCGTCCGGATCACCACCGCGGGCTGCGAATTCCCACTCCACTTCAGTGGGCAGCCGGAACCCGCTCTTCGTCTTGTCCATAACCGCATTGTCGCAGGCCGTCGGATCTGTCGAGCTTCGTATCACCACGCCTTGATAGGTATACACCGGAACCCTGCCGCTCTTTTCGCTATAGGCGTTGCACCATACTATGACATCCCGCCAGTTCACATACGTTACCGGCTCATTCTTTGCAGTCGTGGGTGGGTCTCCATCGGTCCCGTCATTGCCTTCCCGGCCTTGCTTGGCAAAGGTGTATTCATGCGCCAAAGCCCATACCAGCACCTCATACCACAACTCGTAGGTGGTCTCGTACTTCGCCATAGCAAAGGGAGCCACCGTTACCGTGCGGCCGTCGACAAATACACCCTCACTCCTGCTGTCGGTTACCGTCGCACCGGGGATATTTACAAAAAGCTCGTCCTGATCCTGTACCTCTACCGTAAAGCTCACCATCTTTGAATAGGTCTTCCCGTCTTTGGTTACGAAGGCGCTCATGGTATGGTTGCCGGGACCGAACTCCCTGGCCTGTTTAGTCAAGGGATTGGCTGTGCCGAGGCTTGTCAACGCGCCGTCCAGATGCCAGCTAACCACAGTAAAGCCTGCGGGTACAGTGATCGTCAGGGAAGTGTTGTCCCTCCAGTACAGGGTATCCTGCGAGCCCGTAAGCGCTATGGTCTGATCTGCAGGCGCACCGCTAAAGTCTACCGTAACCTCCGCAAGGTTTATTTCCAGAGGGTCAAGCGTAATATCCTTCTTGCCATTCCGCTCTATGCCGGCGGCGGCTTGAAGAAAGATCCTGGTGAAGGGATGATCATTGCCGTCGGTTACCGTAACGGCTAACCAGAAGTCGTTTTGCGTCGCGCTCAGGGGAATTGATAAGAACCACGGGATACTGGCAGTATGGGGAGTACCGGGAGTAACTACGGGATTGCGAATCGTATCCACTCCGCCAGTAATCAGGTTATCGTTATCAGTATAGTCCGCGTCGCTATAGGCCATAATCGTTACCTCTTTCACCTGCAGAGTAGTACTATCGCCCGGCACGGTGAGTTCTACCGTCCCTGCCAGATACACCGCGTCAACAAAATCGGCATTGGTAAACGTAAAGTCCTGGCCTGTCGCATCAGTTACCAGTCCCGGATAGATATGGACCACCGTATAGGTTCCCGCAAGGGGTTTATGCGCATCATCGGCGCTCCCTACGGCCTGCCGCAGGCTAACAGACAGGTCATAAGTCCCCGGGGCAAGTTCCATCGAACCGATTGCGATTCCGCCGAGTGATAACGATAGCACGCCGTTGTTTGGCAGTGCAATGCCGGCGTCGCTCGGTGTCAAGGTCATGGTCCCGCTGACGGCGCTTGCCGGGTAGTTGATGGCATATTTAAATATCCCCTTATTACTCTCTGCCCAAAGAGGATTGGCGTCGTTGATAGGGGCGATAGCTATGTTAACGGGAACCAAAGCACCATCTCCCAAGTCAAAGGGGGAAGAGGTTGCTCCATAAGCCGCGGGATAATAGCCGGTGTACCCGCTGGGGGTGGTATAGGCCGTAAGCACCAGCCTCCAAACTCCCGTGGCAAGGGCCACCTCTATGACGCCACTCTCTGGCGCCGGCGGATTTACCACTTCCGTTATAACCTCTGTCCCTGACGATGTAAACGTAAGTTTATACTTGGTGAAGGCCGGTTCCCCCGGCATCAAAGTACGGGCGGCGCCCCCAAGTGAGACCCGCACCACCCCCTGCCCCGCCGCTATGACCGGCGATTCGCCGCTCCCCGGGGACTCAACGGGTGGACATCCCGCCAGCAACACCATAAATCCTGCGGCCATGAGCCCCAGCGCACATGAACTGACTTTTCGCCAGTTTTTTTGTTTTTTCATAAAAACATTCCTTTCAATAAATTAACTATAAATTTCACCGTCTTTGAGGAACAAACTTTCCCCGCTTTGGTGATAAGCTTACTCGTTATGCGATGCGGACCTGGCGCAAAGTCCCGGTTGTTCTTGAGCACGGTTGCTCCATCCATCAGATTACCGTCCAGCACCCACCCAGCAGGAAAAACTGAGGATTGTATAAGATTGCAGACGATAAGGAATAGACTATAGACTAAGGGAATAGGGAATAGGGAATAGGGAATAGGGAATAGGGAATAGGGAATTCACCACGCCTCTCTCCTCTTGTTTACTAAACTCATTCCTTATTCATAAAGGAACGGAATTCGGACATGCATGTATGTCCTGGATGTCTAATATTACTATACATCAATTGATATTTTCCTGTCAATAAGTTTGCGGCTCATCTTCTAAAAAAATAAAATATATGCAATTTGATAAAATTATCAGAGCAATTTTGACCCATAAACCTTCTTTATCATAAAAACACACTTGCAAAGCAAATGCCGTTGTCCCCTCTTTCCTCTCTTGATACTTTAGCATAAGATAAGGTTATGGGTTCAGATGTAAAACAATCTATTGAACTGCTGATAAACAACATCAAGCGGCTCATTTCTGTGGATACCAAAAAGCTGGAGTATATCATTGCCGCCCAGATTGCAGGGGGCCATGTGATTCTGGCGGATTCTCACGGCGTGGGAAAGACCTCCCTTGCGCGGGCACTGGCACAGTCGATCCGCTGGCGGCCCGAAGACCTGGCTGCAGGAGCTGTCCAAATGGAGGGGTTTAACCGTATCCAGTGTACGGTTGACCTTTTGCCCCAGGATATTCTGGGTTATAATCGTTTCATTGGCCATTCCGGGGAGCTGATATTCAACAAGGGGCCGGTATTTGCCCATTTTGTGCTCTGTGACGAGATCAACCTGCTTACCCCCAAAACCCAGGGGAGCTTTCTTCAGGTGATGGAGGAACAGAGCGTCACGATTGAAGGCAAGCATTACCGCTTAAGCGATCCCTTTTTTATTATCGCCACCATGAACCTGCGGGGGGTTCACCTGTTTCCCCTTCCCATACCCCAGCTTGACCGTTTTATGATACGCCTCTCCCTGGGCTACCCGTCGGCGGAGGATGAACGGGAAATTATCGGCCATCACGGCAGGATGGATGCGTGGGATAACTTTAAAAGCGTAATCGACAGCGCAGACCTTATCCGCTGGAAGAAGATGGTGGATGAGGTACAGATGCACAGCGATGTTAGCGCATACATCGTTGACTGCGTCAGGCGGACCAGGGGACACCCCGATATAGAGACCGGGGCAAGCCCCCGGGCGGGGGTGCGGATTTCCCGACTGGTGCGGTCCCTTGCCCTGTGCAGGGGCCTGGACTACGTGCCCATTGATTTTGTAAAGGAAACCTTTGTTGCTGCCATGGCCCATCGTATTATCACCAGGGACCCATCCATACCCCCGGAAACGCCTCTGGAGAACATTCTCAACACCGTGCCGGTGGAGCCTAAGAAACGGGAAAGTCCCTGATGCCGCGTTTTCGGCCTGTCCTTACCCTCACGGGTTTTGCCGTGGTCGTACTCGCCCTGGTTATGCTTGTCAAATCCCTTTCCGCCCGTAATGCCTACGAGATCGTGCTGGCAACGGCGGTGTTAGGTGTATGTCTGGTTCTCTGCATCCTTGGCGCATGGGGGGCCAGCAAGCTTGCCGTCCTGGAACCGGGCTGGAAGCCTCCTGTGTCTGTCACCGCAGGCACTGCCGAAGCATCCCTCATCACCGGGATCGATGTTCCCCTTCCCTGGTTTTTCCGCCTTCACTTCGTCGTGAAGGGCCGCTTTTTCCCCGCCGCTTCCCGGTACGGATGCCCGGTACATGCCGAAACTTCGGCACCTCCCCGCGGCGCGGCGCGGCTCAATCTTAGCTTTCCCATGTCAGGGGTCTTTCATGGGGAGAGTTTCTGCCGGCTCAGGGACATCTTCGGTTTTTTTTCCTTCCCCTGCGCCCTCCCCCTGCGCCGGACACTGATGGTAAGGAGCGCCCCCTGCCTCAAAAAGCCCCTCCATATCGAGGCGTACTCCGGGGCAGAGGACCGGCGCAACAAAACTTCCAGCAACGAGGAGCGGTACTATATGCGGGAATACACCCCTGGTGACCGTTTCCGGGACATCAACTGGAAAAGCTCCGACCGGATCGATACCCTCATCACCCGCATATCGCCGGATAATCAGGAAAAGGTCAGCCGTATTGAGGTGTACTTCCGCAATTACGGCCCTGCAGGAGCCTCTCTGGAAGCCCTCTGGCTTTTGGACCGCGCCAAGGCGCGGCTTGCCCAGTTCCTGCGGGCCGTCAGGGAGGAACAGGCTTCATACATGATCCATGTCCGCGCCGCGGAAGGCAGTTGGGAAATAGAAGATGAGGATGAGCTTGACGCTTTTCTGGAAGCGCTTGCGGGCATCCCCTTTTCCCCGCACCGGAACGAAGCCGGGGCATCGGCGGGTTCGCCGGAACTCTACGTCTTTTCCACCGCCTGCGACGCGGGACTCCCGGGCTTCCTGCTTGCCTGCCAAACCAGATTCGTGTTCTTAACCCGGCCTGCCGCCGCGGAAACCTCTGAGGAGATTGAAAAGCTCAGTGTAAGGGATTTCACGGCAAGGGGCTTTATCCCCTCTCCCCATTGGCTGCCCCGTATTAAGGACCGCTCCATCTGGATATTGACCCCTCCTCAGGTTCATGGCCGGATAGAGATTGATTACGCGGAGGTGCAACTTTGAAAGGATCTTCTATAAGAGTATCGTCTGTGAAAAAGTCTTCTGCGGTCCTTTTTATGCTGCGGCT
>JAITNU010000085.1 GCA_031290325.1 Treponema sp.
ATACAAACAACAAGTTCGTAGTTTTCGTGTGGTTTGTGGAAAATTTTTTTAGAATAGCTATTAAGTACCCATCAGAAACCCTGTACATAAAACCGCTCCGCATCTTAACATACCGGACCCCAAGGCTCCGATGCCTCCTGGTTAGAAGCCTACGCCCCACATTATCCACTAATCAATATATTTAATATAGCACTTTTACTTTTCTTTGTCCAGTAAAAATAAAAAAATCGCTTTTTATGCAAGTACGCCACCATTATTATATAATATACAAATAATATGAATATATACGATTGTGGCTATATATTAGCAGATAAGGAGCTGTAGTGTATACCATGATAACTTTTATAGTAATACTCATCATAAGAATAATTGGATTTCTTAACCCTTTTCAAAGGTTATTGCTTCTTTTTTTGATACTGAGTAAAATAATCTTAGTAAAGTTATTATGTGTTGAAATAGATTAGAAGTATCTTGATTAGTGGCGTAAAAGGAGTTGTTTTGAACCTGGAACAGGAAAAATTTATTGATTTCATTCTTGAACGTGTAGAAGACCCAAACCAGGAAGTGGCAAAAGCACTATTGCTGAAAACGTTTGCATACCAGGAAAATAACCCTGATAATGATGTGAGCAGCTTGATGCTGAACATCATTCCGTTATTAAAGCCGGATGCAATAGAAGAAGTAACAAACATAATACTATACAATGCATTGTGGGGGAATTTTAGGTCAATAGTGCTTACGATATGAGATTTTTCGTATGTTATAGAAAATACTTGCAAAAAAATCGCGATATCGTAATACTTTAAAACAATAAAAATACGTAAAAAACGTCTTTTGCCGCCTACGACCCTCTCGTGACGATGATCCTGTTTATCACCCTAGTGGTGTCCATCATTTTCTTTATAAATTTCTATGCCATTTCACGCAGACATATTACCAGTGAAACCATCAACAATCTACGGGATACGGTGGTTGGTAAATTCACCCAGTGGCCTGGGTGGATAGATCGACGCTTATTTTAAAGCAATTATCCGCGATTATGAGTACGATAGAACAGCAACTCGGCGTTTGTGCGGAACAGATTGCAGGGTTATACGTCGGTTGAACATAATAGTGAGGGCCTTGACGCACGGCAATGGCTGAGGGGACCTGGAACAGTCATGAGAAGTTTCATATTTTGTATAAAATATTTAAAAAAAATGCTTGAAAAAAATATTTTGGTAGTATATACTCTATGAAGGAAACGAAAAATAATGAAAAATCATAAAAGACCGTCCTTTGCCGCCCTGTTTACGGTTCTGTGTCTTACGATGATTCTGTTTATCACCGTATCGGTTTCACTCATTTTCTTCATAAACTTCTATGCGGTTTCACGCAGACAGGTTATAACCAATACGAGTGAAAGTATCAATAATTTACGGGATACGGTGGTGAATCAATTCACCCAATGGTCGGCCCTGGTACGGTACAGTTCTTTTGGCGCCGCGCCTTTTATGTCCCAGGAAGTAGTCGATACCAAGACGGTGGAAGTTTTCTTCAAACGTATCGTGGATGCTCAGTCCGATGTATGGCTACTTTATAGTACCAATAATCTGGTCTGGAATGAGCCGGGAGGGTATGCGATTTTCAGCGATGGTATGTTGCGTGCTGCTGACTGGAATAATACCCAGCGCTCATGGTTTACCGGCGCTAAGGCAACCCCCGGGAAGATTGTCTATGCTGATCCCTATATCGCGGCGAATAGTGGGTTACTCACCACGGCCATATCTACCAATGTGTACAGTGAGTCAGGTGAAGATCTGGGTGTTATTGCGGGAAATGTTTCGATAGGCTTTCTGGATGAGATGCTGAAGCAGAGTTCCTCTTTGCCGAAACAGCAAACCTATTTTCTCAATAAGCAGGGACTGTTCGTTACCAATCCTGATGTGGACGCGGTGCTGAAAAAGAATTTTTTCACCGAATCAGGGCTTGAACCTTACCAGAACAGTGTACTTTCTGCATCGTCATTTTCCAGGATGGATAAAAACATTTTTATCTATTCGGTACTCATCCCTGATGTAGACTGGATCCTCGTGTCAACGATTCCGGTATCGGTCATTTTTGCCGAGGCGAACCGGCTCCTCGTCATACTGGCCGGCATCAGCATTGGACTCCTTGTCTTTGCGACCTTCATATCAATCATCCTCACCCGCCACATGGTACGGCCCTTGCGGGACCTGGAAGCCTTTTCCGCAGAGCTTGCAGCGGGTGATTTCTCAGGCACAAGCCCCGACTATGGAACCGCCGAGGCGGTGCGGCTTTCCGATGGTTTTAACATGATAAATGAAAACATCTCCGGTCTGGTTAAAAATATCATGGAGTCCTTTCAATCCATGCAAGCCTACACCCAGGAATCCCAGCGGGCCATGAACCAGGCGTCCAGGGCGACTGGGGAAATTACCAATTCGATTCATGCCATTATTACGCATATCAAAGAGGGGGCTGATATGACCGGACAAAACACCCGTTCTATTGCCCATATTGATGATGAAATCGCATCGTTCAACAAGATTGTGGTGGAACAGTCCCAGCAAATCTCGATTTCTTCGACAGCCATAACAGAGGTAGTTGCCAGTATCAGCGGGGAAGAAAAAAGTATCGGCGTGTTGAGTACCCAGATTACCAATTTGATACAAAGTTCCAGCGCGGAACATGACTATATTGTCAAATCTTCTGCGATGATAAAACAGGTTGATACTGATTCGGAAGCCCTGGTTGAGATGAACAGGGTGATTGCCGGAGTAGCGAATAACACCAACCTGCTGGCAATGAACGCGGCCATTGAAGCGGCTCACGCAGGTGAAGCGGGGAAAGGTTTTGCGGTGGTGGCCGATGAAATACGGAAGCTCTCGGAGACCACTGCAAAACAGGCAAAGGATTCAAGCGCAACCCTTCTGACGATAAAGAACCGCATTACTGAAATTGCGAAAATGTCAAACTCTATCGAAACATCCTATTCCCATACGAATGAACTTATCCTTGCGATAAACCAGGTAGTGGCGGAAATCAGAAATGCCGCGGCAGAACAAGGCTCAGGCTCGGCCCAGATCCTCCAGAGCATTGAGCAGATAGAAGGCATTACCGAAAAGGTGCGGAACGGTGCAGGATCTATTAAGCGGGAAGTGGATGGATCCACGGCTATTTCAATGCAATTATCCACGATTATAAGCACCATAGAACAGCAGATCAGTGTTTGTGCAGAACAGATTGCAGACTCCTCCCGTTTGACCTCTACGTCGGTTGAGCATAATATCGAAAGGCTTAATACGCTGGGCACAGCAATTAAACGGCTTCGGGTAAGGGCATAACGGAAAGGAGTATACTGTGTTACGAAATGTATCTATTGGCACACGGCTTATCGCGGTTGTCTCGCTTTTGCTATTTTCAATCATCGTGCTGATCGCGATGATGTTCTTCACCGCCCAATCGGTGGAAAAACTCGGCCTTGCCTATTCCGGGGAGGTGATGCTTACCGGTCAGCAGGAAAAGCTCAGGCTCGGTACGCAAACCATGGCACTTGCCCTGAGTAAGGCCCTGGCAGGCGTTACCAATGACCAAGAGAAGCATGATATTAT
The DNA here is from genome assembly GCA_031290325.1 of Treponema sp. Classification (GTDB taxonomy): domain Bacteria; phylum Spirochaetota; class Spirochaetia; order Treponematales; family Breznakiellaceae; genus JAITNP01. Next base: position 3,615 of record JAITNU010000085.1, read on the forward strand.
CAAAAACTATATTCAGGATTACCGGTTCGAAACAGATAAGTCAGGCTATTATTTTGTGTATCGCGGGACTGTCATTTTTATGCATCCCACCCTGCCCCAGCGGGAGGGTGAAGACTTAGATAAAACCCCGGACGCGAACGGGATGATGTACGTCCACGAATTGAACGAGGCTGCCAAACGGGGTGGGGATTTTGTGTACTTCATCTTCGATAAACCCCACCCTGATGGCATTCACTCCAATGAGCCAAAACTGGCCTACGCGGAAATGATCCCTGGCACGGATCTGTGGATTTCGACAGGGGTGTATATTGATACGATTAATGACCATCAAGCCGCTATGGAACGGCGTCTGTCCGATGCGGTACGGAAACGCATGCTGATTATCATCGGCTGTATGGTGGCCATGGTTGGGTTGGTTCTAATTCCCTTATGCGTAGCGATGCTACGCTCTATCACCGAACCGATTCAGGAAACCATGCACGCAGCAGAAGCGGTGGCGAAGCAGGATTTTACCGTTGCGATTAAAATCTCAAGTAATGACGAGATCGGACAATTGCAGCGCTCCATGTCAAACATACGGGATAATCTGAAGCTGGCCATGGACAACCTCAATACCCATCTCTTAAAAATGATCGATACCACGAATACGATGAACACTACCATCGAACAATCCTCCTGCGCCCTGGGAAGTATCACCGAGAACATGAATAGGATACAAACTGAGGCGAATTCCCAGAAGGAATCTGTTGAACAGACCGCGGATTCTATAAGCGGTATTATTGAGCATATTGATGACCTCAACCATGCGGTGCAGACCCAGGGGGCGCATATCACCAAATCTTCGGCAGCCATAGAAGAAATGGTGGCAAATATCGCGTCCATACGCTCGACGGTGAACGAAACCAGCGGCATTGCCCGCACCCTCAGCGCCTCCTCAGAGGGAGGGCGGAAGACCTTGTTCAAGCTGGCGGAGGAATTAAAGGCGATTCAGCAACGGGCCACGGTGCTACAAAACGCGAACACGACTATTGCCAATATCGCGGCGCAGACCAATATTCTGGCAATGAACGCGGCTATCGAAGCGGCCCACGCCGGGGAAGCGGGTAAAGGTTTTGCCGTGGTTGCCGGTGAGATCCGCAAACTGGCGGAACTTTCCGCAAAAGAATCGGGGTCCATTGCAGTGGAAATAAAAAACATGGGGAACATGCTCCTGGGGATAACCAGGGTTTCAGATGAGACCGTGGGTACCATGGATACGATATTCTCAGGCATTAAGGATATGGATGCATCTTTTACCATTGTGAATAACGCGGTGGAAAAACAGGCATCAGGGGGAAGTCAAATCCTCACCGCGTTACAAACCATCCAGGAAACCACCGTCCAGGTGCAGGACGGGACAAGGGCGATACACCAGGAAAGTGGTGTGATTCATCAGGAAGTAGAAAAACTGCGCCAGATGTCCCGGAACGTAACGGAACGGGTGCATGAAGTGCGGCTTGCCAGCACCGATATCGCCACATCCCTGGAAAGCGCAAAAACCATTGCGCACACATGAGTAGCTTGTGTTCTATCTCAATTTTATATCAAGGAAAAACCATGTGTCTCCTTTAAGATCGCGCCAATAAGGGGAGATATTGATTCCAAATGAGAGTTTTTAGACGTGCCCAATAGTTGCAATTTTCCTGATACGAGGGTGGGTCCGCGAAAAACACAGCATTATTTTGTAATAAAACACTATTTTTTGTCTTTTGCATTTGCACGGTCGAGAGTTACATAAAAAGATAAAAAAATGCAAAAATATTTTCCAGATTACTTGATAAACCAAAACAAAAGTGTTATATATTAAATAACGGACTTAAACGGATACAGAAGAGTATATCATACTATTAAAGTCAATGGAGGTGGAATGTGGGATTAAAGGGCACGTCTAAAAACCTAGACAAAGAACAAGGAAGGGAAAACACCTGAACATAAAACCAGAGGAAATGACAGTGGAACAAAAGAAACTGGCTCATAAAGTGAGTCAAAAGGACGTACGGTGGGCGAAAAAGAATAATCGAGAGCAGTCAAAAATACGCTCTCGTGTTGAATATATGTTTGGAGATATGACCAATTCCATGGGAGGCCTGACGATCCGTTGCATAGGACTGGCGAAGTGCGTAATAGCCTTGAAAGATTGTGGTGTATTTGAGGACGCGTAAGGCAAATCACTGGTTCTTAACCACAAAAAAGGGGAGATATTGATTCCAAATGGAAATTTTTAGACGTGTCCTAAAGATTAAAGACCGATACACATGTAGAAAGCAATTTATGCTTTTAGTGATGTTATACCCCCCCCCCTACACACACACTTTCTTTCTCTAACACATACACACTCTCTAAACACACATACAATGTGTGTATCTCGTTCTTCGTTTCTCACCACGATAGTAAGGCGCATGCCTTCACTATATGGGGATACGTACGCGCCCCCAAACAAACAACAAGCGAGGTTAAGAAACATGCTGGAGTACTTCGGAAACGACGTCTGGAGCCCCAACCAGCTCACCGATGCGCCCGATGACTTTTGGGCCGTCAACATTGCATCCCACAATCAGAGTGACATCGTCGACCGGCTGATGAAGATCAGCGCGGGACTTACCAGGAGCGACGTCGTTTCCGTCCTGGAGGCGGAGCAGCTTCCCCGGTTCACCGCAGGGACCTACCGCGTCTACTTGCAGTATTCCACCGGTTCGGAGTTGAAGGAGCCCCGGTGAATCTCACTGTGGTCTCATCGTCGTAACGATGGGCGCCGGAGGGAATAACCGCACCGCATAGCGGGCGTTATACCCCGTGCCTGGCACGGGGAATTTTTTAGGAGGTTCTTGTATGAAGAAGAACAAGTTGTTTTTGGGAATGTTGGCGGCAGCGCTGACATTCGGATTAACCCTGACGGGCTGCCCCACTGATCCGGATCCGGAGCCGGAGCCTGACCTCACTACGCCGTACACCATCACGGTGAATCCGCCTGCGGTGGGTGACGGTACGGCCAGCTCAAGCGTGCTCAAGGCAAAAGCCGGGGATACGGTAACCCTGACGGCCTCCCCCGCATCGGGGAAGAAGTTTACCTTCTGGTCAGGCGTTACGGTTGCCGCGCCGACTTCCGCGACAACGACCTTTACGATGCCGGCGTCCAACGTAACCATTACCGCCACATTCGAGGCCCTTGGTACGGGTGAGTATACGGTAACCACGAGCGCCGCCCACGGTGCGGTTTCGGTAAGTCCGGGCTACGGCAAAGCCGGGGCCGTGATTGCCCTTACCGTTGCCCCCGACAAAGGCTACAAGCTGACCTCGCTGACGCCGAGTGCCGGAACCATCACCCCGACGGTCGCCGCAACGGTTTCCACCTATACGCTGACACTGCCGGCTTCGTTAACAGCGAACGTAACGGTTACCGCGGCCTTCCAGGCGATCCAGTACACGATAACGCTGCCCACAACAGACACGAACAAGGGGACTGTTACCGCATCCCTACAAAGTTCCGGCCCTGCTATCACTACCGCAGCCTACGGTGATCGGGTGTCGTTGAATATACACACGATGGCCGGATATATCTTTGACAAAGGTACCTTTGCCGTAACCGGCGCAAGCGGCGCGGTGTATGATAATTTCAATGGCGGTTCCAGTTCCAGTGATGGTAGTATTACCGGTTATTCCTTCACCATGCCCGCTGAAAACATTACGGTAAGCGCGAGCTTTGTTACGCCCATCACCGTTAACGGTTCCCTGGTGATAAAGACCAAGGGGCTTACTGGGCAGTTGAGCGGGGCCAACTTGTACCTGTATTCTGACGCTTCTTACGATACCCAGGTAGCTTCTCTCTATTTGTCGGGCTTTGGGTCGGGCACCCAAGGCACAGACGGGTTTACCACCTATCAGGCGGTGAACTGGGAAGCAAAGCTTGCCCCCAGCGTCACAGCAAAGCCCTATTACGCGAAGCTATACTACTATTCCAACACCGGTAGTAGCCAGTCCAAAGAGCTGGGCGAGTTCTTCAGCGCCGGCAGCACGAATGTTACCGGCGTCAGCAAGACCGTCGAAATCGGCGTAGTCACGATGCACGGAACACTGTCCGTTACGGTGAATGGAACGGCGATTAATTTTTCTGGCAGCAATAACGGTGAATTGACGGCGTATGCCAATGCGAACTACACCTACTCTATTGGGTATACCAGCTCATTAGCCAACGGAGCATGGACAATGCTCATACCGGATACCTACCAGAACAAAACGGTATACTTCGCGTTTGAGACGCAGGGTACGCACGTTTCCTGCAAATTGGGCGGCAAGACGGTAACAACCACCGCAACGCCGCTTTCAGGAACCTTCACCACCAAAACGATAGGCGGTACGGTAAAAGACGGGAAGATACCCATAGTAGATGCCGAGGTCATACTGCTCGACGGTACGGCAGCCACGTTTGACGCTTTGTATGCAAAGCTCGACGGTGAAATAGCGGAGTTGGCCTATGGAGGTACCAATGAACTCGGCATATGGACAGCAACCGTATTGAGTGATGTCACCAGCGCGTATATTCTGGTATTGCAGTTCACCAGTTCGGACTCAGCCGACTGCTACATCACCAAGGCCAAGGTTGCCACGACAGGGACAGCCATTAACCTT
>JAITNU010000175.1 GCA_031290325.1 Treponema sp.
CCTCCGGGGAAAAGCTATCTACGGTCTGTTTAGCAGCCCGGGGAACACCGTCTATGTGCCTAACACTTTTGTAGCTATCATCAACGCCAACCCCCGGCTCCGGGGGCTTTTAATCACCAAACAACAGGAACTCTACGGCAGTGTGTGCGCCATAGTCCCGCCGCTGGTGCGGGTTCTGCCTCACTCGGAGGATGGGGGGTGGAAGTTCAAATCCTTTGAATGGGCGCCCTTTTCAGGCGCGGATTCCGCCGGTATCCAGCGTTTTCTGCAATACCGGAATGCAATTATGGGCAAGAAATCTATGCTTTTATGAGAACCCCCATCCATCGCACTGCCCTTGTTCAGTATCCGGCCTGGACTTTGTGAACCTGCCGGTATATCCTGGGGTTAAACGAGTAAAATTATGGTATACAAAAAACCTGGTCAACGGATCATCCCTTTTCAGCTTGAAGATACCCTGGTGTTAGGATTCGACACCGGGCTTGACGCACGGGCCTTTGCCCAGGCAAAGCTGGCCCAGTTGATTACCCAATGGGGTTACCTCGTGAGCGCCGCCGGTTCCATTGAACCCTGGAGGCCGGGGGGTGTTGTCCAACGGGATGGTACCATGTGCATCTGGGGGCCGAATTTTGAAGGGGAGCGGCTTGATGCGCTCATCCAGGATGATAAGCGGAAGGATGAGGCCCTGAACGCCCTGCGGTATTGGATTCAGGCGCGGCGTTTCCTCGGGTCCCAGGAACTGCCCCACCCCTGGCCCGCCGGGGCCTTCATTGATCCTGCGGGGACAATACTCTTCCCCCCAGACCATCTGATCCGCCAGAGTATCGAAGCGGAAGGGAGCGAAGCCTGGCTTAAGAATGTGGAACGCTGGGTTCATCCTGATCTGACCGGAAACCGGGCGGTGTCCTTTGCCGCAGGCGCTATGCTGTACCAGGTCTTCTGCGGTTCCCCACCCTTCCCCAACGGGGATATCGATGCGGTACGACAAGACATCCGGGAGGGGGTCTTCCTTCCCCCGCTGCTTGCGACCCCTGGCCTGGACCAGGATCTTGCCCGGCTCATAAGCAGGGCGATCACCCCTGGCAAAGAAAAACATCTGGAGGAGCGGAGCAATCAGGAGGCATTAGGGGAGTACTTAGGTCCTCCTGGCGCCCCAGGGGTGGCTTCCTATATCCATGGCCTGGGGGATGCGGAACTGGTCAAGCTCAGGGTGGAACGGGAGCGGTTCAAAAAAAAGGCGGAAGTACGGGTAAAAACCAAGCGCTTTATGAACCGGAATGTCGCCATCCTCACCGGGGTCTGCGTGAGTATCCTCCTGCTGGGTGGTGTTATCTGGAGCATCATGAAGGGTCAGGCCGATAAGCCCACGACCCAGGGCATGAATCCCCTGGAAGTGGCGGAAACCTATTACGGAGCCTTCGGAACCCTGGATCATAGTACGATGGATGCCTGTGTTATCAATAAGGCCGGCAAGGAGGATATCAATATGGTCACTAATTTCTTTGTGATAAACAAGGTCCGGGAAGCCTACGAACGGACATCCCTCATATCCGCCCAGGAATGGGTTGATTCCGGTTCCCCACCCACCGCAGCAACGGTATTCGGTATCTCTGAGCTCCGCCTCGAAGCCCGGGATGCAAGCCAAACCGTTCTGCAGGCTTCATATATGCTCTGGATTCCTGACGCCCCCCCCGAGGGGATTACCGATGAACTGCGCCTGGTCCTGCATAAGGGGACCTGGCGTATCACAGAGATAAAACGGGCCTCTATGGGTCAATAAAATCGTTTCCTGGTCTTACCTATATCCCACTGTTATGCTACACTGTCGTATGATGATAGCAAAACAGAAGCCCCGGTGTTCGCTGGGGATGTTTCTAATCCTGTTCCTGGGCTTGTCTATGGGTATCGTGGCCCAGGAAATACGTCTCGCGCTGATCCCTGAGAATCCCCGGCTTGGGGAACCAGTGACCATCGGCCTTACCGGTGCCGGGGCGGATACCAAACTCTGGGCGGAGCTTATCAATGCCCAGGGCCGGCGCCTGAGCAGGGCATCCTTTTTCAGCCTGACCCTTGACGGAGCCTCCGTGAAAGCGGCGATTCTGGCGGTGCCGTGCACATCCAGACCAGGTCCTGCCCTGATACGAGTCCAGCAGGATTCTGGAAGTATCGGGGAAATGAACATCACCATAATGCCCCGGGACTTTGTGTCTGAAGAAATCGCCCTGGATCAGAACAATACGGAGCTTCGCACCGTGGCGGATCCGCAAAAGACCGCAGAGGCTAATACTTTATGGGCCATCCTCTCCCGTACCGGAACGGATCTGTATACCACCGAGGCCTTCAAGCCGCCGGTTACTGCCACCAGGCGGACCAGCTTTTTCGGCGACCGCCGGGTCTACAAATACGTGGATGGTTCCCGGGACACTGCGATCCATGCAGGCATTGACTACGGCGTTCCCACCGGGACCGCGGTAACGGCCTGCGCTCCAGGAAAAGTGGTTTTGGCCCGCTCCCGGATTGTTACGGGGAATTCGGTGATCCTCGAACACCTGCCCGGGGTTTATTCCCTCTATTATCACCTGGATAAGATTGAGGTACAGGAAGGAACCCTGGTGAAGGGCGGTGATCGCCTGGGTCAATCAGGCGCCACCGGGCTTGCGACTGGCCCCCATCTGCATTGGGAAATCCGGGTGGCTGGGGAGAACACCGATCCTGACGCCTGTATTGCCCATGCTGTCCTTGACAAAGACGCGCTTTTGAGTAAACTGATTCCTATACATTAACCGGGCGCGGAAAGGAGGTGATTTTTTGGCGCATATCATTGTAGATGATAATGAGATGTTGGAAAAGGCCATCAAACGTTTTAAACGTATGGTGGAAAAAGAAGGTATCATCAGAGAATTTAAAAAACGGGAATATTATGAAAAGCCTTCGACTATCCTGAATCGCAAGAAGAAGGCTATCCAGCGCAAACTACTTAAAAAGTCCCGAAAGGGCAGGGCTGATTATTAACGAGTGGTGGTTTGTATCAGTTCCAAAGGAGGGGAGAAGTTTTTAAATCTGAAAGGTTCTTCCACTCCTCATTTTTTTTGCTTTTTTCTTGGTTTATATGCTGTTTTGTTGTTACTTCCTGTATCAGCTTTTCCCCCCTTAGCCCCGAAACCGTTCTGTCTCCAGAAGCGCTTGTCCCGGAATGGCGGCCTTTTGCACAGGATAGTCCGGGGCTGGATTATATTGAGGTGCGGATCCGGGAACCGAGGCTTCAGTTCTGGGCAATACGGGTGGATCTCACGGAGCCTGCGTTGCGGATTGTGGTCAGCGCACCAGTTGGAGTGCAAGCAGGTATCATGCCCAGCATAAAGGTATCGAGCTTTGTCCGGCGTTTTGAGTGCCTTGGGGGGATCAACACGAATCCCTTTAGACCAGCCTCCGCACAGGAAGGGGAGGAGCGGACTATCGTAGGGATAACGGTTTCTGAGCACACCCTGGTCGCCCTTCCGTATCCCCAGTATGATGCCCTGGTTTTTTATGAGGACCAAAGGGCCGCCATCGTAAACCAGGCTGCACTGACCGATGGAAGTACCGGCCTGGAAGGGATAAGGAATGCAGTGGGTGGATTCTACGAGGTCTTACGGGACGGACAGATCACCGAAGCGGCACGGTCGGAACGGGGTCAGGTGCGGTACCCCAGAAGCGCCGCGGGATTATCCGCAGACGGTTTAACCCTCTACCTCCTGGTTATTGACGGCAGGCGACCTGGCAGCATAGGCGCCACCGAGGCTGAACTGGCGGTCATCCTGCGGCAACTGGGCGCCAACGATGGGCTTAACTTCGACGGCGGCGGATCAAGCGCCCTGGCCCTGCGATATCCTGATGGACAGGTACGAGTCGTGAATACCCCTATCCACGGCGGTATCCCCGGCAGAGAACGGGGGGTGGCAACCTGTCTGGGAATCGGAACACAATCAGGCTACCAATCTTGTAGTGCTGAGTAAGATAGGGTATACTCAAGCAATGCAGGAGATCATACTTCCAGAGCTGGTGATTGCTTTTTTTCTTTTTGTGTCGGTGTTTCGGTCGTATATCACCGCCTTACGGTTTCTGAATGGGTTAGTGTGGTTTCCTCTCATGGCATTGGTTATTGCAATTGGCCTCTTTCCAGCTTATGGATTCAGGCCTGAATGTATCCCCCTGGTGCTTTATACGGTGCTTATAAATATCTTCAATGTTTTATCCCTTTTTTCACGTAAAGGACAGGGTTGGAGTGTCGGTTTCCAGAATCGGGGCATAGGTTTTATCGCCGGAGCCGCGGTTTTTCTTATTATCACCACAGGGATAGCCCTGTATTTTGCACCGGTCCTGGATACGGCCCTGGTACGTGATGGAGTCAAGACCCTAAGCATCAGGGATGAAGCACGGAACGCCGAGTTTTTTATCCGTATCTATAGTCCTGAAGCTGCGGATGAACGGTCCCGGCCCCTGATGCTGGTGGCGCCCCCGGTCCTGGGTTCTGTCATGGCAGTGGATAGGGTATGCGCGGAACTGGCGGAACAGGACTTTACCGTGCTGACTTTTTCCCGCCGGGGCTTTGATGCTCCAGCCCTGGGGGAACAGGGAAAAAAATATGGCCTCTCCCTGGGGGAACGGATCAAGCTGCTCTGGGTGATGATGGCGGGAACCACCTGGAAAACAGCCAATGCCCAGGGCCAGGCCCTGGATGAGGCCAGGAAGCAGGACCTGGTATTCCTCCTTTCGTATATCAGTCAGCACCCTGCTATGGGTTCGCTGTCAGATACGGACCTGAACACCATATTTCTGGCTGGATACGGTGCAGGCGGAACCAGCCTGGCTATGCTTGGAAGCTCTCAGGAATTTGTTGACCACCATACTTCCGTAAAAGGGATCATCCTGGTAGAAAGCCTCCTCTGGTCGGTCTTTCAGGGGGCACAAGCACGCATCAGGGAGATCCCCCCCTATACCGGGTGGCTCCAGGTAGCCTGGACACGTATAACGAACCTTTTCGAAACCCTAAAGCCCAAAAAAATAACCGGTATCGGACCGGTCCCCCGTTCGCTCCTGCCCGTTCTTTTGCTGGTTTCCGATAAAGTAAGGGAACCCCGGTACCGGGACAGCCGTTATGGGGCCATACTCCAGGTTCTGCAAACCGCCAAAGCCCCGGCGGTCCTGGTCGCAGCAGCAGGTGGAGGATTCCTGCATTATTCCGATTACCGTGAAAAATATCCTATCTACGGAAGTTTCTTTGCACAAGGGACGTATCGTATATGGAAACCGGAAGACCCCATCGGAGACACTGCCGCAATGATGACTAATTTTGCCGCCCTGCTCCTTGATGCAGCAGCTCAGGATGAAACAAGCGCCCTGCTCAGACGAAGGGGGGTTACCGGGGATATCCATATCGAAACCGGAAGGGGCTGGAATTTACCCAATCCCCATTATATACTGAATCCATGACAACCCGTACTTTAGATGATTTTTTCAGGTCCCTCTTGGTGCTTGACAACTTTGATACCGATCCCGCTCTGAACGGTTTACAGGTCGATAATGACGGGGCGGAAATCGGCAAAATCGCCTTTGCCGTGGACGCAAGCCTGGAAACCTGCACCCGTGCGGCCCTGACCGGGGCGGCCATGCTTTTCGTCCATCATGGGCTATTCTGGGGCACCCCCCTGCGGATAGCAGGCAGCCACCGGCGGCGGATTCAGTTCCTTTTAGACCATAACCTGGCCCTCTACGCCGTGCATTTGCCCCTGGATCAGCACCCCCAGCTCGGGAATAACGCGGCCCTTGCCGCGCTTTTAGGTATCGAAACCCCTGAGCCTTTCGGCATGTACCGGGGCCATAAAATCGGGTATAAAGGCTCCCTTACCCAGCCGCTGACCATTGAAGACGCAGTTACCCGGATCAGCTTCATGGACAGACCGCCCCTGGGAGTGTATCCCTTTGGGAAGCGGGAAAACCGTTCTGCAGCAGTGGTTTCCGGGGGAGCTGCGGAAGAGGCGCTCCAGGCCATTGAGGAAGGCATTGATCTCTACGTTACCGGCGAAGCCTCCCACCAGGTGTATCATGAAACCCTGGAAGGGGGTCTCAATATGATAGCCGGCGGCCATTATTCCACCGAGGTCTGGGGCGTCCGCCGGGTCATGGAACACTGCCGGTTGAACCTGGATGTCGAATTCATCGACGTACCCACTGGTTTATAAAGGAGAAGAAAATGAAAGATACGGATATACCGGTACTTGATAAGGATAAAACCAATACCCTGAAAAACAAGATACAGCAAAGCAGGACCCTGCCGTTTCTCCTGACCGGTTTTATCATCCTGTTGGATCAGCTTGTAAAGTCATTTATCGTAAAAAACTGGCCCCATGAGGGGAGTTTCATCAAAGACGTATTCGGCAACGACATCCTCTGGATCATCCATGTGCGGAACAAGGCCATTGCCTTTAGCCTGGGGCATAACCTGCCGGATACGGTCAGGCCCATGCTGTTTGTGATACTCCCCATCATTGTGCTGGGACTTCTGTTATGGTATTATTTTAAGTCCACGGAATTTTCCTGTTTGCAGCGCTGGATCGTCACCGGGATCATCGGCGGTGGAATCGGTAATATTATCGACCGCATATTCCGGCCCGATGGGGTAGTTGATTTTATCAGCGTTAAATTTTACGGCATTTTGGGGATGCAACGATGGCCGACCTTCAATATTGCAGATACCAGTGTGGTGATCTGCTGCATCATCCTGTTGCTCTCCATTATGAGAGATCCGCGAATGTCGAAAACAAGGCCCCATGATGAGTAAGAAAAGCAATACCCTCTGGTTTATCCTGGGGGCAACGGCATTTAACATCCTGATTACCATTATCAGTTTCTTTGTGCTCCTCCTGTTATACGGTAAAGTACTCGCCCCGCTGATCCCGGAAACTGGGGTTGCCTGGGGTTTACCTGTCATCTTCATCGGCGCCCTTGCCCTGTCCTTTGTCATCTACCGGATGATCCTGAAACAACTGTTAAAGCGAATCGACATGGAGAAATACTTTGATCCCATCTTCGGTCCCCCACCGGCACGGAAGGATTAATACTGGAGCACCACGCCAAGAAACAGGGGTTCGGGAGCTGGTCTCGAGGGCAATTTTCCGGAACGACGGGCAGGCTCAAGTGAAAAAAAAGCCCGCTGGTTGATTGGCTTGGATCAGGAAAAAAATTAA
>JAITNU010000134.1 GCA_031290325.1 Treponema sp.
CCTCCCCGCCCCCGCCGCCCCCCCCCCCCCCCCCCCCCCCCCCCCACATACAAGAGTATCAGCGGCATATTACATTGTGTAATCATACCATAAATGTGAAAAAACCACATAGAAAACAAATTATGCTTTCTATGTGTATATCGGTCTGTCTTTTTTATCTGTAGGCTCAACACTCCATCCTTTATTATTAAAAGTACCCTACTTCCAAATGAAAGACAATATCAAAAGATTACAAAAACTGACAATAAAAAGCCTTTTTTTGCTCAAAACCGGTATACACCATACACTGCTTATTTCGGCAACTTTAATTTCCAAAATAACCTAATATAAATATAGCACATTCTTTTTTATTTATCTATAAAAATCGCATAAAAATTTTATAATCATAAAACTACAAAAATCTTCCTCACCGTGTTGCGGCAGACCCTGCTTTCAGGTATCTTATACCCATGATCTCACCTGCCCCCGGTCTGCCGGTTCTGTTTGCCCTCCTCTGCGCTGTTCAGGTAAACCTTGTTCCGATCAGCTTTAATGATGCAGGAAGCCCGGCGGAAATGGCCGTCCTCCTGGTCGCAGGCATGTCCGATGAGCAGGCCCTGGCCCAGACCTTCATGCTCGGCTGGGTCGGTGCTACCCCGTCGCCCCTCATCCTGGACTGGATTCAGGAGCGGAACATCGGGGGAATCAAAATCTTCGGCTGGAATACCCAGAATACCCGCAGGCTGGCCGAAACGGTCGGCGCCCTCCAGCAGGAGGCTTTGAAAGGCGCTTTTCAGATACCCCTGCTGGTGGCCACGGACCAGGAAGGGGGCTGGATCCGTCATGTGAAGGGCGCAACTAGTGAAACCCCTGGTAATATGGCTATTGGAGCCTCAGGGCGCCCCATGGATGCCTATTGGTCGGGGTACTATATAGGCCGGGAACTGGCAACCCTGGGGATCAATATGAACTTTGCCCCTTCAGTTGATCTTTACACGAACCGGAATTCCACTATCATCGGCCCGCGGGCCTTTGGGGATGATCCAGTACGGGTGGGGATGCTGGGCGCGGCTTTTATGAAGGGCCAACTGGCAGCAGGGGTCATTGCCACGGCAAAACATTACCCCGGACATGGGGATACGGAACTGGATTCCCACGGGATACTCCCTGAGATTAGCGCCCCTTTTGAGGTGCTCTGGGAACGGGAACTCATCCCCTACCGTTTCCTCGTCAAAGAAGGGCTTTGCGCCATCATGAGCGGCCACCTGGCCTTTCCAAATACCCCCGCCGGCATGATCCCTGCGTCTCTTTCTCCCTGGTTCTTAAAGGATGTACTCCGGGACAAGATAGGTTTCCAGGGTATCATCATCACCGATGATCTGATGATGAACGGAGCGACTATGAGCGCCGGAAGTCTGTCCCAGGCGGCGAAACAGGCCCTCCTGGCCGGGAATGATATCCTCATGCTTTCGAGGACCCCGAATCTCTATGAGTCTATTTGGACCCATCTCGTTGCCTCTATGGAGCAGGAGCCTGAGTTCCGGGAGCGGGTCCGGAACGCGGCCCAACGGGTGCTGGAGATTAAGCTCTGCTACCTCCGGGGTGATAAGGCGGTTCCCTGGATACCGGACTTGAAGCTGGTTGAGACGAACATCCCTGACCCCGAGGGGAAGGCTTTCTTTTTGGACCTCGCAGCCCGGAGTGTTACGATAGTGAAAGGCGACGAGGTTTTCCCCCTTACCCCCCAAAAAGCGGGAAAGGTGCTGCTTGCCGGTAAGTACGAGGACTTCTTCACCATTGGAAAACGGGCATACCCCGGCGCCATGTCATATACTTATGCCCCGGATGGCAGTACCGCAGAACTGGTACGGTATGCCGAGGCTGCGGATACGGTTATCTTCTGCCTGTTTGATGCTGATGGGCTGAATTTCCTGCGGCGTCTCCAGGCCCTGGGCAAGCGGATAATCGTGTTTTCCGTGCTGAATCCGGTGTATCTTGATGAGGCCCTCTGGGTGGATGGGGCCATCGCGGTGTACAGCTATGCCCGGGAATCTTTTATCGCCGGATTTTCAGTGCTCCTGGGCAGGATTCCCGCAGGGGGGAAACTCCCCTTTCCCCTGCATCAGGCTCCTCATGGCTGATGGTACTGTCGTTTATTCCCCTTACCACTGGCGTAAAGCAGGGAAAACCGCGGGACCCCGGGAATTCCTCAGAGCACGGGAATCTTATTATGTAGCCGCTTCCACACGGTTCTTACACGGTAATGAGGTTCAGGTGTGGTCCCTGGAGAACAGGGAGGGAAACCTGACGGCCCTGCTGCTCAGTCACAACCGTATTTTCTTTCCGGTTTTCAGCGGACAGATCCCCCTTCCCCAGTTTATGAAGCGGGTGCTCCATAAGATTCCTATCCACCTGCTCCAGGGGCTTCGGTCCGACGCGGAAACCCTGGAAGCTGCCATAGCGCCCTGGGGCTATGAACCAGTTGAACGCATTGAGTATGATCTGATGGCCCTGGACCGGGAACCAAACCCCGCGCTCCTGACCACAGGCCCCGCAGGGCTTAGGCTCAGGCAGCCCCGGTCTGCGGATATGGACGCCCTGTTCCGCCTGCAAGCAGCTTATGAACAGGAGGAGGTCCTGCCCCGGAAAGCGGAATTCAACCCTGCGGTCTGCCGTATGAGTCTGGAATCTCTTGTGGCCCATGAGTCTATGCTGGTTGCTGAACTGGGGTCCCGTCTGGTGGGAAAGATCAACACCACCGGTGCATCTTTTTCCCGGTACCAGATCGGCGGGGTCTATGTGGATCCTCCGTACCGCGGTATGGGCATTGCCTCCCGTATGAGTACCGTGTTTCTCCAGGGTCTCCTTTCAGAGGGAAAGGGGATCACGCTCTTTGTCAAGAAACAAAACCCCGCAGCCTGCCGGATGTACCGGCATATAGGCTTTGCGGTGTTGGGAGATTACCGGCTTAGTTATTTCTAAGAAAATGGGCGCTAGAGGACTCGAACCTCTGACATCCACGGTGTAAACGTGGCGCTCTAACCAACTGAGCCAAGCGCCCATAAAGAGACACTATCATGTATCTTAAAATGCGTCAATGAGGTATGGGCGTTTTTCAGAAAAAAAAGCTACTGGTAAAACCTCTAAGAAATCGGTAGATTAGTAGTAAGGGGACCGGTTCTGGTAAAATATACCGGCGGTCCCATTGGAGCAGACAAGTATGATTATTAAGCCTATGATTCGGAGTAATATATGCATCAACAGCCACCCCAAGGGGTGTGCGGCAGTGGTGAGGAAGCAGATTGCTTATGTGCAGGACCGTTTTGGTTCCCCTGCAAGAGCAGCGGGTATCCCCCGCCTGGTCCTGGTGATCGGCTGTTCCACCGGCTATGGCCTTGCGAGCCGTATTGTAGCGGCCTTCGGGTATAGGGCAGCCACGGTGGGCATCTCCCTGGAGAAGCCTGCATCGGCAACAAAGCCGGGAACCCCCGGCTGGTACAACAACCTGACTTTTGATACTGAGGCTGTCCAGGGGGGACTCGTCTCTAAAACCCTGGATGGCGATGCCTTTTCCGACCAGCTCAAGGCGGCGGCTGTAACGGCTGTCAGGGAAACTGCCGCTGCCGCAGGTATTCCCCCCAAGGTTGACCTCATCATCTATTCCCTGGCATCTCCGGTACGGGCCGATCCCCTGGACGGGGTGCTGTACCGTTCGGTGATCAAACCTATCGGGCAGCCTTATTCGGGAAAAACCATTGACATGATGACCGGAAAAATCAAGCTGGTGAGTGCTGCGCCGGCAACAGAGGAAGAAATCGCCCACACGATCAAGGTCATGGGTGGAGAGGATTGGGAACGCTGGATCAATGCCCTGGACACGGTACTCTCCCCGGCGTTCAGGACCGTGGCCTATACGTACCTCGGCCCGGAACTATCCTGGCCGATTTACAAAAACGGTACCATAGGCCGGGCTAAAGAAGACCTGGAACGGGCAGGCCGGGCCATTAACAAGCGGTTTTCCCAGGCAGCGTGGGTATCGGTCAACAAGGCGGTGGTTACCAGGGCAAGTGTGGTCATTCCCATCATCCCCTTCTATATTTCCTGCCTCTTCAAGGTGATGAAGGAGCAGGGTCTCCACGAAGGCTGTATCGAACAGATTGTTCGGCTCTACCAGGATCGGTTATACTCAGGAGAAGCCCTGGAGGATCCCCGCAAGGTCCCGGTAGACGAGGAATGCCGGATCCGTATCGACGATTGGGAAATGCGGGAGGATGTCCAGCAGCAAACCCTGGCTCGGATGGAGACGATAACTGAAGAGACCCTCTTCACCGCTTCTGATGTAGCAGGGTTCAAACATGATTTTCTTGAGGCCCACGGCTTTGATGTATCTGGTATCGACTACGAAGCTGATACGGACCACTATTAGGTAGGAGTGTTCATGACTGATAAACTCATTCTCTCTTTGATGGATAAATTCAACGCCGGTTCCCTTGCGGAACTGGATATCAACGACGGAACCACCCATATCACGCTGAAAAAGGAAAGTACCGCCTCTGGAAAGGGCCTTTCTCCGAACCAGACCGCGGTATTACTCGGCCTCGCGGGGAACATCGCGGATCGTATGGCCGGGGGTATGCAGAATGGGAGTACGTTCATCGGAGACAACCGGGGAACGGTGCACATTGAGCCTGCGACCAAGGCCGAAATCATCACGAGTCCCATTGTGGCAACCTTCTTCGCATCCCCCGGCCCGGACGCCCCTCCCTTTATCAGTCCCGGGTCCCGGGTAAAGGCTGGGGACACGCTCTGCATCCTCGAAGCCATGAAGATGATGAACAATCTGGAAGCGGAATTCGACTGTGAAATTCTGACTATCGAAGCCGGAAGGGGGGAACTGGTGGAATACGGCCAGACCCTCTTTACCGTAAAACGCTTATCCGGGAGTGAATCGTGATCAAACGCCTGCTTATCGCAAACCGGGGGGAAATCGCGGTCCGCATCATCCGTACCTGCAAGGAAATGGGGATTGAAACCGTGGCGGTCTATTCGACTGCGGATAAAGACAGCCTCCATCTGCGGCTTGCGGATAAGACGGTGTGCATTGGTCCGCCTCCTTCGGCAAAGAGCTACCTCATGATGAACAACCTCATCATGGCAGCGGTGTACACCGGCTGTGAAGCCATCCATCCTGGGGTGGGGTTCCTCTCGGAGAATGTAGGGTTCGCCCGTCTCGTCCGCGATAAGGGGCTTATCTTCATTGGACCAGAGGTGGAGACCCTGGAACGTCTTGGGGATAAGGTCCTGGCCAGAAGCGCTGCCACCCGGTTCGGTCTCCCGATTACCCCAGGCACTGAGGAAGCGGTGGATAATCCAGAGGATGCGAAAAAAGCAGTGGCAGAACTGGGCTTTCCGGTGATCATCAAGGCCGCCACAGGCGGCGGCGGCAAGGGGATGCGTATCGTCAATTCCGAAGATGAGCTGGTGAGCAAATTTTACATTGCCCGTGCTGAGGCGGAATCGAACTTTGCCGATGGACGGGTCTTTATTGAACGGTACCTGGAAAATCCCCGGCATGTGGAGTTGCAGCTCCTTGCCGATGGGAATGGCAAGGTGGCAATTTTGGGGGAACGGGACTGTACGGTTCAGAAGAACCACCAGAAGCTCATTGAGGAAAGCCCTTCCCCTGGGGTAAGTCCTGATATGCGGCGGCGTATGATAGAGGGGGCCTTCTTCTTATTCCGGGACCTCAGATACCGGGGGGCAGGAACTATTGAGTTCCTGGTTGAAGGGGATACGTTCTACTTTATGGAGGTGAATGCCCGTGTCCAGGTGGAGCATCCGGTCAGTGAGTGTATCTCCGGCACGGACATCATTCGGGAACAGATCCTGGCCTGTACCGAAGGCCGTATGGACCTTGATCCCCAAAGTATCAGCTTGAACGGCTGGGCCATGGAATGTCGTATCAATGCCCACTCCCCCGGCATGATCACCCGCCTTGAGATTCCTGGCGGACCAGGGGTTCGCTTTGATTCGTTCTTGTACCAGGGTTACACCGTGCCCCCTCACTACGATTCCATGGTGGCAAAACTCATTGTCCACGGGCCAAACCGGACTCAGGTTCTTGCCCGGATGGATCGGGTCTTAGGTGAACTCATCATTGAGGGGATAAAAACGAACCAAAATCAGCAGCGGCGGATCATTAATGATCCGGTGTTCCGTTCCGGTAATTTCGGGACTGCCTGGGGAAATTCATGGTGATACCTGGCATTGACGAAATTGCTATACCTTAGGATACTATTTCGACATGAATAAGTTTATTTTTATCTCAGGAGGCGTATGTTCAAGTCTTGGGAAAGGGGTGGCTGCTTCTTCCCTGGGGGCCTTGCTTGAAGGTCGCGGGCTTAACGTCCGTATGATTAAATGTGATCCCTATATCAACGTAGATGCCGGTACTATGAGTCCTTATCAGCACGGGGAGGTCTACGTTACCGATGACGGGGCGGAAACTGACCTGGATTTAGGGAACTACGCCCGTTTTACCAATAGCCCCCTTTCCAAGGCCAATTCGATAACCAGCGGCCAGGTCTGGGAATCGGTGATCCGCAAGGAACGGGAGGGCCGGTACCTGGGTCGTTGTGTCCAGGCTATCCCCCATATTACCGATGAGATCAAAAACCGTATCCTGGCAGTCGCCCGGGAAGATCCTGATACAGATGTGGTGATCGTGGAAATTGGCGGCACTGTGGGGGATTTTGAATCCATTCTGTTTCTGGAGGCCGCCCGCCAGCTTATTCATGAATCAGGGAAGATCAACGCCCTTTCAGTCCACCTTACCCTTATCCCGGAGGTTGCCGGCGGAGAACTCAAGACCAAGCCGACCCAACATTCGGTTAAGGCCATGCAGGAACTGGGGATACAGCCGGATGTGCTCATCTGCCGCGCACCGGTCATGCTGGACGAAAGCACCCGCCGGAAGATTGCCCTCTTTACCAATGTGGAAAGTGACGCGGTCTTTGTTTCATACAATGTGGATGCCACCATCTACGAGATACCCCTGATCTTTTTCGAGCAGAAGCTGGATCAGGTGGTGCTGAAAAAAATGGGTGTTGAGAGTCGTCATGCCAATCTCGGTTCCTGGTCTGCCATGATGGAACGCTTTGCCGCCCGGAACGGGAAGGTCCGGGTCGGCATTGTGGGCAAGTACATGGACCTCCATGA
Source organism: Treponema sp. (assembly GCA_031290325.1). GTDB lineage: Bacteria > Spirochaetota > Spirochaetia > Treponematales > Breznakiellaceae > JAITNP01. The sequence continues at coordinate 7,198 of JAITNU010000134.1, forward strand.
CGCCTATAAATCGGTGTACGAGGCCCTGTTCCACGCAGGTCTTGAAGGCGGGGTTGAGGTGGAACTGGTGAAGATCGATTCCTCCCGGCTTGAGGAAGCGGAATCCGTGGAAAGTATCCTGAGGTCTGCTGCCTCTGATAGCGGCATTGATGGTATCCTCGTGCCCGGGGGGTTCGGTCAGCGGGGCATCAACGGCATGATCAAGGCTGCGGCCTGGGCACGTACCCATAAGGTCCCGTATTTCGGGATCTGTCTGGGGATGCAGATCATGCTTATCGACTGGGGGCGGAATGTCCTGGGCTGGGAAGACGCGGATTCCACTGAATTCAACCATGAGACCCGGCACCCTGTGGTAAGTCTCCTGGAAGAACAGGTGGATGTCACGAATTATGGCGGCACCATGCGCCTGGGAAAGAGCGAATCCGTGGCAGAACCGGAGACGCTGCTCTTTGCGGCCTACCAGGCACCACGCATCTTTGAACGGCACCGGCACCGCTATGAGTTTTCCAATAGCTACCGTAAGGAAATGACCGAATCAGGGCTTCGTCTTGCCGCGTTTACGCCTGATGGAAGCCTTGTGGAATGTGTGGAATGGCCAGACCATCCCTGGGGACTGGGGGTCCAGTTTCATCCTGAGTTTAAATCCAAGCCCACTGGAGCAAGCCCCCTGTTCAGAGATTTTATCGCAGCCGTGAGGGATAGGAAACAATGGGACAGAGCTTAGTAATTTCCGTGATACTGGTTATCAGCATGGTTCCTTTCTGGGCCTGTACCTTTGATTATGGGTCCTCAACCTCGGAACGGGAGGATCAGCCCGACATCGTTATGAAGGATGTAGAATATGTCCGGGTCCGGGACGGCGATCCGATAGTACGCTTCACCGCAGAAACAGCGGAGCGTTATGAAAAGCGACAAACCATGGAACTGAAGAACTTTACGTTTGAACAGTTTGAGCATCGCGGCGCAGAGGTAAACGCGGTGGGCACTGTGGGAACCGCCTCGGTACAGCTTGATTCAGGAAATATACGCATGGAGGATGGGGTTGTGCTTGATGTCGAATCTGAAAATATCACCATTGAAACCCAGCAGCTCGACTGGCAGGACAAAGAACGGCTCCTCTCCGGCGGGGAAGACAGCCAGGTGGATATCCGGCGTTCCGATGGGACGAATTTCTCAGGCCATGGATTTTCCGCCAATGCCCGCAACAGGACCTGGGGGTTTTCTGCTGGTATCGAAGGAACCTATATCCACGAAGATGAGGAGGAAGAACCCCCTGCCGAAGCCGCCACTCCCGAGCCTGCGCCATGAAGTACCTTTTACTGTTACTCCTATTCTGTCTTTCCCGTATCCCCGCCAGAGGGGATATCTTCACGTTTCATGCGGACCGGATGACTGGCGGGCGGGCTTCGGGTAAGGAAATTACTATCCTCATCGGTAATGCAGAGGTACGTTCCGACAATCTGCTCCTCAGAGCCGGGCGGATCGAAATTCAGGGGGATGATAATCAGTTCATTGAGTGCACCGGCGGGGTGTGGGGGCGGGAGGAAGACAAGGATATTTTGTTTCAATCCGACCGGCTTCGCTATGATCGGACCTTAAAGATAGCCCGTATGGAAGGCAATTCCACTTTGGAAGATAAAAAAAACAACATTGTTGCCAAGGGCCGTTTCATTGAATACGATGACGAGGCTGAAGTTACGCTGTTCCAGGTATCGGTCCGGCTGTTTAAGGATGAGCTGGTATGCCGTTCCGAGTATGCCGTATACCGGCGCAAGGAAAAACTCCTGGACCTTTCGGGCTTTCCCGTGGTCTTTAAGAAGAACGACGAATTCAGGGCCGACCGGATCCGGGTGGACCTTGATACCGACGATGTTACCATGGAAGGCGCCGTTTCCGGCTCAATAAAGGACTAGCCCATGGATGAAGCCCCGGAAACCACCATCAGCGTAGAAAGCATCCAACCCACCAGTGATTTCGTGAATCTCAAGCCGGATATGCACATACTGAGAGTTTCGGATCTCCATAAACGGTTTGGACACAAGGAAGTGGTACGGGGGGTCAATTTTTCCATGTCTAACGGCGCCATAGCAGGGCTGCTGGGTCCGAATGGTGCCGGAAAAACCACTATCTTTTATATGATTGTCGGCTTTTACCGGCCCTCCACAGGGAGCGTTACCATGGACAACGTGGATATCACCAGGAAACCCATGTACCGCCGGGCCAGGCAGGGTATTGCCTACCTCCCCCAGGAAGCGTCGATCTTCCGCAAACTTACGGTAGAACAGAATATCTGGGCCATTCTGGAAAGCCGCCGGGATATCCGCAAGCCAGAAAAAAAGCAGCGCCTCGAATCGCTCCTTGAGGAATTCGGCATTACCCGTCTGCGCCGCCAATACGGGTTTACCCTTTCCGGCGGTGAACGGCGGCGCACAGAAATCGCCCGCGCCCTTGCCACGGAACCGAAATTCCTCCTCCTGGACGAGCCTTTCGCCGGGATAGACCCCATTGCAGTCTATGAAATCAAACAGATCATCAAGCAGCTTGCCGAAAAAGGCATTGGCATCCTCATTACCGACCACAATGTCCGGGACACCCTGGAAATAACCACCGAAGCTTTTATTATAAACTCAGGCACCATCGTCGCCCGTGGGGACCGGGATGTCATTCTTGCAGATGAAATGGTCCGGCAAGTGTACCTCGGTTCAGAATTCAGGATGTGATATGGATAATACCCTTACTATGTTTCAAGCAGGTAAAAAATCTGGCTTTCATTTTCCAGGTGATAATCTCGAAGTTCTTAAAACCTGGATAGCGACAGCATAGACCTATCTTGACCCGCTTTGGGTTAGCATAATTTTGGGGCAGTCCTATTGCCCTTTTTTCCGTTTCGCGCTACATTGGAACTGGCTCAAGAACAAGAAAATTACCTAACTAAGGTCCGGTAAAGGCATGAAATTGAAAATAACCAAGGCGATATGCGCTGTCCTTACCGCCGGAATGTTTGTATGGGCTTCCGGCTGTAAAAACGATTCAAAATCTGAACCAAAGCAGGCTCCGGTTTATACCGCTTACCGTGATATTCCGGGAGTAAGCGAGGACGAGATTGCCGCTATTGAAGGACTGCGGGAACGGACAGTGTCCTTCGTTTACGGGATGAATCTGACCACCGAAACCTTTTACGACGAATACGGCGAAATCCGGGGGTACGCCGCCCTGTTTTGCGACTGGCTGACAGACCTCTTCGGGATTCCCTTTAAACCCGCGATTTATGAATGGGGCGATTTGGTTGACGGACTGGAATCGCGGGCCATTGATTTTTCCGGCGAACTGACGGCCACGGCGGAGCGACGGAAGACCTATATTATGACCGATCCCATCGCCGAGCGTTCAATCAAGTTTATGCGGATTATCGGAAGCGAAGCGCTATCCAAAACAGCGAAAACACGGCCGCTGCGCTACGCTTTTTTGAAGGGTACTACCACGCCTACCGTTGTTACACCTCTCATCGTTGACCGGTTTGAGGCGGTTTATATTGACGATTATGACACAGCCTATAGGCTGCTGAAAAATGATGAAATAGACGCCTTTTTTGATGAGGGCATTGCAGAGGCCGCTTTCGATGGGTACGGTGATGTAACGGCGGAATATTTTTTTCCCCTGGTCTACGGGCCGGTTTCCTTTACAACCCAGAATCCGGTGCTGGAACCGCTTATCTCGGTGGTACAAAAAGCGCTGCAAAACGGTGGCATGCAGCATTTAATTGATTTATATAACCTCGGACAGCGGGAATACATGCGGCACAAGTTCTTTATGCAGCTTAATGCGGAAGAACAGGCTTATATAGAGCAGCATGTTAAAAGCGGAAGCGCCATACTGGTAGCGGCCGAATATGACAATTATCCGGTCAGTTTTTACAACAGCCAGGAAAACCAGTGGCAGGGTATCGCCTTTGACGTGTTCGCGGAAATTGAGGCGCTCACCGGTCTTTCTTTTAAGTGCTCAAATGATAAACCCGCCGAATGGCCGGTGCTGATGAATATGCTGGAGAGCGGTAGGGCTTCCCTGATTACCGAGATGATCCGTTCGAACGAAAGGGAAGGCCGCTATTTATGGACCGACGGGGTGTTCCTGATCGACTATTACGCGCTGGTGTCCACATCCGAATTTCCGGATATTAATATCAACGAGGTTCTCTATAACAAGGTTGGACTTATCAAGGATTCGGTGTACACCGAATTGTTCTGGAGCTGGTTCCCGGATCATACAAATACGGTAGAATATCCCAATAACGACGCTGCCTTCGCCGGCCTGGAAGCGGGCGAAGTAGATCTGGTGATGGCCACGCAGAATCTGCTCCTCAGCCTGACCAATTACCATGAGCAGGCAGGTTATAAGGCAAACATCGTGTTCAACCGCTCCTGTGAATCCCGGTTTGCTTTTAATATAAACGAAACTCTGCTGCGGTCCATCATAGATAAATCATTGAAATTGATTGATACAGAAAGTATCTCCAACCGGTGGACCCGTAAAACCTTTGATTACCGTAGCAAGCTGGCACAGCAGATTGCCCCTTGGCTTGTCGGAGCTTTAGTCCTCCTGTGCGTTCTTATACTTCTGTTTATCATGTTTCAGAGAAAACGAGAGGAAGGCAAACAGCTTGAAAAAATAGTATCTGAGCGCACCAAGGATATGGAAGCCGCTGTTGAAATTGCGGAAGCGGCCAGCCGCGCAAAAAGCGATTTCCTGGCGAACATGAGTCATGAAATACGCACCCCCATGAACGCCATTATCGGTATGACATCCATCGGTAAAAATGCCACTGATATAGAGCGGAAAGACTACTGCCTCTCGAAAATTGAGGATGCGTCCAATCATCTCCTGGGCATTATCAACGATATTCTGGATATGTCAAAAATAGAGGCTAACAAATTAGAACTTTCCCCGGTGGAATTCATCTTTGAAAAGATGCTCCAGCGGGTGGTCAATGTTATCAACTTCCGGGTGGATGAGAAACAACAGAAGTTTAGCGTGCATATTGACAAGGCAATCCCCCGCACCCTCATCGGAGACGATCAGCGGCTGGCCCAGGTAATTACCAATCTCTTGAGCAATGCGGTAAAGTTCACACCGGAACACGGAACAATCAGCCTGGAAACCTGTTTTGTGAAAGAAGAAAACGGCCTGTGCATCATTCAAATTGTAGTAACCGATACAGGCATAGGCATCAGCGAAGAACAGCAATCCTATCTCTTCAGTTCATTCCAGCAGGCCGAAAGCTCAACATCCCGCAAGTTTGGTGGAACCGGACTCGGCCTGGCTATTTCCAAACGCATCGTGGAGATGATGGGCGGGAAGATATGGATTGAATCCGAGCCGGGCAAAGGCTCAACCTTCGCTTTTACGGCGCAGGCAGGACGGGGAACAGAGGAAAAGCGCAGTATGCTGAACCCCGGGGTAAACTGGAGCAATATCCGTGTTCTTATGGTAGACGATGACCCTGAAATACGGGAGTATTTTATGGAAACCGCCCAGCGTTTCAGTATTTCCTGTGATATCGCGGCTTCCGGAGAGGAAGCCCTTGCCCTTATCAATGAGAAGGACGCCTATACTATTTATTTTATAGACTGGAAAATGCCCGGCATGAACGGTATAGAACTCACCAGTAAAATAAAGGAACAGTCTCCTCAGAATTCGGTGGTAATCATGATATCCGCTACGGAATGGACTATGATCGAGACCGATGCAAAAAGCGCCGGGGTGGACAAGTTCCTTCCCAAGCCGCTTTTTCCTTCCGCCATAGCCGATATGATTAATGAGTGCCTGGGTGTGAACAGTCTGAGCGAGGAGGGGACCCAGCCGGACTCGGTGGGTATTTTTAAGGGATACAGTCTGTTATTGGCCGAAGACGTGGAGATCAACCGGGAGATTGTACTAAGCCTGTTGGAACCGACCCTGCTGGCAGTGGACTGTGCGGAAAACGGCGCGGAAGCTGTGCGGATGTTCAGGGAAGCTCCTGAATAGTACGATATGATCTTTATGGATGTGCAAATGCCCGAGATGGACGGATACGAGGCCACCCGGCAAATCCGGTCCCTGGAAGAATCCTGGACAAAGAATAAGCCGGGAATCCCAATCATAGCAATGACCGCCAATGTATTCCGAGAGGATGTGGAGAAATGCCTCAAGTCGGGGATGAACGATCACGTGGGGAAGCCCCTGGACTTCGACGAGGTTTTGTCAAGGTTGCGTAAATATTTGAAAAAAAATCGCGGCGTTTAAGGATTCAACAAGCAAGTGCAACCCGTGTATAATTGGCAAAAACCTCAGCAGGCATTTTGAAACCCAAATACTTCATCGGTGTCTCATTTATCCTATATGTTTCTCAATAATCCCGTCCACATCTATCCATTCGGCTAAGGCACGGCGTTTTTCCTGAACAAGGGAGCTGTCCTGTCCTTTTGTTTCCAGGACAAGGGTTTTCCCATTATCCAAATTAATCAGGAAGCCGGGGTAGTAATAATTCGGAATAATAATTGCCTGCCCCGCCTGTCTGCAAGACCTGCGGACGGTAAGGCCGGGGGCTACGATAAACACGTTTTTTGAAAAGCGTTTATCCTGCGGGTAAGCGGCTTTATTGCATAGCTGCCATGGGCATTGCCATGACGGTCGTTTTGCCACCTCCGGTACACAGTTTGGTGCATATACATCGATCCGCCATCGCCTTCAATGTTTATTCCTGTTTTTTCGGCATCCGGGGCTTCGGCAAGCCAGATAATTGTTTCTATGGCATCAAGCTGACAAAAGAAAAAAGCGAAACGGCGTATGTCTT
>JAITNU010000213.1 GCA_031290325.1 Treponema sp.
GTGATGCCCAACCTCTCCCCCAAGGATGTGCGGAAGCTCTATGCCCTCTATGACAACAAGATCTGTACCGGCGACGAAGCCGCCGAATGTCGGCTCTGTATGGAAGGCCGGATCCGGAACTTTGGGTTCGTGCCGAACATGACCCGGGGGGATTATGTGGGATGGACCGCCCGTGTGGGAACTGGGGCGTAATGAGGTGAGTGCCTATTTAGTGTGAAGACGCCAACGCTGCTCGTTATTTCCGATACCCACGGCAACGTGGCCGCTCTGACCAGTGTGCTGGGATGGGCAAAACGGCGCGGTATTGACGCCCTTGCTTTCCTTGGCGACGGTATTGCTGATCTGTCCCAGGCGGCGGATAGGGCGGATTTTCACCCGCCCTGGAAACTCGTCCGTGGTAATGGGGATTGGCAGACTAATGTTCCCCTGGCTTGTACCATGGAATTCGCAGGCCACACATTCTACCTCTCCCACGGTCATGTAAGCCGTGTCGAAGAGGGGCTTGCTTCGCTGATTGCCCAGGCCAAAGCGGTCAACGCAGAGACGGCGCTCTTCGGACATACCCATGTACCTTTTTGGGATGAAATTGAGGGCCTCCTCGTGCTGAACCCCGGCAGCGCAAGTCGTCCCCGAAGTAGCGCAGGCCCATCGGTGGCGACTATTGCATGTCCCCCTGACGCATGGTTCATCGTTCACTACTGGAACATTCAGGAAGGATGGCTGGGGGAAAAGACAATCCGGGAAATGACGCTGTAATGGTAATGACATAAATTACCCCTCTGTTGCTTGGCCTATAAAAAAACGTTTCAGACGCAGGGCGTTGGTCAACACTGATACGGAACTCATGCTCATAGCAGCGGCGGCGAATATCGGATTGAGCAGTGGCCCTCCAAAAAGGTAGAGGACGCCGGCGGCAATGGGAATCCCTAGGGTATTGTAACCAAAGGCCCAAAAGAGATTCTGCTTTATATTGCGGATCGTCCGCTTGCTCAGATTGATAGCCGCAGGTACGTCCATCAGATCGCTCCGCATCAGTACAATGTCTGCCGACTCCATCGCCACATCAGTACCGCTGCCAATGGCAATGCCAATGTCCGCCTGGGCCAGTGCAGGAGCGTCGTTAATGCCGTCCCCCACCATTGCCACTTTCCGGCCTTCTTCCTGGAGCTTCTTCACCTCATTGGATTTATCCTGGGGCAGCACTTCCGAAAGCACCCGGTCTATCCCGACCTGTCTGGCAATAGCGGCAGCAGTTTTTTTATTGTCCCCGGTGATCATGGCAACCTCAATACCCATCTTGTGCAGGATCTCGATAGCTTGTTTACTGCTTTTCTTGAGCACATCCGCCACCGCCACAATACCTGCTGGTTTTCCCTGGTTATTACCATCAAGAACGGCAACGTACATCGGTGTTTTACCTTCTCCCGCAAGCCGGTCACTATCGGCTTCCAGTTCCGCCAGGGGAATGCTGCGTTCATCCATGAGCTTCCGGTTTCCCACTAAAACGTGCATACCCTCTACATCCGCTTCAATTCCCAATCCTGTAAGAGAAGCAAAATTATCCACCTTAACCAGTTCCAGCCCCCGCTCCTGTGCAGCCCGCACAATAGCCGCTCCCAAGGGATGCTCACTCCCCTTTTCAACAGAAGCCACAATCCGCAAAAATGCAGCATCACTCCCCAGCGCTGCCGAAGTATCTAAGGTTTTACTCTTCACTATATCGGTCACTTCCGGTTTCCCTTCGGTGATCGTACCGGTTTTGTCAAAAACAATGGTTTGGATCTTATGGGTGGTTTCCAGCGCTTCACCGCCTTTAATCAGAATACCGTTTTCCGCTCCCTTACCGGTGCCCACCATGATCGCTGTAGGTGTCGCAAGACCCAGGGCGCAAGGACAGGCAATAACCAGTACGGAGATAAAGATGGTCAGGGAGAATTCCAAGGGCGATTTTCCCGCAGGTAAGGCTATCAGTCCCGCAGAAGTCGTGGTGAACCAGGCAATTCCCGCAATCACCGCAATGGCACAGACAATGGGAACAAAATAGCCTGAAACAATATCTGCCAATTGGGCAATAGGCGCCTTGGAACCTTGTGCGTCTTCCACCAGCTTGATGATTTGGGCCAGGGCTGTATCGCTGCCGATTTTAGTTGCCTTAAACTGGATGACGCCATTGGTGTTGATAGTGGCGGCGTACACCGCATCGCCTGCTTTTTTGTCTACCGGCATACTCTCCCCGGTGAGCATGGATTCATCAATGGAGGTGCTGCCTTCAGTTACCGTACCGTCCACCGGGATTTTCGTCCCCGGTTTTACCACGATAATATCCCCTGGTATCACTTCATCAATCGGGATCTCTTTCTCTGCGCCGTTCTCAACAATGATAGCGGTTTTCGGCGCAAGACCCATGAGTTTCTTGATAGCCTCGCTGGTTCTACCCTTGGAGACCGCTTCCAGTGTTTTACCCAAAAGGATCAAGGCGATGATCACCCCGGCACTTTCAAAGTAGAGGGAATCCACTGCATGGAAATTGCCCTGATAAATCTGCCATACATTATAGAGACTGTAGACAATCGCCGCTGTTGTCCCCAGGGCGATGAGGGAATCCATGTTGGGACTGCGCTGTATGAGGGCCTTGAAGCCGACCGTATAAAACCGGTACCCCACCGCGATAATCGGGATGACCAGCAGCAGTTCTACCAGGGCATAGATAAGTGGAAAATTCATAGGTGCCAGGGCCTTTGGAAAGGGCAGGGAAAAAACGTTAATCATGGGAACCATTGCAATGTACAAAAGCGGCAGGGCAAGGGAAATGGCAACGATGAATTTGGTCTTGAGCACCTTTATGGCTTTTTCCTTGCGGAGCTTGTCTTCATCAACCGCTCCCTCTTTGGAGAAATCCAGGGCCTTGTACCCGGCCTTTTCGATAGTTTCCTTAATCCCGGAAACCCGTAATTTATGAGGATCGTACAGGATGGTCGCTTTTTCCGTGGCAAGGTTTACCGTAACGGTTTCAATACCCTCCAGTTTGCGGATAGCCTTTTCAACCCGCGCCGAACATGCCGCGCAGGTCATACCTCCAATCGGTATGGTAACGGTAGATCCTGCTGATTTCTCCAGAACCTCATACCCGATTTTGATAACCGCCTCTTTAATAGCGGAAAGCGTTTGGGGAGGCGCATATTCCACAAAGAGTTTTTCACTGGCCAGGTTTACCGTTGCCGTAGTAACACCTTCCAGTTTCCGCACTGTTTTTTCAATCCGGCCTGCACATGCCGCACAGGTCATACCGCCAATACTCAAGGTCTGGTTTTCCATAATTTCTCCTTTGTAACCGTTTACCGTAAGTTAAAGGGCTTTAAGATTTTATCCACTTCTATTGGTTTCCCGTTTTCATCGTCCACCGTAACTTTGGCGAACACCCAGCCTTCGATGGTAGCGGGATTCACACCCGCGGCGATGAAAGGTGCGGGGTTAAGCACAAACACGATGTCTTTGTCGTTCGTACCCATATCCTTTGCCCACTCAAACAGGTTTCCGTTCCCAAGGCTTACGCCGTAATGGTCAAGGGCGCCGTGATAGCCGATGCTCTGGCGTTTCAGACGGACAAGCTCCTGGTATGAGGCAAGCGGAGTCGGCTCACCTGCGTATTGTAATGTTTCCTGCCCCAGTTTTGTGCCCACCATGATGGTACTGTCATACACCGTGATGGTTTCAGGGAGGCGGTTTACGTCAAGCCCTGCGTTGATAAACGGTGCAGCGTCACATTTGAGCATCACATCATAGAGGGGGCTTTGGGAAAAGTCTTTGCTCCAGATGAATTGTGCCTGCCCGTCAGGTGCGGTGAGGGACCAGCCACCGTTCGTATCGTCGGCAGCGATACGCTGTTGTTCCAGAACAGCCTGAAACGAGGCAATCGAGTTCTTGCCCACAACGTCTAA
>JAITNU010000006.1 GCA_031290325.1 Treponema sp.
ACCATTTCGGGGGTAACGTACTGTTCCACCAGAGAACGCCGTACCACATCGGTTCCGGCGGAAGCGATGTAGAGGGAACTGAGCATTTCTGCCTGGGCCTTCAGCACCGTCTGGAAACCGGTATTATGCCGGGCCGTATAGACCACAGCCAGGAAACTCAGGGCGCCCATGACCGAGCCGGCGATAAAGCGGTACGCCCCGGGGATACGCAAGAACCGGGGCCCTTTTAAGGGGGGGGCCGTAATCCAGGTAAAAATCACCGCCATGGTGATAAAGTAAAAAACATCCCACCCCAGGTCTCCGATACGGTAATCGGAAAACAGCAGCAAGCCCAGGGAGCATACTCCATTTCCTATGATCCCCACCACCAGGGTAAACCACGCGGATACGAGGTTGTACCCATACGCCATAAACCCCAGGGGCACTAGAAAAAAAAACGCCGGGAAGCCGCTACGGATGAGTCCCATGGAGCATACCGCACTCAGAAGCGCGGGCAAATAGGCAATGACACCTGCAGCTTTGGTTTCCGGTGTCAGCTCCCGTACCGGGATTTCAGGACCACCTTGGGGGATCATGAAGCGGAATTATTCGGCCACAAAGGGAAGCAGCGCAATAACCCGTGCCCGCTTAATGGCTAAGGCCAAGGCCCGCTGATGCTTCGCACAGGTACCAGTAATACGGCGGGGCAGGATCTTCCCCCGTTCGGTAATAAAACGGCGCAGCACATCCGCATCCTTGTAATCAATTTTCAACTTCTGGATACAGAATTTACAGACCTTTTTCTTAAAGTAGACCTTACCCTTTCCTGCACGGACCGTTCGGTCATCACCGTCCCGGCCGTCCATCTGCACATCAGAACCCCGCTCCGGACGAGGAGGGCGTTCATTTTCAGTATATCGTTCATCAGACATGATCATCTGCTCCTTTAAAAGGGAATATCGTCGGTAAACCCGTCACCGACACCCCCACTCGGGGGTTCTCGCGTCGCCGGCCCCCTATCCGGGAACCCTTCTCCTCCCCGGCGCTCCTGGTAAGGACTCTGCCCATAAGGGGTACCGGTTCCACCGGAAAAGCCGCCAGGAGGCCCGCCCCCGAGAAGCTGGAGATAATTGGCTACAATTTCCACCTTTGACCGGTTTTGGCCGTCCTGTTCCCAGCGATCCTGACGCAGCTCCCCGTCAATCCCGACCTGTTTGCCTTTAATCAGATACTGAGTCACAGACTCACCCTGTCTACCCCAGACGACAATATCGAAGAAATTTGCCTCATCCACCCACTGGTCCCCGTTCTTTTTACGACGGTTCACCGCAATGGAGAATTTACAAACCGCCTGGCCGTTAGCGGTATACTTGAGTTCCGCGTCCCGAGTCAGCCTCCCGATCAGCACTACATGGTTTAGATCAGCCACCCTAACCTCCTCAGGTCTCTATCCTTACAAAGAGATACTTAAGAATATTGGCATTGAGCTTAAAAACCCTGTCAAGCACCGCCAGCTTTTCCGGCGCAAGTTTCAGGGTGAAGAGCACATACTTCCCCCGTCTTCTTTTTTTAATTTCATAGGTAAGATCCCTATCCCCGATTTCATCGGTTTTTTCGATCTCCGCCCCGTTTGCACCCAGGTCGGTCATTACCTGTTCCCGGCCTGCCTTATGTTGGTCCTCTTCCAATGGAAAGATAACCGTCAGCTCATACTGACGCATGGACCCTCCTTACGGACAAAAAGATGATCCGTCCCAGGGACGGATAAAGAGGTACTTATAGTAAGCACAATTTACTATAAAATTTACTATAATAAGAAATCACCGGTTTAGTCAAGGTGATTTCAGTATCAACCGATATAATACTTATGAATAGGCACATAAATTTTGAAGATAATATTTTTATCCTCAATTTAAGAATACGGTTAATCCGGGATTCACTTGCCCTCAATGCAGATCCCGAGCTGTTCCTGAAAAAAATCGTGGAAGATATCGAATTTATCGATATTGCCCTTTCAAGACTCCTGGATGACCTGGTTGAAAACATCTCTTTTATCGGACGGGATGAACAATTTGATAATCTAGCCGAAATAGAATGGCAATTTTCCCAGGTTTTAACCCGGTTTTTGAATAGTTCCCGGAATATTTCAGCGGCTCAGTTGCCTATACTCCGGGAAAAACTCGTTTTTTTACAAAACCACAGCGCCGCCCGGAGAAAAACCATTGATGACGCTGAAAGCCAGATGGAAGGCGTGTATGTGGAGCCGGTGGTCAGTTCCGCTGAACTGAGTGAGCTGCTCAAAAAGTTTTAGCTCATCATGCGCGTTTCAGGCGGGACCTTGGGAGGACGCAGGGTAGCGGTTCCCAGGGGCATTATACGTCCCAGTATGGATCGGATGCGGGAATCGGTATTTGCCAGCCTGGGGGATCTTACCGGGTGTTCGTTTCTTGATATGTTCAGCGGATCCGGTATTATCGCTCTGGAAGCGGCTTCCCGGGGGGCGGACCCAATAGAAGCGGTAGAAAAGGATCCGCTCAAAAGAAACACCCTCCTCCAGAATGTTTCCCTCTCACCGGTCAGGATATGGTGCCGTTTTATGGCGGTGGAACGCTATGTTATGCGTGCCCGGCGGTACTTTGACGTTATTTTCTGCGATCCCCCCTTTGACTACCGGTTCAAATGGGAATTGGTCCGGACAATCGCGGTGTCTCCCCTGATGCAGGAAGGCTCACGGCTCCTCATACACCGTCCCCGGGAGGATGTTCCCGCAGTGCCACTGGAAGCCCTGGTGCAGGAGGGGTCAAAAGTATATGGCCGATCGGTGGTGGATTTCTTTATCGCTTCAAAAAAGTGATTTTTTTGAAAATCCATATTGTAATTTTACTCAGTCTCGTTAATAATTAATATTATTATCATAGAATGTAGGCGTTAGGGTTCGTAATGGATTATAAAAAGATTTTTAATGATTTTGCAGATGAAGGCATGTTTATAAAAACCGTCAAACCCCCTACCGGTGAAAAAACGGTCATTGATGCTACCCAGAAAGTGATGCTTAACCGTAAAGGTAATGTGCTGTATAATTCTGGGGACATTGAAGGAGCCAGGCGTATTTTTTTAACGACCGGGTATTCTGATGGTCTCACGAGAATCGGTGATTATTATAAATCACAAGGCCGGAACTTGGATGCCCTGCGTATGTATTGGATTGCGCCGGATCATAAAAAATCCGAGATGATCATCAGGCAGCTATCTGCTTTAATACAAAATTTAATACATGAAGAGGAGCCTCCACATGCATGACGAACGGTGGCATAATAACCGGCAGTTTATTGATAATCAGGTACGGGGCAGACCGCTGTATCCCGAAGGCTTTCATGCCGGTGATATGAGGGGGGCTGAAGAAACACCGGGAGCAGGACCGAATGTTTCGGATACTTCGGTGGATATTTCTGAATTATCCAAACGGGGGTATCAGTATTTAAAGGAAGACCGGATAGTTGAAGCCATGGATTGTTTTCATACCATACTTGAGGTGGATGACAACAATAACTATGCCTTAGTTGGTATGGGAGATGCGGCCCGTAAACGCCATTCCTTCAGAGACGCGGTAAGCTTTTATCAGCGTTGTCTTACCCACCATCCAGGGAATAATTATGCCCTCTTCGGGTTAGCCGACTGTTATAAGGCCCTGAACCAGTACCATAAGGCCATCGAGATTTGGGAACAGTACCTGCTCCACGATGATAAAAACATCACCGTTCTGACCAGAGTTGCCGATGCCTACCGTAAAGTCCGGGACTTTAAACATTCAAAGGTAGTATACCTGCGGGTATTGGAAATGGAAGCCTTGAATCCCTATGCCATCATTGGATTAGGGCATCTGCACTACGATTTTAAAGAATACCAGGATGCCCTGTTCTATTGGGAAAAGATGCTTGAATCCAACAGGGAAAATGTGGACATCCGGGTTCTGACCTCCATAGGCAATTGCCACCGGAAGCTCAAAACCTTTGAGGATGGCATTGACTATTTTGAGAAGGCCCTGTACCGGGATCCCTATAATTTTTACGCCCTCTTTGGGCTTGCCGACTGTTACCGGGGCATGAATCAGCAGTACCGTTCCCTGGAGTACTGGAACCGCATCCTGGAGCAGGACCCCCGGAACAAGGTTATCCTGACCCGCGCCGGGGACGCATACCGGAACCTCGGTGAGTACGATAAGGCGGTGAAGTATTACGAACGGGCCTTGGACATTGAATTTGATACCTACGCGGTTCTGGGACTGGCGGTGGTGGCTAAGGTTCAGAGTAAATTTGATGAAGCCGTTGAATCCCTGCGGCGGCTCATCCAGCAGGACTCTAAGAATTACCGGCTCTACATGGAATTAGCCGATTGTCTGCTCAAAAAAGGGGAAAAATCCAAGGCCCTTGAAGCCCTGGAGGAATTCCAGAAGTTCGGCATCCGCAATACCGCTATCACTGAATTCTTTGAAAAGGTTAAAGCTCCTTAAGCGCACAGGATGAATAAAGCGGTGCTTTCAGGATTACCCCTGGATGATTTAAAGGAAGCCCTCAAGCCCCTGCCGTCGTACCGGGGGCAGCAGGTATTTCACTGGCTGGCCCGGGGGGCGCGGTCCTTTGCTGATATGACCAATCTGAGCCTCCCCCTGCGGGCAGAACTGGACGCGAAGTTTTCCCTCTATTCCAGCGTTATTTCTGCCCAGCTTCCCGATCCTGATGGAACGGTCAAGCTGCAAATAACCCTCCACGACGGTACCTGCATCGAGGCGGTCCTCCTGGCAGACCGTGAGCACCGCAGAACCGCCTGCCTTTCCACCCAAGTGGGCTGCCCCATGGGTTGTGTGTTCTGCAAAACCGGGACCCTGGGGCTGATACGGAACCTGGATTCAGCGGAAATAGTGGAACAGTTTTTCCACCTCCATTTAATAGAAAAAACAGAAAAAACAGATACGAATATTTCAAATATCGTCATCATGGGTATGGGGGAGCCGCTCAAGAACCTTCCCGAACTTCGCCGGGCCTTGGCAGTCCTCACCGGCCCTGAAGGCTTGGGGTTCTCAAAACGGCGTATAACCCTGTCCACCAGCGGTATTGTTGAGGGAATCCGGGACCTGACCGATAAGGGGCCTGACATACGGCTTGCCCTCTCCCTTACCACTGCCGACGCGGGACTTCGAGAACGGCTCATGCCCGTAACCGTGACCAATCCCCTGGATCAGGTAAAGGAGGCCCTTCGCTCCTATCAGCAGCGGCGGAAACGGCGTATCACCCTTGAGGCGGTACTCCTGGGGGGCATCAACACCCGTGAGGCGGATGTTGATGCCCTGGCCACCTTCGCAGAGGGCCTTGAGGTAGTGGTCAATCTGATACCCTGGAACCCCGTTCCAGGCATGAGCTTTGAGGGCCGGCCCTTGCGGGAACCATCCAGCGGGGAACTGGCGATCTTTATTAAAGGGCTTGAGAAAAAAGGGCTTATCGTTACCCGGCGGCTTCGGAAGGGCCGCAGTATCACCGGGGCCTGCGGCCAACTGGGTGGAAATCTAACTACAGTGAAGGGAGTTTCTTCCCTATTGGTTTGAGACCGGTACACCAACGTTTTTAATAAAGCTCATTGAGAATCAGTATATTGATATGCTGAATCTTGAAAAAGAAACGGTTCAGTGATACAACCGTTTTTCGCATCCATCCCCTACGATAATCGTCAAGAGCGAGAAATATTACCAGACCGTGGTGCATCTACGATGCTGGGCATGAATTGCCGTTCTGAGGTATGCATGGGCGTATTGATACACCCTGCTTCCATGTCAGGGGAGCGGCAAAAAACTTTTCAAGATTGGCGTTAATTTCGATCATGACAAGCGCAACATCGGCGAATGGAAGATTGATACTTAAGATGCGGAGCTCATCGGGAGTTTAAGGGGGATTACAGCTTACCTACATCCATGAAGGGCATCGGAATTGCCCCTGAAAAAAGGCTATGCAGTTCTATGTCTACTTCAGCATCAGACTCAAACACCGATTTTTGCACCCATATACTATAACTTATCAAACTTAAAGTCGTAATCCCTTTACTCAGGTCAAAAATTCAAACCTACCCTCTCGTCCGTAAAAAAGGTTGAATATAACGCTATATACAGCGGTATTATTATATTTAAATCCTATATATTGTGTCCGTGACGATTTTTTACAGCCTCTTAAACCCATTTCCGCATATCTCCCCCTATTTTCCCGGTTTTTGAAGAAAATGGAGACCTGTGCAATTGTCAGATACCACATCTCCAAAGCCAGTTACCTGTTAAATAATATATATATATTTCCGTTTTTTGTCAATCCTCCCTGAAGAAATACTATCCCTCAGTCATAAAACCTCGTAAGGTCCGGTTATATACTGATGGGGCAATGCCATATCGTTCCACCCTTTGCCAATCCTTCTCACAGAGCGGAAATATGGTAACATCACCTTCAATGATCTGCCCGATTGTTCGCTGCAAATTAC
>JAITNU010000036.1 GCA_031290325.1 Treponema sp.
CGGGTTACGGGATTAAAGTAATAGGAACCCCGCCACACTACAAAAGAATTCAGAATCCCCACAATAAAAGGAAGGATGATAACCAGCGCAAAGAGGATAAAGGCAGGCGCTACCAGGGGTCCGAACCATTTATCATAAATAGACAGACTTCGTTTTTTTCCAATGGCCATAATAGCCTCCTTAAAAAAAATTACTACAGGGAGAAGCGCCGAGGGGGGACGATTTCTGCCATCCCTCCGTTTCTTCTTTGCAGGAGACCGGCGTTTCCCATAATCGAGTCCTTTACTGTTTCAGGAGTATCCATTGATCAATGCCATAATCGGCAATAACGGTATAATCGCTTTCGGTCCATACCGGTTTGGTGAGATAGGTTTCCCTGATGTGCTGCCCTAAGGTATCTCCTGCCCAGGGACCGGGGGAGCCGAGCCATTGTCCGCCCAGGGTATTGTTCTCATTCATATAAGCAATGATGGAATTTCCCAGAGCATTGGACACCGTGGTTGTAGCGGGATCCGCGTTATAGGGAATAAAGGCCATTTCATCGACAATAAAATGCTGTCCCGAGGGTGCGGTATTCATCCATACCAGAAAGTTGTAGGCGGCCTGTTTCTCCTCCTCCGGGGACAGGGCGTTTACCGCGTAATAGTTGGGTACGAAAACCGGAATGGAACGGTTCATCTTTTCTACGGTAAGCCCCGGAATGGTAATGTCCGACTGGTTAAACGGCATCTTTACCGGCAGGAAGGTGAGCCGTTCGGCCATTGCTGCGTTCATGTTGGCGATATTGTTGTAGGCCCAGTTACCCTGCTTGAGGAACAATGCCTTGCTTTCCGCTAATATTTGTACCGCCTGATCGTACCCGAAGTTTGCGGGGGATACCAGCTCCTGACTGCGCTGGACCGGTCCGTTTTTTCCGGCGAGATAGCTGGTTTTCAGATCCAGGGCTTTTGCGTAAGCGATAAGAGGGTCTTTTAAGGAACGGAGCTGGCTTTCGGTACTATTGAGGGCGTCATTATCCGATTTCAGCACACAATTAAGGGCAACATTGACAAAGTGTGCCCCATAGGTCCACGTCTCGGAACCCATGATGACAAACACCCCGGTAAGATTGGCGGCAAGTCCTGTTTTTGCCACCTCAAAGGTATACGTTTTCCCACTGAGGGTTACTGCGGCAGCGGAGGGGGTCTTAATCCATGCATCCAAGGCCTTGATCAGGGCTTCCCATTCGGCATAGGAAGCGGTCTTGATGTCTGCGATTACCGCCTCGGTATAGGCCGCTCCGAAAATGTCCGCCACCATCTGCCGGTCAACGATATAGCCATATCCCTCAACATTGTAGGGTACGCCGTAACTGGTGTTTCCTCCGGTGGACATCCTTAAGGATGGAGCAATATCCGCCGCCAGTTTCGCAAAAGCCGGATGAGTCACGGTATTCAAATCGACCACATACCCGCCGTCCAGCCACTGGGCAAGGTTATTAATACCCTGAATCGAGTAGATAGTTGGCATATTCTTGGAATTCATTTCCGTATTAAGGGGTCCGTTCTGTTCCGCCCCCGCGCCAATAGAAAAGACTTTCACCCGCACACCGGTCTCTTCCTGATACGCCTTTGCCATAGCTTCAAACTGGGCGGCGTTTTCTCCCTTGGCATTGAAGATATACAGATCATAACCCTTATCTGCCGGTTTTGCCGTGGTTCCCGATTTGGAACATCCTGGGAATAGTGCCGCAAAACACATACAGATCGCAAGCCCTTTGATCAGTTTCATACTTAGCTCCTTCTTTAACTTTTAGTATCTGTCCATAAATTCGGTTACTTTATGGACAGACCTTACATTTTTTCGCCTCAAGGCTACGAAAATGCGGTTTATTATAGTTGCCCATAAAAACTGGACGTACTTAAACCTTCCATACCCCGAAACTCTGGGCCCCCATTTTACAGACTCCCCCTTCCAGGGCGCAGGTCCCGATTGTGTACAGGGGAGTACCCGGAACGCTGACCGGAGTGTCCGCCTGAGCGCCCGAGGGATTTATCGCGATAACCAGGGAACCGCGGCGGTACACAAACAGGCGTTTCCCCTTTTCAGCGTAAAGGATTTCAAGATTCGGTTGAGCCTGTAAATCGGTATGCGTCTGGCGCAGATGCAAAAGAGCCTTTACCGTATTGAGGAGGGAGGCGCCGTCTTTTTCCAGGGCTTCCACGGTAGGAGCGTCCGGCCCGTTGTCAACCGGCAGATACAGATGTTCCGGTTCAGCGGTGGAAAAGCCCCGGTTTTTACCCCCGGTCCACTGCATCGGCGTCCGCGCACCTGTCCGGTAGTATCCGCCTTCCTTGGTCGGCAGGTTCAAATAACGCATACCAATTTCATCCCCGTAGTAAAGGAAGGGTACTCCCGGCATGGTAAAGATGAAGGCATAGACAAGGGCCAGTTCTTGCGGAGTAAGCGTATAACTCATGCGGACTACATCATGGTTTCCGGTAACCAGACTGATAAAGCCTCTTTTTTTTATGCTTTTGTAATGAATCAGGTACTCATCAAGAAAGCGGGTAATGTCACCTTTACTGTCCTTTTTGAAATAACTGTTGTCTTCTCCCACAACACGGTTTTCGATATCCAGCGCATAGTCCCGGAACAGGCTCCGGTAGCCGCCGGTATTCTCATCGAAATCAAGTAAAAAATCCATGTGGAAACCCGCGTTGATGGCGATTTGCGGATAACTCCACTCAGAGACTATCGCCGCCTCGGGATACTCGGCGTCTAACATTCCCCGGATATTCCGCCAGAGCGCAGCAGTACCGCTTTTCTCCTGGTCATCGTTCTTTACCAGGGACATTGCCATATCAACCCGGAAGCCGTCAGCTCCCGCATCAAGCCAGAAACGCATCGCATCTTTCATCGCCTCACGGGTGGCAATACAATCGGGATGATCCATCGGAAGCTGCCAGGTTTCGGAAGGCTTCAGAAAGCCGTAGTTGAGCGCAGGCTGGCACTTGAAGAAGTTTACGATATAGGTTGCCGCCCGGTCAGACTCGCCACCGATAAAACCGAATCCCCGTGCCCGTTTGAAGCAGTGGTCGGTCCAGATAAAACGGTTCCAACATTCATTGGGATGGGCTTTTTTACTTTCCACAAACCACGGATGTTCCTCGGAAGTATGTCCGGGCACCAGATCAAGCAGCACACGGATGCCGCGTCGGTGAGCTTCGGAAAAGAGACGCTTCAGATCGTCGTTTGTACCGTACCGGGGCGCCGCCTTCTTATAATCCCGTACATCATACCCTGCATCCTTAAAGGGCGAATCAAAACAGGGATTAATCCAGAGGGCGTTGGCCCCTAAATCTTTAATATAATCGAGTTTTTGAATGATCCCCTCAAAGTCCCCGATTCCATCCCCGTTAGCGTCATAGAAAGACTGGGGATAAATTTCATAAAAGACCGCATTGTCCAGCCATTTAGGCATTGTTTCCTCCTGCATATTAATGTACGAACCTATTTACCATTAAAAATGGTATATACCATGTATATAATCATTTATTATTATCTATCGGGAATTAGTATCTGTCAAGTATGTTACTGTTTGAAATTATTTGAGAGAGCGGATTGGGCAAGAACCCCGGGTTCGGACACCATATTGGAACAGCATCCTGAGTTAATAAAAATAGTGGAAAAGGATACGGCGGGATGCGATCAAAGTAATTTTGGGCAGGGAGCAAAATAAAAGTAAACATACCAAAACGTAACCCTGTATTTAGGCAAAGAATATCCGGGACGCGAATTCTTTTTATCTTAATTCTTCCAAATTTTAAACCCTGTAGAACCGCGTTCCAATTCAGTTGGATTAAATCCCAGCTCCTGTAATCTGCCCATGGTAGCGTTAACGCCAGCGGCACCAACGACTGATTTTCTGAGAAAACTATCATCACTCTTAAAGTTACGGGGCATTTACCAACCTCACAGTGGATACCTTTTAAATAACATATCAGATAATTTTCTTTTATACAAGTAGGACGGAGTGTACCTTCACCCCATTGCATCACCGGTAATTATCCGCTATACTTTCAATCCCATGGACAGGATCCACAAACTTACCGTTTCAGAACTGACCAGCCTCATCCGTCAAAGTTTAGAAGGGGCCTTTGGGTCGGTAATGGTCGAGGGGGAGTTATCCAACTGCCACCCCTCAAGCACCGGACACCTCTATTTTACCCTCAAGGATACAGGGGCCGCTATTTCCGGGGTGATGTTCAAGAACCGGCTCCGCTTCCTTTCGTTTGAACCCAGGGACGGTATGCTCCTGCGGGTCCGGGGGAGCCTTTCGGTCTATAGCCAGCGGGGAACCTATCAAATCGTCTGTGAGGAGATGGAACTGGCAGGAACCGGGGATATCCTCGTGCTCTTGGAAAAACGGAAGCAGGCGCTTGCGGCAGAAGGGCTTTTTGACCAAGACCGGAAGAAGCCTATCCCCCGTTTTCCCGCCACTGTGGGGGTGGTGAGTTCTCCCACCGGTGCGGCAGTGCGGGATATTCTCAATATACTACAGCGTCGCGCCGCAGGTATCCGGGTGATCATCCTGCCCAGCCCGGTGCAGGGGACTGAAGCAGGCCCTATCATTGCCCGGCGCATTGAGCAGGCTAACCAGTGGCGGCTTGCGGAGGTGCTCATTGTCGGGAGGGGTGGTGGCGCCCTGGAAGACCTGCTTCCCTTTTCAGATGAGGTGGTGGTCCGGGCGGTGGCGGCATCCAAAATCCCGGTGGTGAGCGCCGTGGGCCATGAAATAGACTGGGCGTTGAGTGATTTTGCGGCGGATCTTCGGGCGCCGACCCCTTCGGCAGCGGCGGAACTGGTGAGCGCCAGCCGTGAGGAAACCCTGGACACGATACGGTTTTTAGCGGATACTATCTATCGTACCATGAGTGCGCGGATTGAGCGGGTCCGGCTTCTGGCAAAGCCTTTCAACCTTGAAGACCTGGAATACCGGTTCCGGTCCATATTGCAGCCCCGGCTGGTGCGGTTTGACGATGCCAAGGAGGAACTCCTGGCAGCCCTGGCTGAACGGGTAAGTGAGCTTCGTCGCCGGCTGGAACTGGCGCGGCGGAGCCTTGAGGCGGGAAGTCCCCAGGCGATTCTGGAACGGGGATTCTCGGTGGTCATTAATGAAGCCACCAGGAAGGTGGTATCCAGGGCCGGGGATACCAAACCGGGAGACCGGCTCGTCATCCGTCCGCTGGAGGGAACCATCATCGCAAAAACTGAGACAGTTCAGGCAGCACTGCCGGAGGAAGTATGAAGAACTTTGAAGCGCGGCTGGAACGCCTTGAAGCGCTGGGCCAAACCATAAGGAAGCCTGATATCCCCTTGGATGATGCTATCAAGGCATTTGAAGAGGGGATTAAGCTGGCTCGAACCCTTGAGAAGGACCTTGAAAAGGTGGAAAGTCGTATTGAGGTGCTGATGAACAGCCCTGACGCCAAGGCGGATGTGGATACGGAACTGGGTCTCTTTGATAGAGCGGCTCCGGGTGGTTGATTTCTTGAAATAAAGAATCCCCACCAGGCGTCTGGTCGCGCTCCATGCGAGCATGTGGATTGAAATAATAAACAACGAACAAATAAAAAAGGGGCAGGTTATGCGGGAAACTGAGGTAAATGTAATAGAAAAAGCTGATGCCATGAAGATGCTTAACAAAGGGCATGTCTATCTGCTTCCCCCGGAGGAAGCCCGGAAAATAGCAGCCGGAGAGGTTATTGATCGGCCTGCGGCGCTGGTACGGGAATTCCTTGATAATGCCATAGACGCGGGAAGCAGTCTTATCGAAGTGCTCATCGAAGGGGGCGGAACCCGCCGGGTTGAAGTGATCGACGATGGCAACGGTATGGACCGGGGTGACCTGGAACTCTGCTGGTATACCCACGCGACCAGCAAGATCCATTCTATTGAAGATCTCAGTTCCACTGAAACCTTGGGTTTTCGGGGGGAGGCCCTGGCAGCAGCAGCAGCAGTGTCGCGCCTGGAGATACTTACCAGTATTGATGGCAGGGAAGCCTGGTATCTTGAGGTAGGCCCCGGTGAGGTACCCAAACCGCGGATCGAACAGAGCAGCCGGGGCAAGGGAACCAGCGTCCGGGCCTTGGGGGTCTTCGATACCATTCCCGCCAGGAAACGGTTCATGAAACGGGAATGGAGCGAATCTAAAAAATGTAGGGATGCTTTTACCGAGAAGGCCATGGCCTTCCCCAATATCGGGTTTCGTTTTATCCAGGACGGCAAACTCAATATCTTTCTTCCCCCGGTTTCCAGCCTGAAAGAACGCTTCGCCGCGGTCTTATTAAACCGGAATGAAGGGACCTTCCTCCATGAAATCGGCGCCGCAGGCACGGATTTCTCCATAACGATTGTCCTCGGCAGTCCCGCATTATCCCGCAACGACCGGCGGCAGCAGTACATCTTCGCAAACGGGCGGCGGATCCAGGACTTTTCCCTGCTCCAGGCCCTGGAATACGGGGTGCAGGGCTGGTTCCCCAATAGCGCTCATCCGATTGGGGCAGTCTATATTGACATTGATCCGGCTCTGGCGGATTTCAACATCCATCCTGCCAAGCGGGAAGTCAGGTTCGCCGACTCAGGGGCCATACACCACGCGATAAGCTCGGCGTTAAGGGATTTTATACACCACCGGAACCTCGCTGCCGCACAGGAACAGCATGGAACAATAGAGGAATTGAATTTTCTGGGGGAAGCCATTCCCCGTTCTTATTCCCAGGACTGGAATTCCCCTGATGCGAACGAATCCTGGGGACCGGGGAGCGGCTCCTCAGGCAACGAAGCCGGTGCCCTGGCCATGGAAGCCTTACTGGGAAACCGGTCTGCTGATATATCGCGCTTCACCTCCACTGGTAATGGACCGTACCCCGGAACTGTAGCGGAAAACAGCCCCTCCTATGGTATACGGTATGCAGGTAAAGCCTTTGATGTGTTCATCCTCATTGAAAAGAACAACCAGCTTTTTCTGATCGATCAACATGCCGCCCATGAACGAATCCTCTATGAACGCTTCATTTCCCATGCCATTCCACAACAGGAACTGCTGGTGCCCATCCCTTTCAGGACCGAAAGCGAAGAAGACGACCGTTTTCTCATGAGCCGCCAGAATGAGCTGGCACGGCTCGGCATTATCCTCGAAGGGGATAACGGAACCTGGCGCATCGAAGCCCTGCCGGTCAACTGGCAGCTTGGGGATGCAGAGACGATCAAAGAACTTTTAAACCTTAAAAACGCCGGGGAAAACATCGCCGAACATTGGGCCGCTACCCTTTCCTGCCACTACGCCATCAAGGAGGGGGAATACCTTGACGAAACCACCGCCCTTACCCTAGCCGATGCCGCTTTAAAGCTCCCCGTCCCCCGCTGCCCCCACGGGCGGCCTATCTGGGTTGAAATAAGCCAGGAAGAACTGTTCCGGGCGGTACGGAGGCTATAGTCCTATGCTTAACAGTACCCTTAAATCGAAGCGTAATATCGGCATCATGGCCCATATTGACGCGGGAAAGACTACCACCACCGAACGGATCCTCTATTACACGGGAAAAAGCCATAAGATAGGGGAAGTCGATGACGGGGAAGCTGTCATGGATTGGATGGAGCAGGAACAGGAACGGGGTATCACCATCCAGAGCGCGGCCACCACGATCTACTGGCGGAACTTTCAGATCAACATCATTGATACCCCAGGGCATGTGGATTTTACCGCCGAGGTGGAACGCTCCCTCCGGGTTCTGGACGGGGCAGTAGCGATCTTTGACGCAGTTCGGGGGGTGGAACCCCAAACCGAGACCGTGTGGCGTCAGGCGGAGCACTACCAGGTACCCTGCATTGGGTATGTAAACAAGATGGACCGGGTGGGGGCTGATTTCTTTCAGGTCCTGGAGGATATCAAGACAAAACTCGGGGCGCCGACCGTGGCGCTCCAGCTTCCTATTGGCAAGGAAGGGGGCTTTGAAGGGGTGATCGATCTCGTTGAGCTACGGGAGATACACTGGGATGCCGCCACCGAGGGGGAGCAGATGCACTACGCTCCCATCGCCCCGGATCGGGAGCCCCTCGCACGGAAATGGCGGGACAAACTCATCGACGTGCTCTCCGGTGTTTCCGACGGGGTAACGGAAAAGTACCTCGCCGGTGAGGACTTAACGCCGGAATTTCTCCGTCAGGAACTGCGAAAGGCAGTGCTGGGCCGCTCCCTGTTCCCGGTTTTCGCAGGAGCCTCCCGGCGGAACATAGGGGTGCAGCCCCTGATTGACGGGGTGGTGGACTACCTGCCTGCGCCGGATGAAACCCCGCCTGCCCAGGGCCATCATCTTAAAAAGAATGAGGAACTCGCGGTTCCCTGTGATCCCGCCGCTACCCCCCTGGGCCTCGTCTTCAAGATTCAGAACGACCGGGAAGCGGGAAGCCTCTGTTATGTGCGGATGTACTCCGGTTCCATCAAACCCGGAACCACCCTGTTCAACGTCGGCAAGAAGAAACGGGAACGGGCCAATCGTATTCTCAGAATGCACTCCAACAAATCCGAACCCCTGGATAGCCTTGCTGCCGGGGACATTGGGGTCGTCATCGGGCTGAAGCTGGCCCAGACCGGGGATACCATCGGCAGTGAGGGCTGGCCCGTGGTGCTTGAACAGATGCAATTCCCCGAGCCGGTCATATCGGTTTCCATTGAACCCAAGACCCTGTCAGAACAGGAAAAGCTCAAGGAGATTCTCGCCCTGCTTTCCCGGGAAGACCCGACCTTTACCACCAGGGAAAACGAGGAGACCGGCCAGCTCATCATTTCCGGCATGGGAGAACTGCACCTGGATGTACTCGTAACCCGGATACTCAAGGAATACAACGTGGGGGCCAGGGTGGGAACCCCCCAGGTTACTTACCGCGAATCGGTGAGCGTCGTGGTGGAACGGAAGGAGCAGTTCTCCCGGGTCATCGCAGGCAAGGAAAACGCCGCCGCCCTCACCTTACAGGTCTCGCCCCTGGACCGGGGCACTGGGAACCGGTATACCTGCGCCATTAAGGATCGGAATATCCCCCAGCCCATCCTTGACGCTATAGAACGGGGTATCACCAACTCCTTTGGATCAGGCATCATCCTGGGGTACCCCTGCATTGACGTGGGGGTGAGCGTAACGGATATCGTCTATTCAGAACTCACAGGCACTGAATTTGCCTTTGAAGCCTGCGCCAGCCTGGGCTTTGACGAAGCATGCCGCGTCGCAGGCCCCATACTCCTGGAACCCATCATGGCAGTAGACCTCATCTCCCCCAAGGAATTCGTCGGGGATGTCATAAGTCTGGTCACCCAGCGGGGCGGACAGGTGTTAAGCATGGATTCCAAATTGCAGCTTGATCAGGTAACAGCCCTGACGCCCATGGCAAAGATGTTCGGTTTCATGACCGTGCTCCGTTCAGTAAGCCAGGGCCGGGCCACGTTCACCATGGAGTTTTCCCATTTCGAGAAAAAGTCCGAAAAGTGAAGGCCCTTCATGGGACAGGATTTACGGGCGCGCTTACAGCGAATCAGGCAACGAGAAACCTCCCCCAAAGGGCCGGGTGTTGCTCCTACCACAACGGGCCTTCAAGCACTTTGCGATCAAGCTTTCAAGCCTCTCGAACAACTCCTTCTCGCAGGCTGGGTCCCCGCAGGATTTCAGACCCTCAAACATCCGGCAATCCTGGACCTGTCCCTCCCCCTGCCCGCTTTGCTCCCACGCTCCTTACCGCTCCTGATCCCGGATTTATTTTCTTATACGATACAGAACAGTTCCGGGGAACAAGGTGCACTGAACCCCGAAGACCTCCTGTTCTTCGATCTTGAGACCACCGGGCTTTCCGGAGGGGCCGGTACGGTCGCGTTCCTCGCGGCCTTTGGCCGTTTTGTACAGGACGAGGGAACGCCACCATATCGGCTTCACATCGATCAGTACCTGCTCCTGGATTATCCTGGGGAAAGTGATTTCCTCGAAGCCCTGGTCCAGGAATTGGGGCACTCCCCAGACAGGATCGCCCCTCGTCCGCTCATCGTCGTTACCTACAACGGCAAGAGCTTTGATGCCCAGATACTCAAGAACCGCTGCATCATGCAGGGCATTACCCCACCGGTCTATCCCCATGCGGATCTCCTCCACCCTGCACGCCGCCTATGGAAACGAATCCTCCCCACCTGTGCTCAGGGAGAAATTGAAACCACTATTCTGGGCCTTAACCGCACCGGTGATGTACCTGGCGCCCTGGCCCCGGAGATTTGGTTTTCCTTTCTGCAGCTCTTTCAATCCACCTGCCCCACCGGAAGCAGTCATAGCGTAGGACTGCAATCAGGAGCAGTCGAAGCGCTTCTGAAGGTCTGCGATCACAATCAGCGGGATATCCTGGGCTTGGCCTCTATTTTTACGGCCTTTACCCATATCGCCGAAGCGCCCCTCAAGGCTGCAAAACAGTTTCACTGTGATCTTGAAAATCTGGCCTTATCTTGGCGTGAACGGGTCAAACATTCGGCACTCGGAGAAGAAGCGGGAGAAACAGGGCAGGCGCTCTTAGAAACCGCTGCGGCACAGGGTTATCCCCGGGCCGCCCTGGTGCTGGGATTGGATTTGATGCGTCAGAACCGCCACAACACAGGACGGGTGCATCTTCTGGAACTCACGCAGGGTCATTACCCTGATGCCATAAAAGCCGCTGCGTACAGGAGCCTGGCGATTGACGCGGAATGGCATATACGGGACCGCAGGGCGGCATTGGCCTATATTGATGCCGGTCTGAACCTGGAGGACCTGCGGGAGGGCATGAAGCGGGAATTACTCCTTCGCAGGGAGCGGGTTTTGGCGAGGGGTAAATTGTGCATATCTTAGTATTTTAGAAAGAATAATCAAGTTTTTGTGCTTCTTGAAATGCTTCTGCTTGCTTTTGCCCAATTAGATTTCTCAGTTCCAGAGCATAGCCTTGTATTGTAGGTGAAAAAGGCGGTCTTGCATTGACGGGATTATTAATTCTATCAAGGATATTGATTGGTTTCAGCAGTCTTTGCTCTTTAATAAAATGTACATTAACAGACAATAATAGGGTAAGAATCTGATTATTTTTTTAGAGAATTCATTAATAGTAGAAAGTGTTTCTTTGGGAATTTGCAAAATAAAATCTTCAATCTCTACTTGATTTCCATTAATCAAACTCGCCAACATATTTTGAGATATCCGTTGCACCGGATATAACCTTGTTATACCTTGAACCAATCTGTTTTCAGTTTCAGAATTAAATATATATGATTCAACTATATTGTTTTCTATTTGTAATTTTAGATATATATCAGTAAAAGAACG
>JAITNU010000049.1 GCA_031290325.1 Treponema sp.
CAAGGTTCCGATGTATACCGGCTGCTCACATTTCACCTTATTCGCTAACCTGTATCACTAATAATATATAGCACCTTTATCTATTTGTCTACTAAATAATGAAAAATATTTTCGAATTTTTTGTAAGTATCCAGGTGGCCTCCTATTTTAGTATAAATATACAAATTATTGTTATAATTTTCATGCGTATATGCCCGCCTGTTTAATGGAGCAGTTTAATGAGCATCTCGGCCATTTGCCGCACAGGGATACTCAGGTTGTTTTTTAACCAATATTGTACAAGCCCAATACTGCCGTTCACGATAAATTCAAAGAAATACGCCTTCATTTCTTCAGTAATTCCTCTTTGAGCGTAAAATTCCCCGCTATGATCCTGTCGCACTAAACCCAGCAACTTTCTTTGAAAATAAATATCTCCGTTCTCACTCAATAAAATCTGAACCTCGTTGCTATTTTCCGCGATATAG
This sequence comes from Treponema sp., assembly GCA_031290325.1. Lineage (GTDB taxonomy): Bacteria > Spirochaetota > Spirochaetia > Treponematales > Breznakiellaceae > JAITNP01. The sequence continues at coordinate 468 of JAITNU010000049.1, forward strand.
GTAAAAAGTTCTTCCCCCATATTCATCGCTTCGTGCCTGCTATTTTGATAGTCATACTTTTTCAGCATGCTTTTGAACGATAAAAGCGCTTCTTCTTCTATCTGCCGGAGCAGGTCATATTGGTCGGTGTAATGAGTATAAAAGGTTGAACGATTTATATCAGCCGCCTCGCAGATCTCTTTAATGGTAATGGTGGTAATTTTTTTCACCTTCATAAGCCCTATGAGACTTTCCCGCAATGCCATCCTGGTATAGCGGACTTTCCGGTTTTCTTTAGACCCCGTATCCATTAGATTCCCCCTTGAAAAAAATTTTTCATAAAAACAACAAAACACAGTGTTGTGTTGGATTCACCACGTTTCTAAATAACTTGTTGTTGTTTTCTAATTATAGTGTAGTTAAATTTTATTTGAAAGTCAAGGGAAACAAACCGAACTTTCCGAACAAATTGAGGGGTATCGAATGGAGAAATTATTTAAGAAGCCGGTTCTGGTGATTGGTGTTATCGCGCTCATCACCGTATTTTTCACGTTGCAACTGCCGAGAGCCGAGTTGGACAACAACAACTACCGCTTTCTACCGGAGACTCACCAAGCCCGCATTGATATGGACCACATTGACGCCGCCTTTGGCAGTTCAACCCTTATTCTGGTGGGACTGGAACGCCCTTACGGGACAGTATTTGAAGGCGACTTCCTCGCGCTGATTAAGAATTATGTGAGCCAGGTTGAAAACATCGGGATTGTGCAGAACGTAAACTCGATAGTAACAACCGATTATATCACCGGCGACGATGAAAGCATTATCGCCCAGCCGCTGGTAGACAATGACTTTTCCGGCGCGCCAGAAGAGATTGCCGAACTGAAAACCCGTATCGCCTCGTGGGATATTTTCAAGAGGTCCCTTGTCTCGGACGACCAGTCCGCCACACAAATTCTTGTTTCCCTCGATGTTTCGAGGGAAGAAGCAGGACGCGCTGATGTTATCGAGAGTCTCGTTAAGATACGCGATATGGCGCGGGAAATGTTTGACAGCACCGCCAACGTGTATGTTACGGGAATGCCGGTCATCAGCGCCACCATCAATGAGGCGATGATTGCCGACCTTATCCTGCTGATACCGCTGTTTATTCTGGTGGTACTGCTGGTGCTTTTTATCTCCTTCCGCCGGTTTTCTATGGTACTGCTTCCGCTTCTTACCGTGGCGGTGGCGGTTATCTGGACGGTTGGCGCGATGCCGCTTTTCGGGGTAAAACTCTCGATCCTTTCCACCTTGCTGCCGGTGATCCTCGTCGCTGTGGGGAGCGCGTACGGTATCCATATCGTATCGCATTATGCTGATGATATACAGAATCGCGCCTTAAGTGTTCAGGAACACCGCGACGTTGTGTTCGCGCTTATGAGGAAAATCATCAAACCGGTATTTTTCGCGTCCCTTACCACCTTTGCCGGTTTTCTTTCATTCTGTTTTACCTCTGTACTTCCTGTCCGGGAATTCGGGATTTTCGCAAGTTTTGGGGTGCTCGCGTGCTTCACCGTGGCGGTAAGCCTTATCCCCGGGCTCATCCTCATTCGGGGTCCGCGCCGTCCCCGTAGGTTAGGCGCTCCGCTTACCGGAAGTTCCACCGACCCGTTCAGCGAAGCTATGGCCGATGGGTTTCTCGCGGTGGCACAGAAGAAACACTTTGTCATGGTTGTTACCGTAGCGCTTATCGCGGTTTCCATGTATGGATTTTCAAAACTGATAATCGATAACGTCCTGGTGGAGTATTTTAAAAACACCACCGACATAAGCCGCTCCGACCGGTTTATCCGTGAAAAATTCGGTGGTTCCAAAGAACTCAGCTTAGTCGTTGAGGCGGACAGCGCGGAAGCCCTGCTTACTCCTGAGGTATTAAGCGCTATTGACAGGCTGGAGCGCTACCTCACCGACCGTGTTCCTGCGGTGGGCAAGGTGATTGGTTTTACCGATTTTGTGAAACGTATCAATCAGGTGTTTAATGTCGGTCAAAGCCCGGAGGGTTTGCAACCCATAGCCATTGCGGAAAGCGATACCGGCGATTTTGGATTTGGCGGTATGGATACATTTGGATTTGATGAAAGTACGGAACTCCCGTCGGTAAACGATCTTGTTTCAGACGCTGCCGATCAATATAGCGCCGCTGATTTGCTTGCCCTGCTTACTATCGCCGCCGGAACATCGGCAGATATGAGCGGTAACGACCTGGTGCGGGAACTCCAGCGTCTGGTGAACTATGAGGGTATGTCCTATTATGAAATTCCCGTGGACCCAAAACGGTATGGGAAAACAGAACCAGAAGCATTACAACAGTTGGTTTCTAATTATCTGATATTGCTTTCGGGGGACATCAGTGATTATGCGAACGACCCGCTGGAGCCGACGTCCATCAAAACCATGATACAGCTTCGTACCCTGGGACAAAAAGACAGTCAGGAGGTACTCGACCAAATCGCCGCGTATTTGGACACCAATCTCCCAGAAAACACACGCTATCTCATTGGCGGTTCGGTGCTACAGGAAGACGCCATAACTAACCTTGTCCTGGAGTCCCAGTTCATATCGATTCCCCTTGCCTTGCTCGTAGTTTTTATCATCCTCTCCCTGTCCCACCGTTCTATAATCGCCGGACTTATCGGCATTGTGCCGCTGTCGATTACGATACTCTGCAATTTCGCGGTGATGGGATTTCTGGGAATCAAGCTCAACATCGCCACCTCGTTAATAGGTAGCCTGACGGTAGGTATCGGTATTGATTATACCATTCACTACCTTGAAAGCTATAAGCGCGAATATCGCGCCGCAAACGGACAGGGTGATTTTCTGCGCCGGACATTTTTGAGTTCTGGTAAAGCAATCCTCATCAACGCGGTATCCGTTGCCGCGGGCTTTGCGGTGATTGCCTTTTCCCAGTTCAATTTGCTCATCGATCTTGGAGTCCTCATCGCGTTTTCCATGCTTATGAGCGCCCTGATAAGCCTTACGGTACTTCCCGTGCTGCTTACCCTTATCAAACCACGGTTCATTTGCCGGCAAAAGGCATAATGTTTGCACAAGGAGTTTTACTATGAAACAAACAATGAAACGGATTACGATGATTATCGTATCACTACTGCTGGATGCGTCTTTTCTGCACGCCCAGGATGCCGCCGCAATCATTGACGCTTCGAGGAACCGTATTAAGTCAGATACGGTTTCGACGAGAAGCCGCATGGTGATTAGCGCCAAAGACGGCACAACGAGCGAACGGGCTTTGGACCAGTACGCGAAAAAAGACGCCCGGGGTAACGAAAGAGCGGTTATCGTGTTTCAGCGCCCTGCGTCTGTCGCCGGAACCCGTTTCCTCACCATGGAAAAACCGAACAGCACTGATGACCGCTGGATATTTCTGCCGTCCCTGGGCAGAGTACGCCGTATCGCCGCATCCGAGGGGGGCGGCAGTTTTATGGGAACCGATTTTTCCTATGACGATATGTCCTTGACCACCCGCGATACGGACAAAGACACCCATAGCTTACTTCGTGAAGAAAACCTGAACGGCGTGGCGTGTTATGTCATTGAATCAAAGCCGAAGGATACGAGCTTTCAGTATTCCCGGTTCGTGTCCTGGATTGATAAGAAGACCTCCATCAGTTACAAGATCGAACTCTACGACCAGCGCGGGAATTTGAATAAGCTGATTGAAATGTCCGGCATTAAAGAGATACAGGGACGGCTCACGCCTACCGTCACCAAAATATCGACCATTGCCGCCGGAACCTCCACCACAATTACCATTGACATCATCAAATACGATGACCCGGTACCGGAAGGCGTGTTCACCACGACGTATCTTGAAACAGGGAGGGTGCGATGAAAGGTCTTATGTTTGCTCTTATCGTCTTGCTGTTTGCCGGTAACACGCTTGCCGCGCAGGAAGGTTTCGGCTTTGATGATGAAGATGGCGCTGTTGGAGCGTCCGCTGGTCTTTCTGTTCCATCGGTAAAAATCAGCGGTGAAGCGGGCGTGTCATTAACCGGATTTATCGACGATTTTGACGACGCCGCAAAGGTAAACATGGGCGACGTCTTTTCCGGCAAACTTAATTTCAGCGCCTCTGGCACCAGCGCCGACGCGGTGATAAACCTGAAGCTCAAGCCTTCCGCCACACCGTTCAGTCTTGACGAGGCGTATGTCCGCGCGTTTTTCGGTTCCCTCAGTATCGAAGGTGGATTGCGGAAACTCACCTGGGGCAGAGCCGATACCCTGGGGCCGCTGGACGTGATTAATCCCCTTGATTATTCCGATCTTACCGGCATTAATGATGCTTCAACTCTGAAAATCGCCCGTCCCCTGCTGCACGCTTCCTATACTTTCGGTTCATTCACGAAACTGGAAGCGGTATTTGTCCCTTTGTTTGAGGGACATCGCCTCGCAACGACCGGACGCTGGATGACCAGCGGCATCACCTTGCAGACTCCCGACACGTTCAATCTGAAATACGCGGGGGCCGGTATGCGCTTTACCACAACGATTAGTTCTGCCGATATTGGGGCGCAGTATTACTACGGGCATCTATTTAACATCGCAATCAGTAATATCACGCCAATCGTGGACATGACAACAAATCCTCCCAATATTACCGGTATGTCTGCCAACATTGACTACAACCGCTATCATCAAATCGGCGTTGATTACGCGCAGGTGCTTGTGGGTTTTAATGTACGCGCTGAGTTTGCCGCGAACCTCACCGAAGACCTGGCAGGCGATGATGCCACGGTGTATAACCCGCACCTTGCCTGGTCGCTCGGTTTTGACCGCGATCTGTTTTGGGGAATAAACGCCAACATTGAAGGCGTTGGTACGGTGCGGCTGTTTGACAGTGCCATTAATCCGCTCTTTGATGTTGAGGCGGGAACCGATATGACCGCCACCCGGATTATCGCCCGTCTTTCAAAAAAATTCCTGCGTGATGAACTGGAATTACAGCTTGCCGGTATGTGGAATATCGAAGCCGGGGATTTTATACTTATACCGGTAATTACCTGGACAAAAGGTGATATTGAACTTGAACTTTCCGCGGGTATTTTTGGCGGTGATGAAAAGGGGCAATTTGGACAATACCACAAAAACAACTTTGTAAAAGTGGCTATGACCTACACATTTTAAGGCGGGCCACCTCGCCGAAAACACGGCTTCAAAGCTGGCTGGCAGGAACCTGGAATAAGGATGTATAAAAATACGTGGGTTGCTAGAAATCGAAAGGTACTGCAGAATTTACATTTTAAAGCTATTTTATTACCCTGTTTCATCCGTTATAGTAATAAGGGAGATGGAGGAATACTATGTGGGGTGTTATCATCAGGTTCAAAAGTACGGTGAGGCTGCCGGTGAAACGGCTGTATAGCCTACTCTGGGCAGGTTTGTTGTATGTTGGCGCGGTTTCTTATGGACCGGCCCAAGAGGTGGAAGTGTTTCCTCAAATAGGGCATAGCGGATGGGTAACCAGCGTTGCTTACAGTCCAGATGGACGGCGGATTGTTTCCGGGTCCGTGGATAATACGGTCAAGATATGGGATGCGGAGAGTGGCCGGGAACTGCGGACCTTCGCGGGGCATAGTGATTGGGTTAATGCGGTTGCGTATAGCCCGGATGGGCGGTATATTGTTTCTGCTTCTTCGGATAATACGGTCAAGGTATGGGATGCGGAGCGGGATACGCCCCAGACCTTTGCGGGCCATACTAAGGCGGTAAACGCGGTGGCTTACAGTCCTGATGGCCGCTGGGTTGTTTCCGGTTCTCATGATAAGACCATCAGGATATGGGATGTCGAAAGCGGCCGGGAACTGCGGACCCTCCTGGGTCATACCGGCGGGATAGTTGCAGTGGCCTATAGCCCCAATGGGACGCAGATCGTCTCAGGTTCGGTGGATCATACTATCAAGGTGTGGGATGCGGTAAGTGGCCATGAATTGGGAACCTTGTCCGGACATACCAAGGAGGTAAACTCCGTGGCCTATAGTCCTGACGGGAAGTGGATCGTCTCTGGTTCTGCGGATAATACGGTCAAGGTCTGGGATACGGAGCTGGGTGTATCCAGGACCTTTACCGGACATACCAATAGCGTCAGTTTTGTCAGGTACAGCCCGGATGGGAAGTGGATCAGCTCTGGTTCCGGGGATAATACGATCAAGGTCTGGAATGTGGAGAGCGGATCATCCCGGACCCTGGTGGGCCATGCATCCCTGGTAAGCGCGGTGGGGTACAGCCCGGACGGACGGCGGATCGTCTCTGGTTCACGGGATAATACGCTCAGAATATGGGATCTGGAGCGCGGGCCTTTGCAGACCCTGGGGGGGCATACGGGCTGGGTCAGCTCAGTGGCCTATAGCCCTGATGGGCGCTGGGTTGTTTCCGGGTCAGTGGACAGTACCGTTAAGATATGGGATGTGGAGCAAGGATCATGCCGGACCCTGGGAGGGCATACCCAGTCGGTATACGCCGTTGCCTATAGCCCTGATGGGCAGTGGATCGTCTCCGGTTCTGCGGATAATACCATCAAGATATGGAATGTGGAGCGCGGATCCCCTTGGACTCTGGTGGGCCATACGGGCTGGGTCAGTTCCGTGGCCTACAGCCCTGATGGGCGACGAATCGTCTCTGGTTCTGGGGATAATACTATCAAGGTCTGGGACGCGGCAAATGGCCAGGAACTGCGGACCCTGGCAGGCCATACGGGCTGGGTCAGCTCCGTGGCCTATAGCCCTGATGGGCGATGGATCGTCTCTGGTTCCCGGGATAGGACTATCAAGGTTTGGGATGCGGAGAGCGGCCAGGAACTGCGAACCTTAACCGGCCATACTAAGGGGGTAAACTCCGTGGCCTATAGTCCTGATGGGAAGTGGATCGTCTCCGGTTCCGGGGATAACGCCATTAAGATATGGAACGCCGAGAGCGAGCAGGAATTGCGGACTCCGCTTTCAGGGTACACGGACCTGATAAGCTCTGTGATGTACAGCCCGGATGGGCGGCGCCTGGTCACCGGTTCCGGGTATACTAATACCCTTAAGGTGTGGGACCTCGATAGCGGGAAGGAACTCAAGACCCTTACAGGGCATACCTGGAATGTAAACTCCGTGGCCTACAGCCCCGATGGCCGGCGGATCGTCTCGGGTTCCTGGGATGGTTCGATCAGGATCTGGGATGGAGACAACGGTACTGAGCTGCTGCGCTGTATCGCCTTTGTTGGTGATGGTGAATGGGTCTGCATTACCCCAGAGGGCTACTATAACGCCTCTCCCAAGGGGGATGAGCACCTCAATGTCCGGCGGGGGAATATGGTGTATTCTATCGATCAGTACCGGTCTGTCTACTATAAGCCTGAGCTACTCTCCCTGGCGGGGAATGTCCGTCCTCCTATTGAAATCGACGTCCCTGCTGATGCCGCTCCGCCGGTGGTGGTTATCCGCAGCCCTGAACACAAAAGCACCCTTCCGCCGGGAGTGGGGCGGGTTTCTGTAGCAGTTATCGACAAAAAGCAGGGGGTTACGAACATTAAGGTACTGGTGAATGGAAAGGTCATAAAGACTGAAACTGTTAGTACGGTACCTGCCGGTTCTGAGACTGGAGAGCAAGAATATCGGGTGGACTTTGTTTTTCCGATTACCTTTGCCCTGGGAATGAGCCACATTGAAGTGCGGGTAACCAATGGGGATGCTGAGGGGCGGGACAGTGTGGATGTTACCATTGATACTGCTACGGACTCTGCGATAGACCCCTCACTCAAGAGTGATAGTATATTATACGAGCGTGTTTCACCATAGGAGGTGCCTGTGTTTTTGTTATGTATCGGAGGGACTGAGCTGTCAAAAGTGCCGGGACTCTCTGCTGCGGGGGCGAATCCTGAGCTGGTGCCCTTTACCGCACCGGCGGATGCAGACCTGATTCGGTTTGGGCGTCCAAAGGTCGTGGACGGGGTCCCGCTGGACCCGGAGGGACATCCCTCGCCAGCGCTCATCACCAGGGCGGCGGTTCTGGAGGCTGATATCCCGATCTGCGTGGTCAGAGCAGGTTCTTATATACCGCCGACTCCCCCCTACATTGAGCTGGGCGCCGGATTTGGTAAGGACCCCCGTTTGGAACCGGCTGTACCTGATGGGGTGGAGATCTTTGAACGGGCACAGGAGTTTGCCCGTGCTTTTGGCAGGCACCACCAATCCATCATGATCGCCGAGTCGATTCCCGGGGGCACCACCACGGCGCTTTTGATCCTCCGGGCCTTGGGCTACCGTGAAATGGTCTCTTCCGCAGGGCCTCAAAACCCCACGGCCCTTAAAGAAGCGGTCTGGAACCGGGCTTCGGAACGGATCGGCATCCGTCCTGGGGATCTCGCCCAAGACCCCTTGCGGGCGCTGACCGAGCTGGGGGATCCCATGCAGGGGGCGGTTGCAGGTTTGGTTATGGGGCTGCCCCCTGAGACTGAAGTGATCCTCGCCGGCGGGACCCAGATGCTGGCGGTTGCGGCCCTGGTACGCGCCTTGGGTGCAACCCGAAAGCCCTTGGTGGCCACTACTAAGTACGTCCAGGGGGATGGGAGTTCCGGCTTTAATGCCCTGGCCCGGACCCTGGGTCTTGAGACCTGGATAGCGCCCCTGGACTTCTCCAAGGTTCCATACCAGGGCCTCAGCGATTACGAGCGGGGGTATGTAAAGGAAGGTGCGGGAGCCGGCGGTTCGGTACTCTATGCCGAGCGAGCAGGGGTTGGGGTAGAGCGGATCATTGCCAGGACCACGGAACTCTACGCGGAGATGATAAAAACGGGGACAGAAGCGGTCAGTGGAAAACAGTGAATCAGATAGAAGCGGTGATATTCGATCTTGATGGTACGCTGATCGACTCTATGGGGGTATGGGAACGGATAGATGCTGTTTTTTTACAGAACCGAGGCATTGAGGTTCCGGGTGATTATAGTCAGGCTATCCGGGCCTTGGGGTTCCGGGAAACGGCGCAATACACTATCCGGCGCTTTGGCTTTTCCGATACTGAAGAAGCGCTTATGGCGGAATGGAATGCAATGGCCCGTCATGAGTATGAAACTCGTATCCCCCTTAAACCCTATGCAAAGGAATATCTCCGTTCATTACAAGCAAACCAGGTAAAGCTCGGAATCGCCACGGCTTCCCCGCCGGCATTATACGAGGCGGTTCTGAGACACCACCATATCCGGGATTTCTTTGAGGTGATCTGTTCCACCGACGAGGTGGGACGGGGTAAGGCCTATCCCGATATTTTTCTGCATACTGCGGCACGGCTTAACACCCAGCCTGAACATTGTCTTGTGTTTGAGGATATTCTGCAGGCCATAGAGAGCGCCCGGCAGGCGGGCATGATGGTCTATGGTATCTATGATGATGCTTCCCGGAAGGATTGGGAGGCCATCACCCGGACCGCTGATGGGGCGCTCTTCGATTTTCAAGACGCCCCATATAATCAGAAATATGGGATAAATACTAAATAGGACTTGCATATTAACTCTATGTATGGTATTATTAAACAAGGATACAATACGATTATGAGCTTAATAGGAAGGGGAAAATGGCTGAAAGGATCTTCTTTGATCAGGACGTATCAAGTCTTCCTTGGTTTCCTGAATATAGTGATCCAATAGAGGTGCTTAATCTATCGGTTCGTTCTACCAATGCCCTTATTCGGGCAGGGATTACCACGGTTGACCGGCTGTTGAATACGGACAAGAAAATTCTCTGCGATATTAGAAATTTAGGGGAAAAAAGCATTGCGGAAATCCTGGGGTGTCAAGAAAAACTTGTCAAAGCCTTGGTGGTGATTGATGCTCATAGCCCGGATAATCTCGCGAAAAATCATGAGCGCTTAGAAAAAATACAAGGCGCCTTTGCGGACATACCTGCCTGGCGGATGAATCAGTCCCTTCACCGGTATTTGGCTTCATGTTCCGGGGAAGATATTACCGGTATTCTTGAGGAGTTTAATGAATTATTAGTACCGGTTACAACAATCGCTGAACTCCCGCTGGTATTTGAAAGCATTTGCACCAGCAATCGATCAACGGATCGTTTCTTGTCTATACTCAGCATCTTATCTATTAATATGTCTTCAATGATTCAGGATATATTTAATACGGTCTATGGTGATTCCAGGAATAAGCGTGCTTACCTTGTGTTGTGTCAGCGTTCTGGAGGGATGACGCTTCAGGAAATCGCGGAAAAAATGGGAATAACCAGGTCCCGGGTACAGCAAATTGAAACCAAGGGATTGGATAAGCTGCTCAAGTATCTGGGTAATATAGTGGTTGATTTCTTTTTGTTTATCAGTGCGGAACATAATGGTGATTATATCATAACCGTATCAGAACTGTGCAGCTATTTAGGTAAGTTTGAGTATCTGAATCTGTTTCTCTATGTGGCAAAAATGACCTCTATGGGGAATACCTTCATCTATCACAGGGACCTGGGTGCGTTTTGCTATAAAGGGGCTGTACACAATTTTGAGCATCTCAAAGAGGTGATAAAAAACCTGCCCTTTATCATTAACAAAGAAAAAAAAGATATACTCCTCGCCGATATAAGTAAGGTTCATGGCCTCCCGTTAAAGGCAGTTGCTATTGAGTTTTATTATACCTACCGGTTAACGGGGAGCGTCTACTATCGGGGAAAGTTAATATTAACCCAGGTATACGATTACATTTTAGATACCTACTACCCATCAGGCATTAAATTGTATGATGATGGTACGATAAACGCTTTTCGTAAAAAAGTTACTGAGATTTTCGGCGATATAGACCTGCCGGTAAATAACCGGGCGATTGACGCTCGCCTGGGTGATATTGCGATACTATGTGAGCAGGGGACGTATATCCATCCCCATCATATTCAGATTGAGCGCGCCTTAATTGATGAGGTTTGTGTCTATATTATGAATTCCGGGCGGGTTGCCTTTTCGTTTAATGAATTGTTTGAAATCTTTAAAGACAAACTGCTTGTAGAGAGCAATGTTCATAATAAATACTTTTTTCAAGGGGTACTTAAATATTATCTGAGTGACAAGTTTTTTTTCACCAGAGGTGTTATTGCAAAGGAGGAGGGGGCAGACATTATCGAAGATCTGGAAAGTCTTATCCGGAAACGGGGGGAGATTCATAAGTCTGAGATTTTCGTGGAATACCCTGGGATTACGGATATCATGTTTATCATGAGAATAAACGCCAATAAAAACATCATATCCATCGGTAATGGTTCATATATGCATGTGAATAAACTGAAAATCATGTCCCGGGATTATCATATCAGAGAGATACTGGAACAGCAGACCAAAAAGCTGCCGGTATCCTCGCGGAAAGTCCTGGAACTATTAAAGGTATCATCCCCTCGATTTTTAATCCGTAATGATATAACGCATCACGAAAAATTGTTCGGAATTCTCAAGTATATGTTCGATACCGAATTTATCTTCTCCCGTCCTTATATTGCCAAATTAGGAACCGAAGAGATTTCTAATATTAACATCATTAAACAGTATCTTAAATCTTACGATTCAATAACCCTGGCAGATCTCACCCATTTATGCAATGAGCAGCGGGTGCGTTTCTTTTCACCTAAGATATTAATTAAAGACCTGAACGACGAATTCTTACGCATTGATAGTGAAACACTGGTACGCGGTGTGTTTAAACCTGATGAAGAGACCATTGCCGAGATAGCCCGTATACTGCTTGAACGGATGAAGGTCAAGGGCTATCTGGTGGCGTCAACTATCGGGGATTATATTGTATTTCCCCATATTTCCTTTCACTGGAACACTTTTGTGCTGAGGAGTTTGGTCGAAAAATACATGCATAATTTGATACGCATCGTTGATATTCCTACTACCGATATCTATGCGATGAGTACTATTTTTGTTGACCCCATTCTTGAGGTCGAGAACTACGAGGCTCTGATTCAGTATATTCTTAAGACTGAGCATACTAAGGCGCCTTTTAAGATCATCCGTAATGCGGTTGATTGGCTTCGCCAGGAGGGATTATTTATCGGTAATCCTCCTAAGTGCTTACTGGATGGCAGTATTATCTGTCTTGACAAACTGGGAAAAATAATAGTAAAGTAAAATAAAGGTATCTGGTTAATGAATAACAAATCGCACGGCCATCTGGTATGGAAAGAAGAGAGTCGCCGGGAAGTGTTCAAATGTCCTATTTTTTCACTCCGGGAGACTTCTTCCCGGTCCCCTGATAATGAGGTCAGGGTCTTTACCGTGATTGATGGCCCGGATTGGGCTATCGTGGTGCCGGTAATAGAAACAGACCAGGGCCAGGCATTTGTCATGGTACGCCAGTGGCGTCATGGGTCCCGGGAACTCAGTCTGGAATTTCCCGGCGGGGTCTTTGAAGCGGGAGAGGGTGCTGCTGAAGCGGCAGCCCGGGAACTGCGGGAAGAAACCGCATATACCCCGGGAAAAATCATCAAACTGGGGGAGATGAGTCCGAATCCGGCGATCATGTCAAACCGGGTGCACTTCTTTTTAGCAGAAGAATTGGAGTATCTGGGAAATCAGGATTTAGATGATGATGAATATGTGGATGTAGAACTGGTACCCATTGAAACGGTTTTCCAAAAGATGGGTACACCCCCCTATATACACGCCCTCATGGGTTCGGCCCTTGCCCTCTACACGGCCTATCGGAAAAAGCCGAACCCCCTGGTTTAATGGATCGGGGTATAGGTAAGCTGGGCATCCCACATGCCCTGGCGGACCTCACCCTGGATACTGGGAATATCCAGAATAGTACCGGGAGGCAGGATGTTGGGGTTATCGGGCCGGGGTAACTTCGCCTTATTCGCGTTATAGAGAATGCGCCATTTTGACGGATCGCCGTAGGCCCAGTTCCTGCCTGCAATATTCCAGAAACAATCCTTCGACACATTCCAGGGGCGCACGATATAGCGCGCCGGAAGAATCGGTGGCGTATTTTCCACAACCGGACGTACCGGCGGCGGAGCCGCAAGTTCTACCCTCACCGGCACGGGAGACGGATCAGCAGGAGCTTCCTGAAGGGATGCCAGGGTCGTCATAACCTGCCGAGCAGCATCCATGGCTCCGTTCCAGTTTTCCGATGAACGAGCAATCTGCGCCCGTTCATATAAAGCCTGGGCTTGTCTGTATTCTGTAGGATACCGCCAGAGGGCATCTATCGACACCGCCCAGTCAAGCCGGTTCTTAGCAGAGGCCAGGGCATCATCGGTTTCCTTGATCTTCAGTTGGAGCGCCACATATTCATCAGACAAGCGGGCATACCGGATCGCCTCTGCCGCATATCTGGTGGACTCATCATAATCACCATCTTCCAGGGATTCCTGGGCCAGGTTAGTCAATCTGACACTTTCAATGAAATAGGTGTTATTCCGTATGTTTTGAGGAATCCCCTGGGAAGCGTCTGAATGAGCCGCGTCGGCAAAGGCCGCTATGGGGGTAAGCACAGAGGACTCCGAGTCATCCTCTATCTCAAATTTCCACAAGTAGGATGCCACATCATTAAACCCCGGCAACCAGAGCCCGGAATCAAACGAAGATTCATTCCGTTCAGTAGGTGCAGGTCCAATAAACACCGGTTCCGGCAGTTCACTCTGGGCGAATACCATTCCCATTCCAAAGACTACCATTACGGTGAGTAATGCTATACCACGATTCATCATACGCCTCCTTCAAAAACAAGTTCCGCTTTTTTTGCGTTTTCACCGCTTTCAAGCATCTTCTGTTCAGCTGTTTTAACCGCCTGTTTAGCAACGAGTAATTTCACCTCCGCCGCTTTAGAGATTTCCAGGAACATGGTTTCCGATTGAACATAGAGCCTGGCAGCTTCATCGTATTTTTCCGACTGCAAGGCAAGATCGGCCCGCTTATACACCGCGTTGGCCGCGTCGTATTCGTTCCGTACTGCCACATCGGCCCGCAACTCCAGGGCGGTCTGACGTTCCGTACTCGCACCAACCCCCTTATCCGCGGCAAAAGACACCCATCCGGTCCAGAGCACTGTAGTATACCCTCCCAAAGCTTCCTGAGCATTATCAAGCGCCTGGCCGGCCCGCCTGGATTCATAATTCTTTACCGCTGCGGCCATGTCCGCTTCTGCCTTTTCAAAATTATTGGGATCATAGACCACAAAACCGCGCTTTACAATTTCCTGCCGTATTTTATATACATCCGCTTCTGTTTTCAGCACCTTATACATATCAAGGGCCAGAAAAACAGAAATTGCTGCAGGATAGTAATCAGCAGTTTCGTATTGCGCCACCGCTTCCGCAACTATCCGATCCGCTCCCAAGAGATGAGCCGGAGACGCCTCTTTAATGCCCGTGTTAATCGCCACGGTTCGGGCACTTATGATTTCATTCTCCCGATCCTTATAATAGAGGGGCAGACAAGTACGGGCAAGCGCATCATAGGCATCGGCAACGGTATTATACAACAACACCGCATCCTTAACCTCCCCCAGGGTAGTTTGCGGCAGCTCTGCAAAGGCCGCATACTGAGACTCCGCATATTCCCAGGCTTGCGGGATAGACTCAGGCCCCTCAAAATCAATGACGAGTTTCCTGCTGGTCTGCATCCGCACAATCGCCGCGTTTAACGCATCCAGTGAAGCCTCGTCCGGCTCCCCCAGATCCACAACCGGCTCAAGTACCGGTGGCGTTTCAACCAGCGTGGACGACAGCAACGGTACTGGTTCCGGTTCCGACACCACTTCCACCGGTTCCTCTGCCGGTGCAGGCTGCGCTTCATCTGCGCTTGATACCGATGGTGGTGGCGTTTCATCCGGCGGAGGACTACTCGCACAGGATAGAAACAGAAAAAAGGCCATTCCCCATAAAACAGGTATTAATTTTTTACACTGCATAGACAACTCCTTAGCAAATCACTTATGATGAACTTAAGTCAAAGCTTAAAACAATTTATCAATTTATTATCGACACATTGTCGGAAAAAACATATGATTTATTAGGATAATTTATATTTTTAACGCACTTAATGACCTAATGGCTTCCTGGGTCATGCGGTCACAACGTTCGTTAAACGTATCCCCTGCATGACCTTTAACCCA
>JAITNU010000081.1 GCA_031290325.1 Treponema sp.
TGGATATGTACTTACAGCGCAATCCCCGGCTGCCCGATGTGAAGTATGAGTGGGTGTGGGAGCTTAAATATCTCAAGAAAGAAGACTCAGGTAAACTGGAGGCCAAACGCACCGCAGCCGCGGCACAGTTGGAAAAATACCGTCAATCCTCTTTGTTCAGTAGCCGTACCGACGTAAAATATGCCGCCCTCATATTCATTGGTAAAGACCGGTACGAAGTGTGTGAGTATTGAGGTCTCCAGCAACTCTGCAATAACGCCTTATTAAATCAGTCCTGCTTCCTTGAACGCGGGAAACAGCAGGTGGGGGCTGAGGGGAATTTTGTTCACCCCCACGCCGGTGGCATGGAGAAGGGCGTTGCGAATCGCCGGAGCGCCGGGCACGGTGGGAGGTTCGCCGAGGGCTTTGCTGCCGTAGGCGCTGGTTGGCTCGTAGTTTTCAACAAAGGCGGTTTCAAGATGGGGATGATCCATGATGGTGGAAAGTTTGTAATCCAGGAGATTGCCATTTAAGAGTTTACCGGTGTGCTCATCGTAGCGGAGCTGTTCTGTGAGTCCGTACCCAATGGCCATGCTCATGCCCCCATGGACCTGGGCCTGGGCAAGCTGGGGGTTGAGGAGTCTGCCGCAGTCATGGACGTTGATTATATCCAGGAGTTTCACCTTTGCCAGGGGAATGTCAACCTCAATTTCCGCAAAGGCACAGCCGAAACTGTAGGCGTTGCTCTTGGCCTGCATGGTGGATTCGGCGGTGAGGTGTTCTGCGTGAACAGGACTGTAGAGAACTTCGGTGGCAAGTTCGCCGAGGCTCAGAAGCGCCTTGTTGTTATAGGAGGTAAGCACGATGACACCATCCACGAGGTCAAGGTTGGAAACGAGCATCCGCGTGTGTTCTGAGGCAAGGCGGAGTATCTTTTCTTTAAGCATGAGGGCGGTTTTTTGTACTGCCATCCCTCCCACATAGCTTTGGCGGGAACCGTAGGCCCCGGTACCAAAGGGGGTAATGTCGGTGTCCTGGGTACCGATAACATGGACGTTTTCAAAGGGAATGCCGAGGGTAGCGCTGGTCATTTGGGCAAAAACCGTATCCGCACCCTGGCCAATCTCTGTTTCACCGAGCTGTATCTGGACGCTGCCATCCTGGTTCAACACCATCCGGCAGGAGGAAACCTCTATGGAAATCGGCCACACCGCGGTATTGTACCAGAAGAGGGACATACCCACCCCGCGCCGCACCGGGCCGCTTTGCTTTTGATAGCGATTACGCTTTTCATCCCATTTGATATAGGCTTTACCCTTTTCCACACACTGCCGGAAGGAATCGAAGTAGTTCACGTTCTTGGAGAAGGGATCGGTGAAGCCCAGGGGCATGAGGTTCATGAAACGGAACTCAATGGGGTCCAGGTTCAAGGTCCGCGCCATATCTTCTATATGGGACTCAATGGCAAAGACCGCCTGGGGAACGCCGTATCCCCGCATTGCCCCGGCAGTTGCGGTGTTTGTATATACCGTAAAGATGTCAACCTGGCGGGCTTTTTCATCCTGGTAGAGCTGACGAAACACGTTGGTCCCCTTGGCGGCAATGCTGTGGCCGTGGGAACCGTAGGCGCCCTGGTTTGAATAGGAGCGGTACTTCCGCGCCACCAGGCGTCCGTTGGGGCGTATGTATGAGGTGAGGTGGATTTTTTCTCCGTGGCGTACCCGGGTGGCAAAGAAGATCTCTTCCCGGCTTAATTCCAGCTTTACCGGACGTCCGCCAAGCTGCATGGTCATGAAGGCATTGAGGGGTTCATAGAGGGCGTCCTGCTTGTTGCCGAACCCGCCGCCGATATAGGGTTTTATGATCCGCACCTTGCCCCAGGGAAGCCCCAGGGCCTGGGCCACGATACGTCTGACAATATGGGGTATCTGGGTGGAGGAGACCACCACCACCCGTCCGCTTTCCATGTACGCAAAAGAAACCACCGGCTCAATATGGCAATGCTGGACCATGGGAGTTTCGTAGATCCCTTCAAATTTGAGCAGCCCCGGTTCCTGGATCGCCGCCTAAAAATCGCCGTCCTCAATAGTGGTATGTTTCAGTATGTTATGGGGACACGCTTCATGGAGCAGCGGAGCACCTTCCCGCATGGCCTCTTCTGGACTGAGGAGGACCGGATAGGTTTCGTATTCGACCCTGATCGCCTGTAGCGCCCGGGAAGCGGCCACCTCATCTTCGGCAACCACCACGGCAATGTCATCCCCATAGAACCGCACCCGGCGGTTGAGGAGCTTGCGGTCCGCCGGGTCCTGATGCACGGGATCCGTGGACCAGGGGTGCCCTGCAGTGGGAAAGGGAATATCCGGTACCTGGAAGCAGGTGATGATCTGCACCACCCCCGGCAGCTTTTCCGCGTGGCTTATGTCCATCTTGGTTACAAGTCCGTTTGCAACGGTGGAATGGAGCACCTTCCCAATCAGTGCATTGCGGTCAACCAAGTCACCGGTATACTTTGCCCTGCCCGTAACCTTTTCATAGGCATCAACCCGGGGAACAGTTTTTCCTATACTCATTACTGTATGGCGCTGCCGCGGACGTACTTCGCGATGATATGACGATCATCCGAAAGGTACATTGCCCGCTCAAGCCGGTCCCCTATGGTCAAGGCAAAGGGAGGGGCAAAGCTGGTATCGTCCATGACCAGAGCATCGAATTCATAGCCTGCGGCAAAGGAACCAACCTGGCCAAAGAAAGAACCGCCGCCCAGGGTTCCGAGGTAGAAGGCTTCTTCCCTGGTGAGGGGTGCCTCGTCGCACCCGGTGAAGCGGCGCAGCTTGGAGACCTGGATCGCCTCGGTCATAGTCCGGAAAATCGACGTATGGGTGCCCCCGGCAATATCACTGCCCAGGCCCACCGCTATGCCCGCATCAAGGTAACGCCGTATCGGGGCCATGCCGGAGGCAAGATTGCTGTTTGACTGGGGGCAATGGGCAACATAGACACCCCGGCGGCGCAGCAGTTCTATTTCTTCCCCCTCGGGCCACACGCAGTGGGCCATGATAGTCGGTACTTCAGCGCCGAAAAGGTCAAACCGGGTGTATGCATCACCGTAGCAACTGCTCTCAGGGCAAAGCTCCCGGACCCAGGCGATTTCCCGCTGATTTTCCGACAGATGGGACTGGAGGGGTAGCCGGTATTGTTTTTGCAGCTCCGACAAACCGCGCATCAAATCATCGGTACAGGAGGGGATAAAACGGGGGGTGAGAATAGGCCCGCAATTTTTGTTTTTTTTGTCCTTTTTTTCGGCGCACCGGTCAAGCCATTCCCGTGTTGCGTCTATGGAACCTGCGGTCTCCCGCAGTCCATCGGGGCTGTTACGATCCATGTTTACCTTGCCCACCAGACTCACCAGCCCGGACGCTTCGAGCAGGTCCATGAGGAGAAGGGTGGCAGGTACATGAACCGTGGCAAAGATGCAGCAGTGGGTATTGGGGCCTTTCTTGAGGTCCTCCACCAGGGCGGTATAGGCCCTCAGCGCATAAGCGGTATCCTGGTACTTAGCCTCTTCAGGGAACGCGTGGACTTTCAGCCAGTCCAGGAGTTCAAGGTCCATGCCCAAGGCTCTGAAACTGAATTGCGGTGCGTGGAGGTGGAGGTCCACCAGGCCCGGTATAATGAGCTTGCCGGTATAATCAATAAGCGGGAGCTGCCCATACTGTGCAGGCACCAGGGAAAACACCCCTGCGGATTTTCCGTCAATACAGACGAGAAAACTGTTTTCCGAAGTACAGAGCGCGTCCTTTGCTATACTGTAAGCGATATCCCCTTTAAGTACAAAATCACGGTATCCCACTTGTTTTCTCCCTTACTATCCGGTTTAATTATGATAGTACCATTTTATACCTGTCAATGGCAGATTGAGGATATTCAAAAAAACCTCAAGAAGAAGTAAATTTATGACGATAAAGATAGTTTATAATGAATACATTGCATAGCGTTACCTGGATAGGCTTTGTGGCGTCCCGGTATGTATCCAAAGGCCGCCGCAACTCCCCATCCCCGGTGTTGTCGGTCCTGGGTATTGCCACCGGGGTACTGGCCTTGACGGTCATCATTGCGGTGATGAACGGCTTTCAAATGGGCTTTATCGAAAGCATCCTGGAAATATCCTCGTATCATATCAGGATAGTACCGGAGCACCTGGAGACGCTTGAAACCAGGACCCTAATCTCTCAGGCGGCAGCCATTCCCGGCATTGCGTCGGTTGTTCCTTTCAGGGAATTCCACGGTATCCTCCGGGGGAAACGGCAAAACCAGCAGGTGGGGGTGATACGGGGGCTTCCCCCGGATGCCCTGGAAAAAGACCGGGGCATGGCGGAAAAGCTGGTCTTTGAGGCTGGCTCCTTTGATATTGCCGGGGGACGTTCCATTCTGCTGGGAGCGGAGCTGGCCCACCGCCTGTCCGCCCGTCTTGGGGATGAGATCACCCTCGTGTCGGTGGCCGGATTTTTACCTGGTGATGATGCCGAAGCGCTTGCCACAGATTCCCGCTTTACCGTAACCGGTATTTTCCGTTCAGGTTTCTATGAATACGACCTGGGCTGGGGCTTTGTCAATCTTGATACTGCCGGGGAGCTGGGGGGCGGCACCGTATCCTGGGGGGTTAAACTCAAAAACCGCTGGCAGGACAGCCGGGCTATTGCCCTCATAGGGCATTTTCTTGAAACTGAGGCCGTACCCCCGGATGCCTTCAAACTGAGTACCTGGCGGGATTATAACCGGGCTTTTTTCGGTGCCCTGCGTACCGAGAAGCTCTTCATGTTCGTCCTGGTAGGACTCATCTTCATCGTGGTGGGGCTTAACATCTTTCAGGCCCAGCGGCGGGCCGTACTGGAACGCCGGGAGGAGATTGGTCTGCTCCGGGCCTTGGGGGCCGGTGAACGACAGGTACGGCTGGTGTTTGTCTGGGATGGTTTCATCATTGGTCTGGGAGGAGCGGGGACCGGTATGTTGCTGGGACTGCTCATCGCCTTCCATATATCCCCCTTCTTTACGGTTCTTGAAGGGCTGGTAAACGGCTTCATTGCGGTGTTAAACAGCATTGCCGGACTTTTGGGGATCCAGGGGGCAGATTCATTCGCTATCTTTTCACCGGCGATCTTTTATATCAAAGAAATCCCCTCCCGGATCATACCCCATGAGGTAGTGCTGATATGTATGTTTGGCTTTTTATCCGCCCTGCTGGCAGCATGGTTCGCCTCGGGCAAAGTTTCCCGGACCCGGCCCGCGGAGGTGCTGCGTTATGAGTGATCCCCTGGTTCGGGTAAGCAACCTGGTAAAAAACTACGTCTCCGGCGGGGAAACCCTGTATATCCTCAAAGCGGTGAGTTTTGAGGTGGAACGGGGAAGCTCAGTGGCAGTGAGCGGTCAGAGTGGCAGCGGTAAGAGCACCCTTCTGAACATCCTCGGCGGCCTTGACCGTTGCGATTCAGGCTCTGTGGAGATTGCCGGCGCGGATATCTCAGGACTTTCCGAAAACAGCCTCTCTGCGTACCGGAGTCGTCAGGTGGGCTTCATCTTTCAGTTTCACTATTTGTTAAAGGATTTTACCGCCCTGGAAAACGTGATGCTGCCGGCCTTTATTGCAGGGATGAAGAAGAAGGCTGCCCTGGAAAAGGCCCGGCTCCTTCTCGCTGATGTCAAGATGGAGACGCGGCTCCATCATTTTCCCTCCCAGCTTTCCGGAGGTGAACGGCAGCGGGTCGCCGTGGCCCGGTCCATGGTAAACGACCCGGATATCATCCTGGCGGACGAACCTACCGGCAACCTGGACCCCCATAACAGCGCCCTGGTAGCGGAACTCCTCTATGCAGGGGCGGAAAAATGGGGCAAGACCCTCATGGTGGTAACGCATGATGAACACGTTGCCCGCAGGGCCCTGTACCGCTATACCCTGGATAACGGCATCCTGAGTAGTGAAGAGGGAGCGGTGAAGGATGCGTAAAAAGTCCGGGTATCGGAAAACCCCTCATTCCTCACTCCTCATGACTCACTTTATTGCCCTTCGGTACCTCTTGGGCAGGGCACACGAAGGGGGCCGGTATCTCCGGGGCGCTGCCGCAGGTATCGCGTTGAGCCTCATCCCCATTATGGTGACCCTTATCGTAGCGGATGGCATGATAAGAGGCATTACTGACCGGTACCTGGAACTGGGGACCGGCCACTTACAGGTGTTTGATTATATGGATGGCGAGCTGGGACCGGTTAGTCTTGAAGATGCGATACCACTTATTGCAGAAGATGAAAACGTCCGGGGGGTGTGGCCGGAACAGCATAGTTTGGGGGTGCTGGTGGGGAATCATGGAAAGACCGGCGCCACTATCCGGGCGATTGATCCAGCTTTTTGGGAGGATCCGGGGAGCGGCGCCTACCTGGTTACGGTGGCAGGGAGTTCCCGGCTCGAATCCGATAGGGAACTGCTTTTGGGAGAAGCCCTGGCCGAATCCATCGGTGCGGAGGTGGGGAAGACTATACGGCTCATGACCGTCCACCTGAGCGAGGACGGGAGGAGCATACCGCACCTCACCCCCTTTACGGTTCGGGGGATCATCTCCTCGGGGTACCGGGAATTGGACTCCCTCTGGTGCGTCATGACGTATGAAGCGGGAAAACAGGTCCTCCCACCGGAGCTGTCTTCATCCTATCTCATGGTTAAGATAAAGAACCCCTATACCAAGGCGGAAGACATGGCGCTGTCCCTGAATTTTACCTTGGGGGCAGGTTTCGGCGTCTATACCTGGAAGGAACTACAGCGCTCCCAGTATAGTTCTTATGAATCCACCCGGCAGTTGCTGCTCTTTATTATGGCCCTAATCGTGCTGGTGGCTGCGGTGAACGTGTCTTCGGCGACATCCATGCTCGTCATAGAACGGCAGCGGGATATTGCGGTCCTCAAGGCTGCGGGGGCAAGTCCCGGTGATACCGGACGGATCTTCCTGTGGGGATCCTTCTTGACTGGCCTTACCGGGGCGCTTCTTGGTATTGGCGTGGGGCTGCTCATCGGGAATTGCATCAACCCCATCATCCGGGGTCTGGAAGTCATCCTGGGATTTTTTTCCCGCCTCTTCCACGGCGGGGACGTTAAGATCCTCGACCCTGGGTACTACCTTGAGACCATTCCCATTGTCATAGATTGGAGCGCAGTTTTTCTCATCAGCCTGTTTACGATTTTCAGTTCTATTCTCGCATCCTGGATTCCGGCGTACCGAGCCGGGAAGATACGGCCCATTGAGATACTGCGGAAGTATTAATTCCTAAAGCTTTGGCCGGACACGAGGCCTTTTCAGAACGCCCTTCAGAGCCGAAAATCTCAGACCCATCTTACGTTAAAAAGCGTAAGATAGAGGGCCATAGGTGGTTTTTTAAATTTGATTATAATACCCTAAATTGGGGTACTCTCTTTCACATGTCTCAGTAGTAATAGATTCCACCAGTACAATAAATGAATCTATACTAAAATTTCTGAAGCGAAATGAATACTCTAATAGATTATAATAGGAACCCTTGGTTTCCGCGGTCATGGTCACTCTTTTTGTTATATGTAACGCCGTACCAATGATATAGATTGCAAAAGCTTCATTAATATTCCATATTCCCGGCTTATTTTTATAGCGGGAATCGGTAATGGTATCCTCGTATATTTTAAAGAAGCATTTCTGTCTGGCATACCATCCTACCTACAGGTTAATTTTTTTTATAAATGCCGGGGATTGGACTACTAAATCATGCCCTTCTTCAAATATTTTTATAATATCATTCGATGAATGTTGTAATTCAGGATGATTCCCATCAACTCGACCAAAGACAAAATCCGCCATCTCATCAATGTCGGCTTTAGTTACCCCCGGAATAACCTCCACTGCCTTTGAACCTTCCATCATAATATTCCTCCTTTCTTATAAAAAATAACAATAAATTGATTGTATATTATCCTGTTAAATATGTCAACATATTTTTATCAGTTTTTCCGGTAATCATGGAGGAAAGTCTCTCATTCAAGCTTCATTCCCGTTTTAACAGCTTCTCCTGGGTTTCGAGAAGTCTTTTAATCGAATCTACGATATATTCCTGGCTTTCCGGCATCAAGTCCCTAAAAATGGCGAGGAACTCTTGTTCACGGGGGGATGGCGAGTCAAACATCTCGCCGGCCCCGGCCCGCAGCCAGTGCTCATTAACATTAAAGATCATACAAATGAGTTTTATGTTCTTATCGGTCAGGGCATTTTTACCCAGTTCTATCATTGAAAGAGAAGTTTGTGTTAATTTTAATCGCTCCGCAAATTCGCTCTGATTGAGCTTTAATGCCTTACGAAGTTCTTTAATCCGGTTAAACATACGGGTCTCTATCCTTAAAGATACCACAAAAACAAGAGGTAAGGTTATTTTTGTTGACATATCTAAAATTAAATGCTATATTTTTATTATTGAATCTTATTTAAAGAGGAACCTATAATGACCAATGAAAAAGGGGTGGTCGAGCGATTTCGGGAGTTGACTTTGGAGAACCAAGACCATCTGCTTGTTTTGAGCCGGGCGATTTATGCAGTGGAACATACGGTCAGGCAGTACGAACCGGTATCCGAGGGGGCTAAGGAGGGGAGAAATCGGGCAGAGAAGCGGAGGTCCGCGGGGTGATCAGTTTTTGGTCTCGGTTTCCGCCTGTTTTTTGAGCAGTTTTGCAAGCTCAAGGACGATGACGCGGTCTTTTTTGTTGAGCTGGTCGGCAATGTGGAGTAAGGAACGCAAATCCGGGGCAAGGGAATAAATCGTTTTTTCCTGTCTAATGTCCTCTCCGGTCATCAAGTATTCCACAGACACGCCCAGGGCCTTGGCAATCTTGACGGCGGCATCGGCGAGGGGGATGCTGCTATGGGTATTGAGATAATTATCAATAGTATGCTTTTTGACACCGGATAAGGCGGAAAGCTCTTTCACCAGCATATCGGAATAGGTTAGTTCGGCTTTTAGATTTTCCTTGAATCCCATTTATTCAAAAAGTAATTAAAAAAGAATAATCAGCCCTTGACCGTATTCTCAAAATGTGTATTTGCTTATAATTATTCTTAAGAGAATAATTTATTAAAAATGATTATGTTAGTATAGGCAATTGAGAGAAAAATTGCTTATAGGCTATCGCTTATAACACTCCAGGAGAGGGTAAACTACGAAAGAGGGCAGATGTATATTATGGAAAGAAATAGCCACAATCACGCGCTATTGGCGCCGGTTCCTGCGGATGCGTATCATTCTGCCGGTTCACGGGGTATATCAACCTTTTTCCCCGCAAATTCCTCAATGGCGGCCTGCTCTTTTTCCCGCCAGATTTCCTCGAACGCGAGTCCTTTGATGACCATTTCCCCCAGGAAACTGCTAAAGGTCATGTTTGAATCTATTTTGTCATATAGGGCCTTAGCCCGGTCTCTTGTTTTTTGCGTAACCTTTATAGTCAGGGTTGTCGATTTCCCGTCTTTCAAATTTTTC
Source organism: Treponema sp. (assembly GCA_031290325.1). Taxonomy (GTDB): domain Bacteria; phylum Spirochaetota; class Spirochaetia; order Treponematales; family Breznakiellaceae; genus JAITNP01. The sequence continues at coordinate 9,520 of JAITNU010000081.1, forward strand.
ATACCGCCTCATTATATAGCAATTCTTAAGAAAGCCTCTATAATTTTTTTCATTTTGTTTGTTTTTTGCTTGACAAAGGAAGCGTAAGAAAGTTATAGTAAAATAAAGTAAGTGATTGGAGGTGAATCCATGGGAGAGATTCGGATAACAATACGGTGTGAGCCTTCATTGAAGGAAAAGGTGGCGACTATGGCCCAGGTGGACCGGCGGACGGTTTCAAACCAGGTCGCCTATCTTATGGAAAAGGGCCTCCTGGTCCTTGAGCGGCAACAGGCGCAGGTCAAGGCCGGGAAGAGCGCATAGATTGGGGCCTGTAGGGGCGTTAATATCAGGCTCGGGGACGAGGATAAATTATGGAAGGATATGAGGCAAAGTTTATTTCGTCTGTATATAGTTAGGTGCCATTTTTCTGAATATCTCAGAAAAATAAACGTTTTGGGAGTTATACAGTGGAACAAAAGAATAGAGGTTTCAATGTTGGCGATATTTTACGGACTATTAGGAATAATATTATAAAAATTGTTCCGGAAAACAGTCAATTATTCAAATGGTTAAGCCTTATTGGACTTAAAATGAACGCAAAGAAAAATCATGCCGTCTTAACAGCAATGAAAATGGGTGTATATGCGGTAGAACATTGTAACCTTAACTGTAAATGCTGCACCGCCTTCAGTCCTATTGCCGAAAAATGTTTTTTAGATATTGAATCGTATAAAAAAGATGTGGTAAAATTGGCGGAATTAACCGGCAATAATCTTGAGTCATTTTATATAACTGGCGGTGAACCTCTTTTGCATCCACAAATTCTGGAAGTATTTACCATCGCACGAGAATATTTCCCGAAAACTGATTTGTTTTTTATGACAAACGGTCTACTTTTGTTAAAAATGCCGGAGACTTTTTGGGAAACGTGCAAACAAAATAATGTCGAAATAAATGTATCACGATATCCGATTCAAATTGATATTGACGGGATAAAGGCAAAAACAAAAAGTTACGGCATAAAGTTTGATTATGTCGGAGGCAGTGATGTGCCGGTAAAATTAATGTGGAAATATCCGCTAGATTTGGAAGGGAGACAGTCATTGAGGCGTAGTTATGATATTTGTACGCAGATAAATCGTTGTATTACGATGAAGGATGGAAAAATATATCCGTGTAATACCATAGCCGGAATAGAACATTTTAATAAATACTTCAACAAAAATCTTGAAGTAACGGCAGATGATGTTCTCGAATTAAGTAAAGTAAAAAACGTCAATGAAATATATGAATTTTTACATACACCGAAACCATTTTGCAAATATTGTAACCGTAAAGGGGTTGTTTTTGGAATAAAATATAGTTCATCAAAAAAGGAAATAGAGGAATGGACATAAAATAAATAAGTCTGCCCGTATCCGAGAAGTTTTAAATCTTTGTGTACACCAAGTTTAAGTAAGTGATCGCAAGGTTACGCACAGAATTTTAAAATCACCTGCATGGATACGGTCGGCTAATATTTTCTTGGTTTGTCCCCTTGACAAAGCCTGAAAAACAGCATAAATTCATTTTAATGGAACGGTTTAACCCGCTGAATGACTATCTTTTTCTCAAGATTATGGGTGAGAAGGGCGATGAAGTGCAATTATTGGCGTTCCTCAACGCCGTTTTGGCAGATTCTCGCCAGAAGCCTATCAAATTGGTAAAGATCCTTGAAAACCGCGTTATAACGCCTGAAATACTCGGCAATAAAACCAGCATTCTGGACATCCACGCATTGACCGATGAAAACGATAAAGCTGAAATTGAAGTGCAGTTAAAAGATTTACACAACATGGAAAAACGAACACTTCTGTATTGGGCGCGTGAATATACTCAGGCAATATCCGCCGGGGTTGATTACAGCGAATTGCCGCGCGTGATAACGATAAATATCGTTAATTTTGACAATATCAAACTCAACAGATTTCACACGATTTTTCATATTCGGGAAGATATTGAAAAAGATTATGTTTTGACCGATGTTCTTGAAATACATTTTCTGAATATGGTTAAATTCAGAAAAACAGAGAACAAAGACATAAAAAACAACGTTTTATGCAGGTGCCTTACATATTTTGATGAAAAGACACCCGAAAACGAACTTATGGAGGTAATAAAGATGGATGCGGCAATACAAAAGGCCAACGAAAGGCTTAATTTTGTAACGCAGGACAAAGATTTCTTGCGTAATTATCACATGAGGCAAATGGAAATGTCCGATTGGACTACGGGTATTAATACTGCTATTGAGAAAAATAAATTGGAAATGGCAAAAAACGCATTAACAAATGGGTTTTCCGCAGATGTAATACATGGCATTACAGGGTTAAGTATAGATGATATTATGTCGTTGCAAAATGATAAATAAGAACCGCCCGCATCCGTGCGGGCGGCTAATGGATTATGATAGAATACGCGGGGATTTTGTATCATGAGACTACTGATATAAAAGACCCGCCTTGAGAGCGGGTCTTTTAACACCTGCCAATTGCTTGACATCCCTTACGATATAGCGCAGTGGCTTACCCGCCGTACACGGCGATCATGACCCCCGCAGCAATGGCGGTGCCGATAACCCCGGAAACGTTGGGACCCATGGCGTGCATGAGGAGGAAGTTCCCCGGATCGTATTCCAACCCCACCTTGTTGGAAACACGGGAGGCCATGGGCACTGCCGAAACCCCGGCAGACCCGATGAGGGGATTGATCTTCTCCTTGAGGAAAAGATTCATAATCTTGGCCACACAGATTCCCGTGGCAGTGGCGATGGCAAACGCAACAAGGCCCATCAATATAATAATGAGGGATGAGGGGTTCAGGAACTTCTCAGGACTCATCTGACTGCCTACCCCCAGAGAGAGGAGGATGGACACGATGTTCATCAGCTCGTTCTGGAGGGTCTTGGAAAGCCGTTCCACCACCCCACATTCTCTGATGAAGTTACCGAACATGAGACAACCGATGAGCGGCGCTGCTGAGGGAATCAGGAGAAGGGCTAACACCAGCACGACCATGGGGAAGAGGACCTTCTCCACCTTGGACACGGGCCGGAGCTGTTTCATCCTGATGAGCCGTTCCTCTTTTGTGGTGAGGGCCTTCATGATGGGAGGCTGGATGATGGGCACCAGGGCCATATACGAATAGGCCGCCACCGCCACCGTAGCCAAGAGGTGCGGGGCAAGTTTCGCGGCAATGTAGATGGTCGTGGGACCGTCGGCGCCGCCGATGATCGCCACGGAACAAGCTTCCTTGAGGTTAAAGTTCACCCCAGGGATGAAGTTCGCAAAGCTGATACCAAAAAGGGTACCGAATACCCCGAACTGGGCCGCCGCCCCCAGAATGGCGGTCTTGGGATTGGCGATGAGGGGACCGAAGTCGGTCATGGCCCCAATACCCATGAAGATGAGAATCGGGAAGAATTCATTCCCCACTCCGGCTTCATAAATGATATTGAGGAACCCTTCACCGCTGCCCATCCCGGCAAAGGGTACGTTCACGAAGATGGTCCCGAAACCGATGGGGATGAGGAGCAGGGGTTCAAAGCCCTTGGCTGCCCCTAAGTACACGATGATGAAGCCGACGATGATCATGAGGAGTTCCTGCCAGCCAAAGACGTTTATCGGGGCCCCTGCCGGGGTATGCTCCTCCTTCACATCGGTAATGAAGGCATAAAGCCCGGTGGTTTCCGCTATATTCCGCGCGAAACTGCTGAAGGAAATCGGTGGGATATTCTCACTGCCGGGGATTATGTCCGCGGCAGTCTGGCTCGAAGTCTGAGCCACCACCCGGGGCATAAATGAAAATACAAAGGCGCCAATAATCAAGGCGAGACATATTTTCGTTACCATGACCGGGTCTTTTTTAAGATTCAACATGATACCGTCCTCTTTTGCAGCTACCCACTACTTTACTTCCGCTAAGGGCTGCTGGGAGGCAACCTGGGCGCCGGTGGGTACCAGGAAGTGGACCTTGCCGGCAGCAGTGGCCTTGATTTCCAGTTCCATCTTCATGGACTCAATGATGATGATGGTGGTCCCGGATACGACCGCTTCCCCTTCATTCACCGCATAGCGGATGATGGTCCCTGCTACCGGAGCGGGAATCACCGTGCCGCCGGAGGGCGCAGGCGGAGCACTGGGCGCGGTTGCTGGCGCGGGCACGGCACTGGGCACGGCTGCGGCGGTAATCGCCACAGAGCCTGCAGGCTGGACCACCACGTTGAAGTTAGCGCCGTCCACAGTGACCATATACCGGGCCGCTTGATTGGCGGGCGGGGCTGCCGGGGCTGCCGGAGCTGCAACCGGGGCCGCTTCGGGGGTGAACTTCACCGGACCCTGGGACCGCTTCTTGAAGAAGTCTGGGGCAACCTTGGGGAACATGGCGTAGGTCAACACATCTTCCACCGTAACCGAATCGGTACCGAGGACCTTCTTGGCCTCCCCTTCGAGTTTTTCGTATTCATGGGGAATATCATCCGCTGGCCGATGGGTGATCTCCTTGTCCATCTTGAGGGCATCCAGGGCCTTCTTGACCACTTCGGGGTTCTTGGGTGCCGCACAAGCCCCGTATTTACCTGCCAGGAGGTCCATGGATTCTCCGGTGAGCTTGTTGTACCGGCCAAAGAGCACATTGAAGACCGCCTGGGTTCCTACGATCTGGCTTGAGGGGGTTACCAGGGGCGGATAGCCGAAGTCCTTCTGAACCACAGCGATTTCCTTGAGCACCTCATCGATCTTATTGGATGCCCCCTGTTCCTTGAGCTGGCTTTCCAGGTTGGAGAGCATCCCCCCGGGAACCTGGGACACGAGGATCCGGGTGTCGGCGCCGAGGAAGCTGGACTCGAACTTCTTGTAGTTCTTCCG
>JAITNU010000169.1 GCA_031290325.1 Treponema sp.
TGTTGTAATCGTGCCACTTTGAAAGCGTAATTTGCTTTCTATGTATCGTCCTTTCATCTTAAACCTTTAAGTTTTCATAATATCCTACTTACAATATATCACCTTCTTTTTTATTTATCAAGAAAAATCGCATAAATATAAAAAATTGTGAAGAGTCAGGATAAAAAAGGTAACCGTTCACCGGTGCTTACAAATTATACACTATATATAGCGTATAATAAGTATATGCGTGAACGGATAAAAAAATAAGCCACCCTGCCTACTCCCAATACACATCCGCACCATCAGGCGACTGGTTACCGGAGACCGGGGATGGATCGCTTTGGGTAAAGGAAGCGCCATAGCCAACATACACGCCTCCGCCGGCCATTTCAGCCTGATTTCCGCTGATTTCGCCACCGCTTATGGTCAAGGCCCCGTTCCCGGCCACTGCTGCACCGCCACCGCCGCTTTGACTCCGGTTACCCCGCACCTGGGCGCCATTCCCCAAGGTAACCTTCGCGTTTTCTATGATGATGATGCCGCCGCCAATCTCCTTGCTCTCCCCTCCTGAGATTTCGATGTATTCAAAGCGGACCTGAGAATCCCCCCCAATGGCGATAACAGCTTTGCCGGCGTCTGAACCGGAAAGCACTGCCCGCTCCGTTGCAGAGGCATCAGGTTTACCGGTGATGGTGATTTCTTCCTTACCGGTTTCCGTAATGGCAAACACACCAAAGGTATTGACGTTGATCTGGAGTTCGCTGGCTATGTTCAGGGTACCAATGACCATAATGGTCTTGATGGTCCCGGTCTTTGCCAGATAAATCGCTCTTCGCAGATTCTTCAAGGCCGTGGCTTCGGTTCTTCCCTCATGGGCATCGTTGCCATCCGCTTTGACATAGTAGCACTGTTCCAGTTTATCCTGCCCGGTGGTGCCACACCCCATCAGAACGCAGGTCAGCAGGATACTCACCAAGCGCTTGCTCTTTGCTCGTAACACAGCACGCATTTACAGGTCCCCCAGGTAATTCTTGATAAGCTCCAGCTTGAGGTTACGGAGCCGGTCGGTCATGGAGACCTTGTAGACATGGGGGTTGAGAAAGCGCTGGTAGGTGCCGTCAAAGGATTCAAGGCCGGAACGTACTGTTTTGCGGATATGCTCCAGGGAAGGGCTGTCCTCCACGGGCCTGCCCTGGTCTACACGGAGCTTGAGGAGCGGCTCGGCGCTTCCCTCTATCGTATGGTAAAAATGGCGGTAATCCGCCGAGGTATGCCAAAAGGCGTACTGGGTTCCCGGTTCTATCGGGTCTGAGTTTACCGGATCATCCAGGGTAAGCACATCCGCCACGGTCATGCCCTGGAGGTCCTTGATGCGCCACACCTGCTTGATCCCCGGGACCGTGGTCTTATCAGGGTTATCGGAGAACTTGATCGCCGGAATCAGCTTCCCGGATCCGTCATCCCGGGCGGCCAGCTTGTACACCCCGGTAAAGGCCGCCTCAATGCCGCCGGTAACCATCTGGGTCCCCACGCCCCAGGTGTTGATCGGTGCGCCGGCAGTGGTGAGGTTCTGGATGATGAACTCGTCCAGGTCACTGGACACGGAAATCGTGGCCTTGGGGAACCCGGCAGCATCGAGGATCTTCCGTACCTCCACCGAAAGGTAATGGACATCCCCGGAATCAAGGCGCACCCCGAAGTTCCGGCCCTGGGCGGCCAGGCGCTTCCCCACCTTGACGGCATTCAAGGCCCCGCTTTTCAGGGTGTCGTAGGTATCAATGAGAAAGACCGGATGTTCAGGGTAAATATCAGCATAAGCCTGAAATGCCGTTTCCTCGTTGGGGTGGGCCATGATCCAGGAATGGGCCATAGTTCCCATCACAGGGATGCCGTATTCCTTGCCTGCCAGCACATTGGAAGTCCCGGTAGCCCCTCCGATAAAGGCGGCACGGGCGGCGGACATGGCCCCGTCCGGGCCTTGGGCACGGCGCAGCCCGAATTCCATGATCGCCCCCTTCCGGGAGGCGAGCCAGACCCGTGCGGTCTTGGTGGCAATAAGGCTCTGAAAGTTGATGATATTGAGGAGTATTCCTTCAATGATTTGACATTCGATAAGCCCACCGTCAATACGGATTAAAGGTTCCTGGGGAAACACCAGGGTCCCCTCATCAGCAGCCCAGAGTGAACCGTTAAACCGGAATTCCTCGAGGTAACGGAGAAAAGCCCCCTCAAAAAGCCCCAGTCCCTGTAAATACTCGATATCCCCGGTGGAAAAAGAAAAGCCCTGGAGCCGCTCCACCAGGGTTCCAAGTCCCGCAAAGATTGCAAAGCCCCCGCCAAAGGGCTGGCGGCGGAAGAACATCTCAAATATGGCCCGCTTGCCCATATCTTTTTTCCAATACCCCTGGGCCATGGTAAGGGAATAAAAATCCGTAAGTAAGGCGGATGTGTTGGTCATTGAATTGCCTCCACTTCTAGCGTACCTGGAATTGAAATATACCGCAAGTGATTGACCATACCCGGTGCTTTATGCTATTAATGACTAATGCAAGCAAAACGGAAGGGTAGTTCCTTTAATATGATGAGTTCCAAGCGGAGGCTGGAATCCATATTCCTCTTTGTAACGGGGAAATGCAATGCCCGGTGCGCCATGTGTTTCTATGCCAAGGACATGGACCAGAAGGCGCCGGATTTGAGCTTTGATGAAATCAAGAAATTGTCGGAAAGTGCCGGAGAGTTTAACCGCCTGTGGTTATCCGGGGGAGAACCGAGCCTCCGGGATGATTTACCGGAGATCCTTGAAATGTTCTATCGCAACAACCATATCAAAGACATCAATTTCCCCTCTAATGGTATGAAACCGGACCGGGTTGTGGAGTGGCTCAAGCGCCTGCGCTCAAGTTGCCCGGATTGTAATATCACCATCAGTATTTCCCTGGATGGCTTTGGGGATACCCATGATACCCAGCGGGGTGTAGCCAGTTTTTATAAGGCAGCGGAAACCTTAAAGAAAGTAGACGATGCCTTTAAAGATGATGGCCATCTCCTCAAAAACATTGCCACGGTCATTACCAAGTACAATGTAGAAGAGGTGATGGACTTCATGCTCTGGGTATTTGGCAGGTTCAACGTCTCCACCCACACCATTGAGGCGGCCCGGGGCGTCACCAGGGAAGACGGGGTCAAGATAGTTACCGAGGACTCTCTCAGGGAACTACAGGATAAGACCGCGCTCTACAATATGGCCTATGCGGATCGTATTGCCGACGGGGTGGACAGCGGCATCGGGAAGCATATAGCCCGCTTTTTCTACCTGGGGCTGATGCGGGCCATGTATAATATCCGGGCAAGTAACATTGATAAACCCACGCCCTGGGGCATGGATTGTACCGCCGGCGAAACCACCCTGGTTATTGATTACGACGGGCGGTTCCGCGCCTGTGAACTGAGGCCCCCTATGGGTAATGTCAGAGACTATGACTACAACATCCAGAATATTGTCCAGAGCGCAGCCATGAAGCAAGAGATTGCCGACGTGGGACACGGCTATGGGGCGAACTGCTGGTGTACCCACGGCTGCTGGATCATGTCGTCCATAGTTTTCAATCCCGGCAAGATGATCCCCATGCTGTTGAAAAGTAACCGGGAAATAAAAAAACTCAATCGCCCGTTCTCCATCAATGAAACCGTGCTACAGGACCTGGAAACGAAATACCGGCTGGACCGGGATAAACTGGCACAGATCGGGCTTGTATACCAATGAAAATATTCCTCATAACCAGGGGGTCTCAGGGGGATGTGTATCCCTATCTTGTTTTGGCAAATACCCTGAGCAAGGCGGGGCATACCATTACCATGAGTCTGCCGCGGATCTTTGAAAAGGAAGCCATTACCTTGGGGATACCTTACGTCCTGCAGAACTACGATGATATAACCGCGCTGCTGGAAACCACCACCAATAACCGGGAGCTTTTGACCTGGATGCAACGGGTAACGGAACAGCAGTTCAATGAATTCATCCCCATTTTGGAGAACCACGAGGTTCTGGTGGCCTCTAATACGGAATTCGCCGCCCCCAGCATTGCCGAGTACTGCAGAAAACCCTTCATACGCACCGCCTATGCCCCACTGATTCCTGGGCGTACCATACCACCTCCGGTCATGCCCTGGCCGAAACCGCACCCGGTTATCAGGCCGGCTTTCCTGTGGAGTATGCTGAATCTGGGGGTCAATGTGCTGACCCTGGGCATTATCAACCGGAACCGGAAAGCACGGGGGATGGCGCCTATCAAAGACCAGGGGGAATACGCCCCCGCCTACGCGGACAACTTCCTGATGTACAGCCGCTACCTGGGCAGCACTGATCCGGCCTGGAAATACAAGTGGAGCATCGGTGGCTACTGTTTCAATGATATCCTCCCCTATAATGAGCAGGTATACAAAAAGCTGCTGGACTTCATCAGAAAGGATGATAAACCGGCCCTGTTTTTTACCTTTGGAAGCTGTAAGCTGAAGAAAAGAGACCTCATCTGTGCATGGCTGCTGGATATCTGTCACCGGCAGGGCTATAAATTCATTGTCGGTTCCGGGTGGTGGAAGACCGGTGAAAGCCTGACGGGAAAGGGGGATTTTTTTCTGTTAGATAGTTTTATTCCCCACAACCTGGTTTTTCCCCTCTGCGACGGGATCATGCACCACGGCGGAAGCGGCACAACCCATAGCGCAGGCCGGGCGGGCAAGCCCCAGGTGGTGGTGCCCATGCTCATTGATCAGCATTATTGGGGCCAGCGGATAAGTGAACTGGGAATCGGTCCCGATTATATCAGGGTACCCCGGATAACCAAAGATCACTTGGAACACACGGTGGTTGATTTACTGAGTAATCCTGTGTACAAACAGAACGCCGCTGCTTTAGGAGAAAAGATCCGAAGCGAAAACGGGGTACAGGCCTTATGCAATCATATTGAGGAGATAACACTAAGATAGCGAAACACTTTATCTTGATGATGCATAATTAGTGCCTGGAGGAGCGGAAAAATCCGAACAGGCTGCCGCATAAGCCCCCTACGATATGGGCAAATTCGGAAATACGATTGGCATTAAAGGCGTTAAAGATTTCCCGTCCCAGGTAGAACACCAGGACCAGGATAAAGGTGAGGGGAATTTCCCCTCTGCTGATATTGGTGAAGGAGGCAAGGAGTATCATCATGAAAACCACCCCAGAGGCACCTAAGAGGGCGGTGGAGAAGAAGAGGACATTGAGAACACCGGTAATCAGGGCGGTAAGGACGATCATAATGAGGAGGGGCAGGGAACCGTAGTGTTCTTCCAGAATGGGGCCTATGAGGAGAATAAACGAAAAGTTGGAGATCAGATGGGCCCAATCGGCATGTCCCAGCACATGGGTAAACAGGGTAATCCAGCTTCGCAAGTGGGATGGAACAAAGCCCCCATGGCCGGGAACCACGAACCAGGAATTCCGCAGAGAAGGGAGCAAGGTAGTCGAAAGAAGTAACACCAGGGTACTGATAAACGTAAAGGTCAGTACCGTGGGGGCATTATATTTAATACGCATCAGGCCGCCTCATCAAAATAGGATGCTAGAATACATCGTCGTCATCATCATCGTTCAGATCATTAGACCGGAATAGACTGTTGACCTCATCAACATCAAAATATTCGGGTTCGAAGTCTTCAAGCCATTCCAGCAATTCCCGGTTTTTCTTCTTTTTGGGGGTTTTCAGGGCTTCGAGCGCTTCCTCATACCCCCAGATGCCACCGCAGTTCTCCGGGGGACAGGCCCGTTTTCCACTGAGACAACGGGGGAATCTCTGGTCCACATCAGAAACCGATGCGGCAGGCAGGATTTTGGATACCAGAATCTGATGCTCCCAGTCATCCCCAAAGTCATAGGTATAGCTGAAGCGCTGCTTAGGGGCCAGGTTAAGTTCATCAAGGGTATAGTCATCCTCATCTTCCTGGTCCATATCATCAAACCCAAAATCCTCATCCGAGATGGGACCATAACTCACCCCTTTGATCTCGAAGCAATGGAGATGCTCATCATCCCAGCCCATGGCCATCTGAATCACCTGGTGGAGATCTCCCAGGGTAAAAGACCCCGGCACCTGGACACTTCGCCAAATCTGGGGGGTGATGCCTTTGATACTGAGCCGCAGTACAAAGATATTTTCAGCCTCGACTTCTTCTTCCTCATCATCCATATCCCCGGGGCGGACCAGTCTGAGGTGGGAACCGCCAGGGAAAGGCGTTGTTTTATGTGTATGCTCCAGGGCCTTCTCTTTAAAACTCTCCATGGTTTTATCAATCTTGGGTAGCATATCATACAAACCCTTAATCTCTGCCTGGCTCACCCCATCATGGATATTCAGAAGTTCGAGGAACCCCGTTAAGGCAATCATGGATTGGCTTAACCCGGCCATGATCTGTACCGGTATATCAGCAGGATCGACCGCCTGCTCACTCAGGTCCCGTAACCATGCGAAATAGCGCTCCAGGATGTCCAATAACCTGGCCCGGACCTTCCCGGAAGCCTGATCCTTAAAGAAGTTATAGGAACCAGCCACCTTTTTCCAGAGTTTGCTAAAATACTTGCAAAGCGTCGTCCGCTGGATATCAGAAAAAAACCTGGCATCTTTCCCCAAGAGCCGTTCTATGATCGGGTCGAAATAGTCCTCCGTGCTGGTCAGTATCCCCTTATGGCGGAACAGTTCATCCCGCATAAAGGCTTCCACATCCACTTCCGTACAGGGAAGCCCCAGGCTCTCCAGCATCCCGTTCAAGCCCTCCTGCTTTTTTGGTGGCTCCCGGTCAACAAGCTCCATCAATTCGGTAGTGTTAATTTCCCGGTTACGCCAGAGCCGGGCCTCAATACCAAAGGGAATGAGGTATACCTTCTTAGCCGTGTCGAGGAACCCTCCAAAATGGATAGGCGGATCCTGCAATATATCCTTTCCCGCATAGTAATAGGCATAGGCCATCTGCTCTGCAATGGGTTGCCGGAATCCAGAAGTATCAAAGACCTGCTGGAAACTCTGCTCCAGCTTCCCGATCCACTCCGCTGAACTGACCATCAATTCCTGCCGCCGTTCTTTTGAAACATAGCTGATAGCGAAGCTCCCCTTAAGCCAATCTTCGACCTCAAAGAGGAGACTATCCCCAGGTTCACATTTCCACTGCCGGTACAGGCCGGTAAAATCAAAAGCCGTTACTGCTAATTCTGTTTCCCGGTTATAGCCACCGGTATTCAGCAGCGTTTCGTTGGCATTCTGATCGACGATCAGCAATTTTATCACCTGCTCAGGGCCGAAAAGGGTATAGTAAATATCCAGGAATCCCAGGGATTCATACACCGTTTTACGCTTCACCTCGACCTGTTCCGGTGTTACCAAGGTACAATCCCAGGGCAATACCAGGTCCGAGGCATAGAAGGGGAGTAAGCGATGGCCGGGTATGAGGATACCCTGCTCCAGTTCCTCGGTTCTGGGAGAAATCAGAAAGCGGGCATCCTTAAAATAGACATGCCGGGGCAGGTAGGTTTCATCATCCTTTGAAAACACAAAGGGATCCTCCCTGAGAATATCAATAAGTTCCTGTTTCTGCGGGGCCTGTTTTCCAGGAAGGGCTTGCATCAGATCCTGCAGATTAAATTCCCCGGATTGATTAAGCATAAAGGTCCGTATGTTTTTTTCAAGTTGTTCTTGTTTTATCATGTTTTAACCTTTTCATTATAAAATGTACCCACGTCCAGGTCAATCTGTACTGGGCAGTGATCAGAACCGGACACCTCGGTCCGTATAGCGGCCCCCTGCACCTGGGGCATCAAGCCCTGATCCACGCAGTGATAATCGATCCTCCAACCCACGTTCCGTTCCCGTGCATGCATACGGTAGGACCACCAACTGTACTGACCAGGCTCTTCAGGGTGGAAACGGCGGAAGGTATCCACATAACCGGAACCAATAAAAGTATCCATCCAGGCATGTTCCTCAGGCAGATACCCAGGATTATCCTCGTTATCTTTGGGCCGGGCCAGGTCAATAGGGGTATGGGCTATATTATAATCCCCGCAGAGCACCAGATGTCTGCCCTGGGAAACCAGGGTATCGCAGCAATGCAGTATCGCCGCACAGAAGGCCAACTTATAATCCAGCCTGGCTCCTCCCTCCTGGGAATTGGGAAAATAAGCGGAAATGAGCACGAAATCCTTAAAATCCGCCTGTAAAACCCGTCCTTCATCATCGAATTCGCCAATACCCAAGGGCTTCACCTCCAGGGGCTGCGTCTTACTATAGATGGCAACCCCAGAATAGCCTGCTTTTTTCGCGCTCCCCCAGTATGAGGTATAAGTCGCTCCCGTCTTATCCTGCGGGCTGATTAATTCTGGCGAAAGCTGGTCCGGCCGGGCCTTGGTTTCCTGGATGCAGAGTATATCCGGGGATTCAGCCTGGACCCACTGAACAAAACCCCGCTTCTCCACCGCCCGTATGCCGTTGACGTTCCATGATATAATACGCATTATAGAGAGTATAACCTGATGGGGAAACTATGGCAAGCCGTTCTCTCACTCTCTGAGATTAAATTTTTTCAGATACAAAAAACCGCATTTTTATAATTTTATGATTTTTTTATATTTAGAGTCTGTCCGTGAGAATATCGACGAGAAGGAACTGAGGGTGCATAAACAAACGGCTAGGTATTTGCTTGCATTGAACGACAGGCTGCTTGATGATTTGGTAAAAAGATGTAAATTTACTCGCTTTACTTGATAGAGTAAGTGATGATATAAAATCATCCGATGATAGAATCGCCCTTGGCATTGGAGGGGATATAGGATTAAAATATGATCTTACCGATGTCA
>JAITNU010000005.1 GCA_031290325.1 Treponema sp.
AGAGTATTATAAGAAATTATGTACATTTTTATTACTATCACTCCAGTATCATCACGTAGAGCTTCCACCCTCCATAAAATATGGCGTTATCCAGGATAACGCAGGTTACTTGAAATAACCTTGTATTAATATATAGCACATTTATTTTTTTTTGTCTATAGAAATACGAAAAAAAAATAAAAAAGTGGATCGCCACCCATCTACCCGCATCAAATACCTTATCCCGCTTTATTTACACCCAGTAACCCCATAGCCCCCAAGGTATCGATACTCATGCAGGCTTCTTCCCAGGAAAATACTTCCAGGTTGACTACACCGGTAAAATTTTCCAGTACCGGAACCAGGTCCCTGAACCACCTATCCCCGGCCCGTACCGGACGGTGGTCCGGGAGCCGTCCATCCAGGGCAGCCTGCTCCCGGTCAAGACCGTGCAGGTGTATCTCCCTGATACGACCTGGGTAGCGCTTAAAAAAGTCCGCAGGGCTTTTTCCCTCAAGTAAGAGATGCCCCGTATCCATGCAGAGTCCGGTTTCAGCAGGGAGCTGGGGGAGGAGGGCCTCGAAACGGCTGGTCTGGGTATTCTCCAGGAGAAAATGACCCGCTTCCCTGCCCTGTGTACTTCCCCCGTATTTTTCCGTCCAGCCATTGAGGAGCTTCCCCTGGGCTTCCACCTGTTCAGGCGAGCTGGGGTGCACGATGAGGTGGTGGGCAAAGGGCAAGAGCCGTGCCACAAGTTCTTCATGGGCAGGCTGCAGAGGATCCGGGAGGTGGGCGGTATAGACAAAACGGCCTGCATACTCCTGGATACCGGCCCATTCCGTATCCAGCAGGCGTTTTACTTCAGCATCGTACATAAAAAAAAGCAGCTCCACCCCGGTGAGCACCGGGTGGTCTGCCAGGAAGTGCAGGTTTTCAAGGTAGGTTCCGGGAATAACCCAGGAAGGAACGCTGAGGTACACCTATTTCACCTTGAGCGGAATGCCGGCAATCATAAACTCCACCGTATCTGCGGCAGCGGCGATGGCTCGGTTCGCCTCGGCCAACAGCACATTATAGCGGCGGGTGATTTCCTCAAAGGGAATGGCGCCCAGTCCTGTTTCATTGGTAACCACAATGCAGTTCCGCGGCATACTCTTGATAAAGGCATCCAGAATCCGGGGGAACTCAGCTTCCCGCTGGTAGTACATGAGGTTGTTGATCCACATGGGAATGCAGTCCACCACCACCTGGTCCCCGCTACGGGCAATGGCCTTGTCCAGGTCCACCGGTTCCTCGATGGTAACAAAGCCCGCTGCCCCGCCCAGACGTACCCGTTCTTCCTGGTGCCGTGCGATACGGAGCCGCATTTCCTCATCCAGCACTTCAGCAGTGGCAATAAACGAAACCGGAAAGGTCCAGGCTTGTTGAACCAGTGCCAGGGCACGGCTCGATTTGCCTGATTTTACCCCGCCGGTGATAAGGGTAATCATAATATCCCATAGTGGGGGATTTACCGGTACGTGTCAATGGACGCCCGTGCCGTTGTGTTTTTGCCTGGTTTTGTGTATAACTCTAGGGATAGACAGTATCCTAAGGAAAAAAGTATGGCTCAACAGAACTATGGGGTTACGCCCTGGGGAAAGTGGTTTATTGAGGTCCTCAATAGTTATGAAATGGGTGCCCGGCTCGATCGGGGAAGGTCTTATGCTAATACGGGAAAAGTCCTGTCCCTGGATATCACAGACCGGAAGGCGAGGGCTAAGGTCCAGGGGCATTATCAACCCTTCTATAAGGTAGAAATCAGTTTTCCTGAGCTGGAAGACCAGGCGCGGGTCCTGCACTTGATTGAGGAGGATCCGGCCCTGCTTTCCCGTATAGCCGCAGGGGAACTGCCTGATGAATTTCTGGCCAAGCTCAAGGCAGAGGGGATCAACCTCATCCCCACCCGCTGGGAAGCAATGAAGCGCTCCTGCAATTGCCCTGATTACGGGGACCCCTGCAAGCACATGGCGGCCCTCTACTATATTATTGCCAGGGAAATTGATGCTGACCCCACGGTGCTTTTCAGGCTCAGGGGTATGGACCTCGCATCCCTGGTGAAGCGTTTTGGCGCTTCTTTGAGCCAGGCGCTTCCCGCACCCTTCTCCATAAGCGAGGATTCGAGGCCCTGTATGGTGCCTGCTGCCCCGCCGGTGTTCCCGGAACTGCCCCTGTGTACGGACCTCATTCTTTCCCTGCTTCCCTCGTCTCCCCCGTTCTGTACCCGGGACTTTACCATGGTCCTGGCGGAATTCTACCACCATGCGGCCCGGTTTCAGCTCTGGCAGGAGGAAACTGCTGAGGATGAGCATACCTTTTCCCGTTCCCACTGGTCCATCGAATGTGCCAATCCCGCGCCTGGGGCAGAACCGGTGCTGGTGCAGGAAATCGTGACCGGGGAACAGGTCAGGCGACCCCTCTATGCTGCCTTTCTCCGGTTCCGTTCCTTTGCCTCTGATGATGGTACCACGAGTTACACCTTTCTCTTCTATCTGTTTAAATTCCTCAACCTCCTCTGCGCCGCCCAAGCCTTTATCCCCGCGGTCTTGGTGGAAACCGTCCCGAACAAGGCCCGGCAAGCTTCCCCCGCGCTGCTGCGGATCATCTGGAAACCCTTTGACCGGCTTCCCCTTATCAATGACGCACTGAACCTGGTGGCGTCATATCAGGACCGGATGCTACCCCTGGCTCCCGCCGGGAAGCGGTCTAAGCAGAGGAGCTTTGTGAGCAGCCGCAGTGTGGTGGATCTCCTGGCCTCAGCCTTCCTGGGGCAATGGGTACCGCAGAACTCCTTTGCCCGTCAGGTCCGGGGAAGTGAGGCGTTCAGGGAACTGCTGGACCTCTTTTTCCAGGGTGCGCTGATCGATGTCTCGTCTCCGACCTTGCGGAGTATGCCCATTGCCATGGATCGCTGGCTTTCGGTACTGTCCATTGATTTTTCAGCCTGGAAATACCGGCTCACCCTCAAACCGGCTTCGGCCAGGAATATGGCGGCAGCGGATTTCAAGCTGTCCATGGAGGTGCTTCTGGACACCGAAACAGGGGTGGTGAAGGTTCCCCTGAAAGATGCGGCCTCCAAGACCGGTACCATTGAGGTGCTCAAGGCGCCCACGGCCCTTTCCCATTACCTCCCTGAACTGGGGACCCTGGCCTCCAAGAACGGGGTCCCCTTGTCCGGGGAGCGGCTCGTGGATTTCCTGGATAACGCGTCTCCGCTCCTTTCCCGGCTGGGCATTGAGGTGGTGTTCCCCAAAAATCTCCATCGGGAATTGAAGCCCCGGCTGGTCCTGAAAACCACAGCCAAGCATTCAGGAACCCTGGTGAACTACCTCGGTCTTAACGCGCTGCTGGAATGGCAATGGCAGATCGCCATTGGGGATACGGTGCTCACTCTGGAGGAGTTTAACGCCCTGGTTAAGCAGAAAAAGGCACTGGTGCAATTCAAGGATACGTTTATCCGTCTGGACCCTGCAGAGGTTTCGCGGCTCCTCAAGCAGGCCCAGGAAGGGGGCGTTCCCCAGGTTAATGATTTCCTCAAGGCCCACTTTGCCGGGGACAGTCTCCTCTCCTTTGATGCGGAGCAGATCATCCAGAAGCTCCTGAGTGAGCGGCATTTCCCCATTCCCGGTACGCTCCATGCTTCCCTCAGACCGTACCAGGAGCGGGGCTATACCTGGATCTGCTCCCTCCTCTTTGCGGGGTTCGGCTGTATCCTCGCTGACGACATGGGCCTGGGGAAGACCATTCAGGCCATCACCGTGCTCCTGCGGCTCACTGAGGATGGGCTGCTCCGGGACCGGTGTCTCATCATTGCACCGGCAGCGCTCCTTGAAAACTGGGAGCGGGAACTGAGCCGCTTTGCCCCGTCCCTCCTGGTGTCCCGGTATCACGGGACAAAGCGCAGCCTTGCCGGAAACGCGGCGGTGTTTTTGACCACCTACCAGACCGTGGTGCGGGATCGGGCGAGACTGGCGGACCAGCCCTTTTCCCTCTTAATCGTGGATGAGGCCCACCTGATGAAGAACGCCGAAACCAGGGGCGCCCAAACGGTCAAGCAGTTACGCTCTCAATACCGGCTTGCCCTCTCAGGAACCCCGGTGGAGAACCGGCTTGAGGACCTGCGCTCCCTCTTCGACTTCATCCTCCCCGGGTACCTTGGCACTGCCCCCCAGTTCAAAGAAGCCTTTCGTATACCCATTGAGGTGCTGCGTCAAAAGGAAACTGCCAAAACCCTGCGGAAGATCACGGCCCCGTTTCTGTTACGGCGGCTTAAAACAGACAAGCTCATCATCGCGGACCTGCCTGAAAAGATCAGCATCACTGAATACGCGACCCTGGAAAAGGAACAGGCAGCCCTGTACGAAAGTATCGTCACCGCGACGCTGAAAAAATCCGAGTCTATGGAGCTACCCCAGGAACGGTCGAGCCTGATACTCGCGCTGCTTACGGCTCTGAAGCAGGTCTGCGATCATCCGCGGGTGTACGACAAGGAAAGCCCCGCGGTTTCAGGGCTTTCCGGTAAGGCCCAACTCTTGATGACCCTGCTGGAAGCCATCCTTGCGAACCGGGAAAAGGTGCTTATTTTCAGTCAGTATGTGGAAACCCTTGAGTGTCTGAGAACCATCATCCAGGATGAACTCGGGGAGGCGGCCCTGGTCTACCACGGTGGTATGTCCCAAAAGAAGCGGAACGAAGTGATTGACCAGTTCCAAGGTGCAGGAACGGAGTCGGCGATGCACCGCGGTGAGGGGGACTGCCGTATCCTCCTGGTGAGTCTGCGGGCAGGGGGGCTGGGCCTCAACCTTACTGCAGCGAGCCGGGTTATCCATTACGATCTGTGGTACAACCCGGCAGTGGAAAACCAGGCCACTGACCGGGCCTTCCGCATTGGGCAAACCCGGAATGTCTTTGTCCACCGGTTCATCACGAAGAACAGTTTTGAGGAGAAGATTGACGCCATGCTTACCAGTAAGCGGGAGCTGGCGGACATGACCGTGTCCTCCGGGGAATCCTGGCTTGCCCGGATGAGCCACGAGGATCTCAAGACCCTGTTTGACCGGTAGGTATATGGAGTGAACTATGCATTATGACCTTGCTGCTTTTGGCGCCCAAGGGGTGCATGATAATTCCAGGGCCTTTGCCGCGGCCCTGCGGAGCTTACAAGCCGCCGGCGGCGGGACCCTCCAGGTGGGGAAGGGAACCTGGCGGACCGGTCCGCTGGAACTGTTTTCCCATAGTACCCTGGTGCTTGATGAAGGCGCCGTTGTTTCCTTCATACCTGAAGTGGAACGGTATGGGCCGGTGTACACCCGCTGGGAAGGGGTTTGCTGTTATGGTCTACATCCCCTGGTCTTCTCCAGCGGGCAGGAGCACATCACCATTACCGGAACAGGCTGTCTTGATGGATCAGGGGCGCTGTGGTGGGAGCTGCTCAGGGACAAACGGCGTTCAGGGCAGTCTGTTCCCCAAACTCCTGGGGAGCAGGAGCTTGCCCGGTTGAATGTGGGCTTTGAACAGCAGCCCGGGGGCGGGGGCGGCCGGGGTATACAGTTTCTGCGTCCCCCCCTGGTGCAGTTTTATCAATGCACGGAGGTACGGATTGAAGGGATCAGCCTGGTTAATGCCCCCTTCTGGACCTTGCATCCGGTCTTTTGCGAGTCCCTTAGCATCCGGGGACTGACCATCACCAATCCCCATGACGCTCCCAACACCGATGGGATTGATATTGATTCATGCAGGAATGTGCTTATTGAGGATTGTCATATTGGGGTTGGGGATGATGGGATTGCCCTCAAATCCGGGTCTGGAGAGGATGGCATCAGGGTGAATAAGCCCACCTGTAACGTGCGTGTCCGTAACTGCACGGTGGAAGATGGGCACGGGGGTATTGTCATTGGGAGTGAAACCGCCGGGGGCGTGTTCGATGTTATTGCTGAGGATTGTACGTTTAAGGGCACTGACCGGGGGATCCGCATCAAAACGAGGCGCGGACGGGGCGGCCAGATTCGGGACCTTAGCTTCCGTCGTTTAACTATGGAAAACAACCTCTGTCCCCTGTCCATCAACATGTTCTACCGGTGCGGCGCAGATGTATCCAGCGGTCTTTTCAGTCTTGATCCCCTGCCGGTCAATCGGACAACACCTTCGATCAAACAGGTCACGGTTTCAGATATTCGGGCTCTAGGCTGCCGCGCATCAGCGGGGTTCATCGCAGGACTCCCGGAATCCCCCATAGAACAGCTTTCGATCAAGCGGTCTGCATTTTCCACCGATGAAGCCAGTCCTGTCAGTCCCGATGAATCGGACATGTTTCTGGGACTGCCGCCGGTACAGGAAAAAAGTTTCCGTATCCTCAATGTACAGGACCTTGTCTGTCAGGATGTGTCGGTACAGGGACCGCGGGAACCGTTCATCTACCGGTGATCGAACGCTTTTTCCCGACACAATGGGACAGAGTGTACAGTACCAGCGCTAAGGCCGAGGGGATGGAGTGCTGTGGCAGGAAGCGCACCCAGTCCTCTATGGTTGATCTTCTTAACCTTTTGACATTGAAGGGCTTTAAGCTGCTGGGTATTTCCGCTGGGGCGCTGAAAAATCCATCTGCGGAATCCGATGCCGCAGGACCGGGTATCCTCGCTTCGGCAAGGGAATTGTGCAGTAGAATTATTCCTAGTACCAGACGTGCCAAAAAAAAAGACCCGCCTGATGGCGAGTCTTTATGTTGTAAACGGTATTGCTTTGAACGTGTTATTGTTGTATTGTAGCCCATAGTTCATAGAGTTTCAACTTAGGCACAAATTCAGATAAACACACCAAGGTCAAACCGGTCATAATACCGCTGTAAAAATCATTATACCGGCGCCATATCAAATCATACCGTTCCGGTAAGTCCTGCCGTCCTGCAAGGCCCTTATAGAACCTCTTGACATAACCATTGTCAACGAGATACTCATAAAAACCAATGATTTCTTCGATCTTCGGTTTTCGTTTCGCACATTCATTGAAAAACGCGGCATGACTGCTTCGCTCATGGGGTTTCGTCATATCCCGCACATACATGATCGGTTTGCGTTCATCAGAGAAATAAAACGTGAAGGGCATATCCAGAGAAAAATTACCGGTGAAAGCTTGTAAATACTGGTAAATGCGTATCAGCGGTGGCCGTATACCTTCGTTCTTCGCAACGAGATAATTGACAATTTCTTTTTCTGTTTTTGTTAAGTTTTTCATATAAAACACCGTTTATTTTTTTAGTGATTCATTCCAGTATTTATACAGTTTTAATCGGGGGATAAAGTGCATGGAAGACACAAAAGTAAACGCCTTGATTTCAGCAATCGTAAAATCATCGTATTCGTGCCAACGATCCGTTACATCAAGAGGACAGTCTATGCGTTCTTTATCTGACTTGTGTATGGTGCGTAGATAATCACGCTGTACCAGATACATGATAAAATCTGCAATGTTATACAAGCGTTGTTTCAGTTCTTTACTGTGTTGGGTAAACTGGGTGATATATACGTTGGTGGATTGTTCTTTCTGAATAAACAATACGATACGTCCGGATTTCGGCTGCCCTAAAAAGAAAGGGGTGTGTTTGCTGTATTCGCCGGAGAAGGCACCCATATACGGTGTGATTTCAAACTGTTCGCCGGTTTCTTCGTTTTCCGCGATGAGGTAGGTGATGATGTCTTTTTCTAAGGGGGTTAATGGGTGCATAGGGTAAACGATTGGTATTAAGTACCAAGGATGTATTTGATGTTTTAGCATACATTTTTAAATTCGTTCATCTGCCTAAAAAATCTATATAGGCTTTTTTGATACCATCCCGTAACGCTGTCTTGGCGGTAAAGCCCAAGGCCGGGATATATCGCACAATTTACGCGGAGTTCCGTTGGGTTTTGCAGTATCCCACGTAATACGGCAGACTGCATCAGGCGATTGTTTGCTATTCAGCAGTTCTTCTTCATACACTACAGAACGCACTGTTTCCGCAAGCACTTTGATGGAAAGTTCCTCGCCACTTCCAATATTGATAAAATTTCCGACGATAGCATCGTAAAATTCTTTGAGGGACTTTTTATTTCAAAGTTCCCTCATACGGCAAGCGCTGTCTTTTCCCACAATCCCCATCGCCAGTAACGCTATCCTGTGTTTCGCGCCATTATACCGCTCATAGTAACGCCGTTTCAGGATCTGCGCCATCGCCGCCTTTAACAGCGATTCTACCTTCCCTTTCACCGCGTATTTCACTTCTGCTATCACCACCCGGTCCTTCCAGGTCCACACCGCGTCTATCCGTCCCTTGTCGGTAGATACCTCAGCCTGTACCTCAAGCCCAGCATAGTAAGCCACAACAGCAACAGTGAATGATAATAGGCTTCCCGGGGGAGATGTAATTGGTTGGGTATGCCCGCGAATAGTTCCCGCACACTCGCTTCAAAAGCCGATACATCACCGTCGAAAAGCTGGCTCATCATGCGGCTTTTCATTGTCCCGGTATTTTCGACTGGATACTCCGAAAAACTACTGGTAAGGTA
>JAITNU010000090.1 GCA_031290325.1 Treponema sp.
GTTTTTTGGGTGAGGTCTGCCCTGGGACTCATGTATGGATAGATACCGATAGATATCTCATTTTGCGCCATGTCCATAGTAGTCTTCAATTCCACCCTTCTTTTAATAAACTTCTCATATTTACAGTATGATACAACAGTCTCTATCCGTATGAATTCAATATATCACTTTTATTTAATTTATCAAGCATTTTTATTATATTTTTTTTGACAGTACGTTTTTTTCTCTTTATTTGTTGATATACCCTTGACACGCAACACTCTAAGTTGTATTATTAAATTTCACCCTGTAGCCAGGAACCATGTGAATGGATGCCGCCAGGTTCAGAAGGAAGTAACGATGATGGCTCCCATGGGGGGTCTGCTTTTTAGGTGAGTACCCCTGTTTTCCAGTGCCATAGGGGGGTTGAGTGTTCTGATGCAAAGGGATTGGGCTGGTTGAAGTCGGGGAGCCACTCGGTATCGGAATCCAGTTCCTGAAAAAAACCTTCGTCAATATCAAATTCTTCAAGCCAACCTAAAATCGTGTCGTATTCCTGTTCATTCATGGACCGGTTCGGCATTGGTCCCGCGTTGATGGGGGTGTACTGGGTCATCACCGAAAGGAGCGCACGGCCCTGGGCCTTTTCCCCAAACCAGCGAAGTACCTCCCGTGTAGAATCGAGATGCAAAGGCACTACCAGATGCCGGATGATAACCCCGCTTGCAAGGGGTGGTCCGGCAAGGGCGCCTCGTTTTTTATAGGTAAGGGGATGGTTTTCCATCATCCTGAGTATTGCGGCCTGGGCGTATTGGGGATAATCAGTGGTCTTGAAAAAAATACCTGCGGTCATGGGGTCCAGGGTTTTAAGGTCCGGGAGATAGATCGCTATGACTGGGTCTAAAAGCGAAAGAGCCGCGCTGGTTTCGTAGGCTGATGAATTCCAGAGGACCGGAAGGGTCAGTCCCTGGGATTGCGCCGCCTTGATTCCCGCAACAATGGCAGGCACCGCATGGGTTCCGGTAACGATGTTGATGTTTTCCGCGCCTTTTTCCTGAAGGGTGAGACAGATCCGGGCAAATTCCTCCACCCCGACTGCTCTGCCCATTCCGTTCTGGGAAATCTGATAATTCTGGCAGAACCTGCAGCCCAGATTACAGCCGCTTACAAAGATGGTTCCTGAACCGCCGGTCCCGGTAATGGGCGGCTCTTCTCCCCAGTGTATGCCGGCTGAGGCAAGGCGCAGTTCTGCTGTTTCTCTGCAGTACCCCTTTATACCGGATAAACGATCCACGCCGCAGTTTCGGGGACAGAGAACGCAGTGTTTGTAACTATCGAGCATAGTATATTCCTCTAAGTTTGATGCAGGGTGTGCTTTCTGGTTATAATTCCTTGTTCAAGCCGTTTAAGGGCTTTTATGAAATCATCATCCCCGGTTTTTTCATAGAAATCCTGGTTCCATGGTTCTTCATTTTTTTCAGAGTGGACTAAGGCTGTCTGAGTGGTTTCAGGGATGGCTTCCACCGCTGTGACTTCTGCTTTCGGCGGTGCTGCGGTGTTTATTGGCAGAGGATCGCGGCTTAACCGGAAGGAAATACCGGTGATGGCAAGGTCAGGGAAGCGATACTGAAATTCACTGAGCAGTTGCCGCTGTTTGGTTTGTAGTATCTGAATCCAGCCCGGATGGTCTGTCTCAATAAGCAGAACGTGCCGTTCAAATTCTACGATCCGGGAATGAGCGGCAAGGGCGGCGATCTTATAGTGCTCAACAATGGAAGTCCAGGAGTTGAAAAGTCGTGTATACTCCTCAGCGGTGTTGATCATCTGGGGATCAAGAAAATGTGAAAGGAGATCGCCCGCTTTTGTCATGATCCGGTGCTCTCTCTAGGATGCTTCGATGCTGATAACGACCCTTGGGCAACATGATACACCAGGGTATTGGTTTGACGGTACCCTTCAAAGGGTTCTTCAGGGAGAAAGGTGTAAAAGGCCTGATCGTATTCGGGCATCACCTGGAGGAATTTCCGCCGTTTTTCGCCGTCCAGTTCCAGCAGTACATCGTCTAAGAGGAGGACCGGGGCTTTGCCGGTCATTTCGGAGAAGCGCCGGGCCTGGGCGATCCGCAGGAGCAGGGCGAGGAGACGCCGCTGACCGGTGGAAGCCTTCCCTGCAAATTCACGCTCCCCCTGGGTGAAGTGGTAGTGATCCCGGTGAGGCCCGGAAAGGGTGGTGCCGGCGGCTATGTCCGCCTCCCAGCGGGTTTGTAAAAAGGCAATAACCGTATCTGCCGTTGTAGCCTTCCAGGAAGGGGCATATTGGACATGGACGTGATTTATCCCGGAAACTGCTTCATAGAGGGGTCTGAAGGCCGCTGAGAAGCTCTGAGCGGCCTCTTTTCGCTGCTCCATGAGCCGTAATCCGTAGTGGACGATTTGAGCGTCCAGGGCCTCCAGTATGGGAATCACTTCATGGTTAAGCGTGCCCCACCGGTCCTTTAAAACGGTGTTCCTGGTTTTGAGTACCTTGCGGTATGCTCTCAGATCCTCAAGATACACCGGATCATAGAGGCTCTGGGTTTGATCAAAGAACCAGCGCCGGCGTTCCGGGGTTCCAGCGACGAATTCCATGTCCTCATGGCAAAATACAATACACGGAACGACTGAGAGTAGTGTTTTCCGGTCATGTACCGGTTTTCCATCAAGAACAATGGTTTTCTTGCCCTTTTCCAGGGTGATCAGCGCCTTTTCATAGAGGGAGCCGCCGAATTGCGCTGCTACGGAACAACCTGGCTCCCCAAGACGTATTAGCTCGCTATCCCGTACCCCCCGGAAGGATGATCCGTAGGCACAGAAGTAGAGAGCCTCAAGGAAATTGGTCTTCCCCTGTCCGTTTTCCCCGACGAGGAAGACGTCCTTTTCCCTAATATCAAGCTCGGCATCTGCCAGGTTCCGAAAGGAAGCCACTTGTAATCCTTTGAAGATCATGGCTGCATAGGCATGATGATGTGGAAGAAGTCGGTTTCCGGCTGGGGCTTGATGGTTATGGCCTTACTCGGTTCGGTGAACTGGAGGCTGATCTCCTCCCCACTCATTACCTTAAAAGGTTCTTCGATGTACCGGTAGTTCAGGGCAATGGACACCGCTTCCCCTTCGTATTTGCAGGGAATATCTTCTTTTGCGGTCCCTATCTCGCTTTCCTCGGAATATACGGATACGGCTTCCGGGGCAATGCCCAGGTACACCCGATGGGACTTCTGTTCGACTAGGAGGGAGACTCGCTTTAAGGCGTCAAGCATTTCAAGGCGGTTCACTGAAAAGATGAAACTCTGATTTTCCGGGATAACCCGGTGGTAATTGGGGAATTGCCCTTCAATGAGGACCGATGAAAGCTGGTAAGACCCAAAGTAAATGAATATGGTCTTATCAGTAACGGAGATCGATACCAGCCCTTCATCCCCGGCTCGTTTCATGATGATGTGGAGAATTTTCGGCGGGATGATGATGCCGCTGAAGTCCTGTATTTCCGGGCCAGCTTCTTTGCTGATGTACGCGAGGCGTCTGCCGTCAGTAGCCACCATGACGATCTTGCTATCGAGCTTTTCAAAGAGTACCCCGTTCATAAAGTACCGGGTTTCATCATCGGAAATGGCAAAGATAGTTTGAGCTATCATGCCTTTGAAGTCCTTGATCGGCATGTTGAAGAAGGATTCATCCTTAGGCATGGGGAATTCGGGGAATTTATCCGAAGCGATGCTCTTAAGCTGGAACCGGATCCGCTTAAGGGTGGGTTTGATCGTGGTTTTTTGATCGACTTGTTCAAATTCCAGTTCACCGTCAGGAATGGAATTGAGAATCCCTAAGAATTTATCCCCAAATACCGTGGTTGAACCCGGTTCGAGGACGGTTACCGGGACTTTTGTCTCAAAGTTGACCTTTATATCTGTGGCTTTAATGGTGAGGGTATCATTTTCAGCCTCGATATAGATATTGGACAATATGGAAATGGCGTTTTTTGAGGAAATAATTTCCTGAGCTATAGCAATTTCCTTAAGCAGGACATTTCGTTCACATGTAAATTTCATATTTTATCCTCTTTCAGTTAGGCCCTTTCAACCCCGATTGGTTTTGATGGTCTAAACGGTAGTGTCTACCGCAGTAATGAATTATGTCAAAGATATAAGTTATTACAAATTTGTTCAAGAAATCAAACTCGGTTTTTTAACTTTGAGGAAGTCACTCTACTACTACTAAGATATCTAGGTTATATATAGTAGTAGTAGGGTCGGTGGAATTGTGGATAACTATTACCAAGTTGTTAAATTTCAGTGTGGCTACTCTATATATAGCGTAAAAAGTCAAATTGTTGTCTGCATATAGCGTACCGGTCGATTTTTTTTTCATTTCGAAATTGTGGATAACCTGTGGATAACTTTCCACATTTCCCGGTTTCCCCAAAGTTATCCACAGGAATTCCACAGGAATTCCACAGGAATTCCACAATTTCGCAAAGTTATTACCAGAGTAGTTAAATTCAAGTATGGCTACTCTATATATAGCGTACCAGTTGATCTGTTTATTTCGCCCCTGTGGATAACTATTACCAAGTAGTTAAATTTTAGTATGGCTACTCTATATATAGCGTACCGGTCGATTTGTTCATTTTGCCCCTGTGGATAACTATTACCAAGTAGTTAAATTTCAGTGTGGCTACTCTATATATAGCGTACTGACCGGTTTTTTCATTTCGAACCTATGGATAATTGTTAAAAAGTAGTTAAATTCAAGTGTAGCTACTCTATATATAGCGTACTGACCGATTTGTTTTCATTTCGAACTTGTGGATAACTATTACCAAGTAGTTAAATTTTAGTGTGGCTACTCTATATATAGCGTATAGGTTGATTTGCTTGCATTTCGGACCGGTGGATAACTCTCCACATTTCCCGATTTCCCCAAAGTTATCCACAGAGTTATCCACAGAGTTATTACCGGAAGATGAGTTTTCCACAAAGTTATGGGGCTTATGCCTCGATGATGTATTCTTTGATCGTTTTGATGAGGTTCTGGATGTTCGAGTCCATATTGGGATCCGCCCGGATCCGGTCTTCGACCTTTTGGCAGGAGTACATCACCGTGCTGTGGTCCCGCCCGCCAAAGGCCTGGCCTATTTCGGTGTTGCTATACTCGGTGATCTCCCGTGTTATGTACATAGCAAGCTGCCGGGGTATGACAATGGTTTGGGCCTTTTTCTTGCCTTTGAGATCGTTGCATGAGATGTGATACGCATCGGCTATGACCTGCTGTATGGTCTCAATGGAGAGATTGCCCTGTTTCGGGGAAGCAAAGGCGTCTTTCAGTTGCTGCTGGGCAATTTTAAGGGTTATGGATTCACCTACCAGTTCCGCGTAGGCGACGAGTTTGGTTAAAGCCGCCTCAAGGTCCCGGACATTGGAGGAGATGTTCTTGCTGATAAGCTCAATCACGTTATCCGGGACTGAGACCTTCCGGCCCTGGATTTTTGATTTCAGGATGGCGTAGCGGGTTTCGTAGTTCGGCGGCTGGAGGTCCACGTTGAGGCCCCGTTCAAACCGGGAACGGAGCCGGTCGGTGATCTTTTTGAGTTCCGAAACCGGACGGTCGCAGGTGAAGATCATCTGCTTATTGGCATCGTAGAGGGTGTTAAAGGTGTGAAATAATTCTTCCTGGGTTTCCCATTTGTTTTCCAGGAAGTAAATGTCGTCGAGTAAGAGCACGTCGCTGAAGCGGTACTTATTTTTAAAGGCCGCCATCTTTTTTTCTCCCACGAACTGGATGAATTCGCTGGTAAAATTCTCGGCGGATATGTAGATTATTTTCCGCTCCGAAGTCTCATGGATGTACTTGCCGATGGCCTGCATGAGGTGGGTCTTGCCCAGTCCAACCCCGCCGTATATGAGGCAGGGGTTGTAGGCGGTGCCGGGGTTTTTACTGATGGCCATGGCTGCATTGGCGGCGAAGTTGTTATTATCCCCGATGATGTACTTCTCAAAGCTGTAATCTTCCCTGAGCTGGGGATGGGGGTGCTTTTTTTCCTGAACCGGTTTGACTGTGGGTCTGGACTGGGTTACCTCCCGTACCCGTTCTGTTTCCGGGGTTTCGGGCTGCTGAGACAACGCGAACTCCCCCTGGATGAGGGGTTTCACCTCAAAATCCAGGGCTATATCCTTACCGGCTATCATTTTTAATGTGGCTTCGATACTGTTTTGATAGCGCCGTTTCACCTCATCCCGGTAAAAGGCTGAAGGAACCGTGAGGATGATCCCCTTTTCCGTGGTACCCTGGTAGTTCACAAGCTTAAACCACCGGTTGAATTCCCCTTCTCCCAACTTCTCCCGGATTTGGTTCAATGTTTCGTTCCAGAATATGCCATAATCCCATTCAGCCATGCGTTCATCCTTTGATTTATCCATAATTCACTTTATCCCGGATTCAGTTTAAAGATCATGCTATTCCACCTTTACTTTTTTACGCAAGATAGGATACACTGAGGATATGAGTTCAGAGTATTCAGCCCAAAATATACAGGTTCTTAAGGGCCTTGATGCGGTACGGAAACGGCCTGGTATGTATATCGGGACCACCGGCATTGATGGTCTTCATCATTTGGTGTACGAAGTTGTTGATAATTCCGTTGACGAGGCTATGCAGGGGTTTTGCAGCGATATTTTCGTGGTGCTTGAGGGTAATGACGTGGTCCGGGTGGAGGATAATGGCCGGGGTATTCCCGTGGATATCCACCCTGTCGAGCAGGTCAGCGCCCTGGAATTGGTCATGACCCGGCTTCATGCAGGGGGTAAGTTCGATAAAAGGTCCTATAAGGTCTCAGGGGGGCTTCACGGGGTAGGCGTCTCGGTGGTGAACGCCCTTTCCGAATGGTGTGAGGCTTTTGTACACCTTGAGGGGAAGGTCTATACCCAGCGGTACAGGATTGGGATTCCCGAAGGGCCTGCCACTGAAGTCGGAACCAGTGACCGTCAGGGCACGGTGATCCGGTTTAAGGCGGATACCTCGATATTTGAGACCACTGCCTATAACTTCGATATCCTATCCAACCGGCTGCGGGAACTGGCCTTTCTCAACAAAGGACTCAAGATAACCATACTGGATGAGCGGCTGGCCACGCCGAAACGCCATGAGTTCAAGTTTGACGGTGGGGTGAAGAGCTTTGTGGAGTACCTCAACGAAGGCAAGACTGTGCTCTACAATGACCCTATCTTCATTACCGGGGTACGGGAGGATGTTGAGCTTGAATGTGCCATCCAGTACAACGACGGCTTCAACGAGATCATGTATTCCTTTGTGAACGACATCAACACCCGTGATGGCGGCACCCACCTCATGGGCTTTAAGTCCGCCCTGACCCGTACTTTGAACGAGTTCCTCAAGAAGTCCAAACAGGCGAAGAAGCTGGAGGAGACCCTTTCCGGGGATGATGTCCGGGAGGGTCTGACGGCGGTGTTCTCTATCAAGGTGCAGAACCCTCAGTTTGAGGGGCAGACCAAGGCCAGGCTGGGTAACTCCGAGGTCAAGGGTATCGTGGAATCCCTGGTGAACGAGCAGCTTGAGCTGTTTCTGGATCAGCATCCTGATGTTGCCACCGTGGTGCTGGAGAAGTCCGTGCTGGCTGCCAAGGCCCGGATTGCCGCCCGTCAGGCCCGGGACGCGACGCGGCGGAAAAACGCGATGGACAATGCGGGGCTGCCTGGAAAGCTGGCAGACTGTTCCGAAAAGGACCCTGCCAAGTGCGAGCTTTTCATCGTCGAAGGGGATTCCGCCGGAGGTTCTGCCAAGATGGGCCGGAACCGGCGATACCAGGCGATCCTGTCCCTCTTCGGCAAGATGCTCAACGTGGAGAAGACCCGCCTTGAAAAGGTAATAACCAACGAGAAGCTTCAGCCCATCATCGCCAGCATTGGCGGCGGCGCGGGCAACGAGTTTGATGTGAACAAGATCCGGTATCACAAGATCATCATCATGGCCGATGCGGATGTGGACGGTTCTCACATCAGGACCCTGCTCCTCACCTTCTTCTACCGGTACATGACCTCCCTCATTGAGCGGGGCCATGTGTACCTTGCCATGCCGCCGCTCTACAAGATCAGCTACGAGAAAAAGAGTTTTTACGTTTTTGATGATGCTGAAAAGGACCGCCTGCTGGCAGAGTCCGGGAAGAACCCTGAAAAGGTGGGGGTCCAGCGCTACAAGGGCCTGGGGGAAATGAACGCCGACGAGCTGTGCGACACCACCATGGACCCGGTGCAGCGGAACATCATCCAGGTGCATCTGGATGATGCAGTGGAGGCGGAGCGGATCTTCTCCACCCTTATGGGTGAAAATGTGGCCCCACGCCGGGAATTCATCGAGGAAAACGCCCTCCTGGTGTCTAACCTGGATGTGTAACCCGGAAAAAATAGCCCTGAGCGTACAATAGCATGGTGGGGCTTTCGGGGGCTTTTCCGTAACAATGCCCAAAACGCTTGATTTTCAGGGAATTTCAGGTGTGATGCGGAGCGACGCCGGGGGTCTACAATTCCCAGAGCGGTATTATATGGACTTATAACCCGTGAACGGTTATCATATAAAAACATCAATTCAAAACTTCGATAGGGAGGCTAACCATGAAGAAACTACCCCGGGGTATGCAGGATTTCAAGGAAATCATCACCAAAAAATTTGTCTATGTGGACAAGACCCGTTACTTCTGGGAAATGCTCGACCGGGGGAAGAGCTATTTCCTCTCCCGGCCCCAGCGTTTCGGCAAGACCCTTATGATCTCCACGCTGTACTACCTGCTCAAAGGCGAAAAGGAGCTTTTCAAGGATACCTATATCTACGACAAGTGGGACTTTAAGGAATACCCGGTGGTCAGGATGAGCATGACCGAGATTGATTCCCGGACTCCCGAAACCGTGGAAGCAAGCTTCAAATTCCGTTTGGGGAAGCTGTACCGGGACTATGGTCTAACGCCCAGGTCGGATAACTACAAGGCCATGTTTCAGGACCTTATCGAAACGTTGTCTGAGCGTGGAGAGGTAGTGGTCCTCATCGACGAGTACGACCGGCCTATGTTGAGCCACCTGGGGGACATCGAGACCGCCAACGCGATACGGGCGGTGATGCGGGAGTTCTACATCGTCATCAAGGACACCGAACCGCTGCTCAGGCTGGCCCTGCTCACCGGACTTACCAAAATCACCAAAGTAGGAATCTTCTCTACCCTGAACCACCTG
>JAITNU010000162.1 GCA_031290325.1 Treponema sp.
CTCGATATCGGTGATGGTCCTGTCAGGCATGGCTTCCCAGATGACGCGGCCCAGCTTCTGGCTGAACCGGCACCAGCGCCATCCGGTACCTATGAGCATGAAGGTCCGATTGATAATCGGAAATTCGTCCAATTGATCGTCAACAATGCTTACAACCGCATCCTGGGTCTGTTTGTCTTTTGCCTTCGGGGTAGGTATACCGATTAAGTTATTCGGCACATCAATGGGGGTTTTCACCAGCGGGGACGCGAACTGCAAACCAACATCGGTCCCGTAGTATAAGCCGTACAGGGTCTTTGCGTCGGACGGAAGTTCACCGGTCATATCTACATGGCCGGGGCGGTCAATGCGGATCGTGCGCCCCAGGTCGCGCTGGACGTGAGCGTCCTTTTTCCAGAAACCGAAGGCGCCTACCAGTTTTTGAAAATGGCCGCCCTGTAATACGCTGTCACTCATGATTTACTCCCTCCCTCTCCTGCTCTGCCGGCGCTCCGCCATCGCCTGGCGGGTTTCGTCGCTTAGGCCAATACCTTTGCTGTAAAGAAAATACCCAGCGGAAAGATTATCCACCTGGTCATCATGCTTACCGCTTGGAAACTGCCCGATCTCCTTGACCCACTCCTGATTCCACGCGCCCTGTAGTATATGCACATTACCGGCTTCAAAGATAGCCTCCAGCGGCGTTGCTCTTACCACTTTGTCACCCTTGCCGGAGGCATCCTGAACTGTCCGTTTCCCCCGGAGCAACTTGCGCATCTGAGCTACCGCGTCCTTAGCATCAATGGTGTTCTCCGCGGCTATCCGCGCATATTCCCCGTCACGCTCAACGATGTTTAGTATCTTCGCGTCACGCTCCGGGGCCGCAAGCTGATAACGCGCAACGTCTTTCACCCAGAGATGCCATTGCTCATTTATCTTAGTATACGCCAAAAGTGTGCCGCTGGTAAAGTCGGGATCGCTTTTCATGCGCTGTTTTTCAGTATGAGCGTAGTCCCAGACCCGTGTGTAGGTAGTGAGGGGGAATTCGTTTATATCTCTGTGTACTTGGACCATATCTGTCTTGAGCAGATTACCACCCCGGATTATCGGGTCATTCTGCAGCAGGGATGCGGTTCCGTAGTTGCCAAGGGTAGATTTTTGTGTTTCGTACCAGTCAAGGGAATAGCGCTCCGGGAACAGTGTGCCGGTTAGATACTTATCACTAAACGCAGGAATATTTATCACTTCAAAACAGGGGAACGCAGGTTCATCTTTCATCTTCTCGATTATGCGGCCAATAATGTCATCGATATGCCAGCGTGTGGCCAGAACGATAGTAATGCTTACCGGCGCACGGCGGGTCATGAAGTCATCGGTGAAGGCGCTCCACATTTTTTCTCTCATGGTCTCGGATTCCGCGTCGGCGCGGTTACGGCAGTAATCGTCCAGTACGCCAAGGTGATACCCTTGCCCGGAAAGACTGCCGAGTAATCCAGCGGCGAAACACTCTCCCTCGCAGTCCTTGATTTTCCAGTGTGACCCCGAAGATGATCCGGGGTCCGTATTAATCCCGGAAAATAAATCCTGATATTGCGGAGTGTATATAAGGTTTCTTGAAATTTTTGAGAAGTCTTCGGTTAGTCTCTCGGTATGTCCGCAGAGAATAACCTTGCAATCCGGGAACAGGCCGAGAAAATGCGCCGGTAACTGTCGGCTTACTATTTCCGATTTGCCGTGCCTCACAGGAACAGTGATTATTAAATAGGTGCTGATTCCCTGGCGGAATTTTTCTACCGCCTTGTCAATACAGGCGCATATTTTTCTGGTATGAATACCGACAGTAAAGGGCGTTGTTTGGTCCGTCCAGGTATAGGACATGAAATTAAGATGGTGATCAATGGCATTGAGCCTTTGAAGGTACATCATAGCATAAAGCTCATTGTCGGAAATGGTGGTTTTAGTTTTTGGCATTTTTTAACACTTTCGCTTTACGACCGTAAGAATCAGTTTTAACATGGCACTTATGGCACAAGGTCAATCCATTGTTAACATCAAATTGTAACTCCGGGGCTATTGAAAACGGTTTTAGGCGATGGGCTTCCAATTTGTCTTCAGGAAATTCTGTATGGCAATGTTGGCACGTATAATAATCCCTTGTAAAAACCATCCTGCGCCATTTCACGTAAGTAAGAGTTCCCGCTTCCCTTTTTTCGCCTTCAAACTCAATATCAAAATCAAATATTGGAAGTTTAATATCATCGGTAAAATCACCCGTGCTATGCACTGCCCTCTCCCTCCGTTTCTTTCGGCGTGGGAAGTTCCCTGGCTACGGGCCTCGCCATGGCAAGATCATTTTCTATCTGCTCAATAAGCTCCTGGCGCTGTTTGGGATCTTCCGGTATATCGCTGAGCTTTTGCGAGAACACCATTTGCTGTGTGGGCCTTCCCATGATTCGGTCAAGGACGCTATTGGCCGCCGTGAGGGTTCCGGTTTTCATATCGTGAATGAACGCCGAGATACAAAGAGCCACTATCACCGGCAGCTTGTTTTTATTGTCTCCCTCAACCATCTGTTGAAGTTCCTCAATGGTGTGGGTGGCAATAATGTTTTTGAAAATGGCGAGAAAGTCCTCGTTGGACACGCCGTTTCCCCTAATCCACTTCTTGAGCTTTGAGGGTTTTCGGCCACGGTTCGCCGGTTGATTTGTACTTGAAAACCGTGTCCTTACTCCTGCGGCTAATCCATCTTCTCTTGCCATGCCGTCTACCTCCCGATTTTAACGCCGAATCTGACGTCGTTTTCTTGTAATATTTTGGTTCTTCTCCTTGAAGAATAAAAAAGCTGCCGTAATGTCCAGAAATGAAGGAGATCAACAACATGGAACATACGAACGAGCTTAGGAACATTGAAATGTGGATGAAGCAGGGGGCTATCACGTATGATAAAGCCAAGGAAATGGCGAAGCCCCACATTGACGCGCTTAACACAAAAGCGAGGGAAATTGCCAAA
>JAITNU010000174.1 GCA_031290325.1 Treponema sp.
AAACAGGGACCATCAAGGTAACCATCAGCACTACAAGGGCCTTGTTCATAATATGCTCCTATTTCATGATCTCGCTGTACATCTTCAGGTACTCCGCGCCCTTGAGTTCACTGCTTCCAGTGCTCAAAATCGCCGCGGTCCTGGCATCGACCACCCGCATGCTGACGCTTATCTTCCGGCCAACCCTGGTCAGGGTCCCCAGGACCACCGCGTCAACCCCCAACATTCCACCCAGTTCGATCATGGATTCATCACTGACATACCCTTCAGAATAAAAATCCAGTTCCCGCATGACCTGATCGAGCTGACCACGTTCCACGACCTTTAATTTGGTCTTCGTCGCCAGGTGATTGATAGCCTGCTCTGAAAGATAGCGCCCCAGCAGACTTTGCTCACCTGAAATATTTTTGAAGTCCAACACCGCTATAGTGATATCCGTTTGGGCCCCCTTAAAAGCGGCAGATACCTGATCCGAAACCGAGCTTTGTCCGTAAGTCACCCCGCTGACCCAGACCAGGACGACGGTGAAAAACACCCATTTATGATACATACGACCCTCCTTACGCTCCATGCTTTTCTACCAAATTAAGAAGAAAAAAATCCCTTCATTTTATAGATTTTCCAAGAAATCCGGTATTAACAAGTATAATACTTGTCAAAAACAAGTGTAACTTGATTTCGGCTAGTTGTCAACTCTTTTCAACCCCGTAATGATCGATTTATAGGAAAAATTTATGAGTTCAGGACCGGAACAATTACGGAAGGTTTTATCGGCGAATATAAAAATCAGGAGAAAATTATTAGGTATATCCCAGGAAAAACTAGCAGAGGCGGCAAACCTCTCGTCTCAGACCGTGAACGATATAGAGGGGTGCCGGATGTGGGTGAGTGATAAGACCATTGTTAAATTAGCCCAGGTGCTCCAGGTTGAAGCCTATCAGTTATTGATTCCAAATATTGGGGAGGAAGGAGACTACACCGCCGCTTCCCCCACGGAAATTTTACTTACCCTGCAACATAATATAAAAAACAATATTGATCTGCAATTTGAGAAAATTTTAAAAACCGGGGTCCTGCGTTAAATCTCCGCATTAATCCGCCGGATTGAAAGGGCCTTGCCCGTGTCCCCGTCGATTTCCACCACAATCCCCTGGACCGCCCCTGGACCCTGGGCACATTCCATGCGGTACAGCACCTGATTCCGCGCCCGGTCAAGACAGATTTTTGTGTCCATACCGATGATACTCCCCTGTACCCCGGTCATGCCCAGGTCGGTGATATAGGCGGTCCCCTGGGGCAGGATCCGTTCGTCCGCAGTCTGCACATGGGTATGGGTTCCCGCCACAAGACCAGCCCGTCCGTCAAGGTAGTAGGCGAGGGCCTCTTTCTCCCGATTGGATTCGGCGTGGAAATCCACCAGCATGATGGCCTCCCCCTTATGGGCGAAGAGACCATCAAAGGCGGTGAAGGGGCAGTCAATGAGGGGCATGAATTCCCGGCCCTGGAGGTTCACCACCAGCCAGGAAACACCGGCTTTTTCAAAGGTAACCCAACCCCGGCCCTGAGTTCCGGCGGGATAGTTGGCAGGACGCAGGACCCGGGGTTCTGCGTCCAGCACTGGCCAGAACTCCCGCTTTTCCCACACGTGATTCCCGGAGCTAACCACATCGGCACCGGCAGCCAGAATCCGCTGCAACACAGCCTCGGTCATGCCAAAACCCTCTGCGGCATTTTCCCCATTCACCACCACCACCTCTGCCCCATGGTCCCGAATAAGACCGGGGAGCGCCGCTTCCAGCGCACCCAGCCCCGGTTCGCCGACCACATCGCCAATCATGATTACCTTCAACCGTGCCATAACTTCATCCTACTTTCTTCTATAATATAGAATTTCACGGAAGGACCACAAAATCTCATGCCATCCTCCGTCGTTTTTCTTCTTCATTCAACCAGAGAGTTTCACGGAGTACCCACGGAAGAATCTCATTTCTTCCTCCGTGTTCCTCCGTGTCCTCCGTGGTTTTCCTTCTTGTTTTTTACTACCTGGCATACTCAATAATCCGGGTTTCCCGAATTATCGTAACCTTGATCCTGCCAGGGTAGCGGAGATCGCTTTCGATCTTCCGGGCGATCTGTTTGGCCAGATCCCGGGACTGATCGTCGTTCACCGCCTCGTTATTGACGATGATCCGCAGTTCCCGGCCAGCCTGAATTGCATAGACCTTGTCCACACCGGTGAAGCCCTGGGCAATATGCTCCAGGTTTTCAAGCCGTTTGATGTAGTTGTCCAGCGTTTCCCGCCGTGCCCCAGGCCGGGCCGCAGAAATGGCGTCCGCAATCTGGACCAGGACCGACTCAATACAGGATGGCTCGATGTCGTTATGGTGGCTCCCGATGGCGTTGATGATCCGCGGATCCTCTCCCATCTTCCGGGCCATGTCCATCCCGATTTCCGCGTGGTTCAGATCCGAGTCAGACTCGATCCCCTTGCCAATGTCGTGAAGCAGGGCTGCCCGCTTGGCCAGGTCCCGGTTAGCACCGATCTCAGAGGCCAAAATCCCCGCGATAATCGCCACTTCTTTGGAATGGTACAGCACATTCTGGCCATAACTGGTCCGAAAATAGAGCCTCCCCAGGGCGCGGATCGCCTCCTGTTTGATGTTGTGGATGCCCAGGTCAAAAAGCACCCGCTCCCCTTCCTCAAAGATCTTCTGGGAAATGTCCTTTGAAACCTTGGTAACGATCTCCTCGATCCGGGCCGGATGTATCCTGCCGTCGATGACGAGGCGTTCCAGGGCGATCTTTGCGATTTCCCGGCGTACCGGGTCAAAACAGGAGATCACCACCGCCTCCGGGGTATCGTCGATGATGATATCCACTCCGGTGAGGGTTTCCAGGGTACGGATATTCCGCCCCTCCCGGCCAATGATGCGGCCCTTCATCTCGTCATTGGGCAAGGTAACGGACGCAACCGTCACCTCCCCGGTTACTTCTGTGGCCAGCCGCTGGATCGTGGCAATCAGCACATCCCGGGCCTTTTTCTCCGCCGCGAGATTCGCCTCCTGCTCGATCTTGTTGATCATGCCCTGGGCATCATGCCGTGCCTCATGCTCCAAATCCTGGATGATAAGGCCCTTTGCTTCCTCAATCGAAAGACCGGAAATGCGTTCCAGTTCCGCCCGGTACCGTTCTTCCTCACGGCCCAGGGCGTGTTCCCGTTCCAGAAATTTCCGTTCCTTATCGACCAGAATTTGCTCCGTTTTTTCAATCTGACTAGTCTTTTTTTCTATAATTTCTTCTTTCTGCACGACACGACGCTCGTATCGCTGCAATTCAGCCCTACGTTCCCGAGTCTCCCTCTCCTGCTGGTTTCGTTCGCGGATAACTTGGTCTTTTGCTTCAAGAAGTGTTTCCTTCTTTTTGGCTTCAGCTTCTTTTATCGCATCCTGTTTAATACGTTCGGCTTGTTGCTCCGACGCAGTTAATTGGAATCTGGCATAGAGCCATCTAATAGTCCAGCCTAAGGTTAACCCGGCAAGAGGGAGGATTATCCAGTACATCCACCACATCACTCCACTCCTTACCGTTATTTTTTGAACCACCCCTGCCTCAAGAACGGCTTCTTGCCTATGCAAGCCAACCCCCTCGGTTCCTACGGTTTTTGATTCTCTAAGATGATATACGGCTTTAATATGCTTGTCAACATCAAGGTTACTATTCTTCTTGGGATAAAATCCCCGTGGCGCCGGCGATCCGTATCGCATCCGCCCGGTTCACCGCCCCCAATTTATTGTAGATGCTGGTAATGGTGGCCTTAACGGTGTTGATGGAAATCGCGTTGTCTCCGGCGATCTCCTCCCGCTTCAGGCCCCGGGAGAGGCCGATCAGGACCGTCTGTTCCCGGTGGGACAGTCCTTGTCGCTCCCCCTGCTGTTTCCGGTCTT
This sequence comes from Treponema sp., assembly GCA_031290325.1. GTDB lineage: Bacteria > Spirochaetota > Spirochaetia > Treponematales > Breznakiellaceae > JAITNP01. The sequence continues at coordinate 3,945 of JAITNU010000174.1, forward strand.
TTTCCACCACCACCAGTAGCTTCTTCCAATATGCGGAGGCGTTTTTCTGTATCCGTTCCAGCCAGGCCGGAGGTATGACGCTGGTTCCCGCCTGGAGCGCCGCCCCGGCAAGGGTGTACATGTCCTGACCCAGCTCGATAAAGGGCATCTCAAGGCCGTTGGAGGTCGCCATAAGGTAGGCAGCCTCCAGAACCCTGAAGGCCTTTTCTTTTTTTTCTTTAAGGTGATAGCGGCATACCGCTTCCAGGACCAGCTTCTCAAGCTTGCCAAACAGGAATTCCACCCCTCCAGGCCATTTTTTCTCGTTTTTAAGGGAAGTTAAGGCCTGATGGTAGCGTTTTTCCGCGATATGACATTTTATTTTTACCAGGTTTTCCAACTCGTATATCATGGAATGTACGTCACTTTCCTCAAAATCATCGCGTAACCAGGTGGCAAGCCGTCCAGGCTGCCCGATCTGGGTGTAAAACCAGCCGCTTACCAGATCATAGAGCGTATACCGGTTCTGATACGCGGTTATTTCAAGCTGGGCATCCAATTGCCGGAATATCTCCTCCTGGACCACCCCGGTATGCAAGTTAATGCGCAGCAAAAAAAACAGCCCCCGGGTTTCAATTTCGTACTGCTCTTTTTTCCGGGCCTTGTAGATCGCCTGGCGGGCGCATTGTTCCGCCCGTTTGATATCACCCTGGAAATAGGCGAGTTCAGACCGGCTGAGGTCATCAATGCCATAAAAACAGCCGTTCATGGAATTCGCCGTATAAGGTATACTGGAGGCCATTGCCTCAATGGCACGGTCAAACTCCCCGGGGGATGCCGGATAGCTCACCCGGCACACATAGGAACCTACGGTCACACTGGTCATCGGACCAGGGGGCACAAAGGGGTTTTTGCTATAGTACTGGTTAGCCTGTTCAAAATACCGGACAAAATCATAGTCTTTGGTAAAGATACAGATCAGGGTCATAATAATCCCCAGATTATTGTAGTTCATGGCCAAAACCCGGCAGCTCAGGGGACTTGACGGCAGGTTCTTAAACTTCTGTATGGTACGCTGGCTTTCCTCAATAGCTTCCTCAAAGCGTCTGAGGTTCACCAGCAGTCTGACATGGACGATATAGCGCAGGATGATGGGCGCTTCCCCGGTCTCATCAAGGGTCTCAAGAATGCGTTCGACCATTTCCAGAAAATACCGGGCTACCCCCTTGGGCAATGCCAGGGGAAAGGAATACATCACCGTGATGATCCCCTGGTAATCCTCCGCTTTCTCATAATACGCGGCGGCATCCATCTTGAGGTTGTTTCTGAGGCACCACTGGGCCGTCTTATCATAGACCGCTTGCTTCTCCTCCCTGCTTAACTCCCCCTGTTTCTCGTTCAAATACTCACGGAAGAGGTGATGCATCCGGTAGGTATGCAGATACGCGTCGTATCGGATAAAGGAACTGAGCTTTTTCATCTCATCCATGACTCTTTCATCGGTACTCTCCGGGATGGCTAATTCCCTGAGCAGTTCCGATGGCCAATGGTCAATGAGGGACAACTTAATGAGGTATTTTTGTACCTCCTGGGGCAGGGTCGTAAAGAATTCAGCCTCAATCAGCCTGAAAATATTGATCCACATTGAGGACCGGATATGCCCCACCCCGGTGTGTTCTTTTTCCAATGACAGCCCCGCAAAGGAGACCGCAAAGGCCCAGCCTTCGGTATCCTCATACAAGCTCGGTATCAGAGCCGCAGGGAGCTTAAGCCCCAGGAGCTGAAAGTATGCGATCATTTCGTCCTGGGTGAACCGAAGTTCATCCTCGGTGATGGGGACCAGCAGGCCCTTGGAAAGGAAAGAGATGGTGTTCAACGCCGGTTCAGTCCGGGAGATGATGATGATTGATATCCTCGTATAGGGTATGCGGCTAGACCATTCCAGGACGCGCAGGATCGGTTTTTCTCTGATACAGTGAAAATCATCGAAAACAAAGACGTACTTCATATTGGGCTTGATTGCTTCACTGGCCAGGTCCAGGTACCGGTCAAACTGCCGTTCTGTGTTAGGGAAGCCGAGTTCCATAAACCGGGCGGCAATACCCGGATTATACAGCGAAATAGACCGGGTAAAATTCTCCCAGAACCGCCACCCCAGGTTATCCCATTCGGAAAGCTGTAACCAGATGGTCATCACCTTGCTTTTTTGCAAAAACGAAGAAACCGCCTGGGTTTTACCGTACCCCGCGCTGGCGACCACGGTAATGAAGGGGCTTTGGACCGCCTTTTCCAGCAAGCGGTCTATCCGGGGCCGCTCCAGATACCTAAGATGCTCAGAAATCACCGGGCTGGTACTATGAAAGAATGGGGTTTTGATCATCATACGCTAGGGTCAAGTCCTTTTCGGGTTTCTGGTGCACCTCCGGCAGGTAAAATCCCCCCGGCAGCGGCAAGACGCACCGCGTTGGCCCGGTTGATTGCCCCCAGTTTATGGTAGACGCTTTTGATAACGCTTTTGACCGTGTTAATGGAAATGTCGTTGTCTTCGGCGATCTCCGCCCGGGTTAGTCCCTGGGAGAGGCCGGTTAATACTGCCATTTCCCGCCGGGAGAGGGGAGTTACAGGAACCAGCCGCCGCTCCTTCTGGTAAGCCCCTGCGACTGCGAACAGTTTCCTGGCATAGGTGGTAGCCTCTCGCTGGATCCGTTTAAGCCAGGGCTTGGGGATGACGCATGCGGGGTCCTTCAAAACTGCGGCACTTAGGGCGCGCATATCTTTTCCCGCCTCAATAAAGGGCATATCCAGAGTATTAGGAAGCGCCAAAGCATAGGCAGCCTCCAAAGCCCGCAAGGCTCCGTCGGTATCCTTCATATTATGGCAACAGAGTGCTTCCAGGACCTTCATTTCCAGTTTCCCGAACAAAAAGTCCTTAAAACTGTAACGGCTTTTCTGGTTTCCCAGGGAGGCCAGGGCCGCAGGGTACTGCTTTTCAATAAAATGGTATTTGGCCCGTACCAGGATTTCAAGCCCATAGACCAGGGAATTCAAATCGCTTTCCTCAAAATCGTTCCTGAGCCAGGCAGCAACTCTGGCAGTTTGCCCAATATGTACATAAAACCAGCCGGTAACAATGTCATGAAACGTATAGCGATTGACATAGTCCTGGGTTTCAAGCTGGGCCTCAAGGAGGGTGAAGAGTTCCTGAATGTGCCCCCGGTTCCCCTGGTAGAGGCTGATCCGTAATAAATAAAAAATCGAGCGGTTTTCAATCTCATACTGATGCTGTTTCCGGGCCTTGTACAAGGCTTCATAGGCTAAGGTTTCCGCCGCGGTCACCTCTCCCCTGAACCAGGCCAGTTCAGCCCAGGCAAGTTTATCTATGCCATAAAAACAGCCCTTCAAGGATCTGGATACATAGGGAACCATAGCGGATACCGCCTCAATAAACCGTTTTATCGCCCCCGGTTCCGGGCTGCTCACCCGGCATGCATAAGAACAAAGGCACCCCACCGTGATGGGACCCTTTATTTCATGGCCGCTTAAGCGGTAATAGTGATAGGCCCGTTCAAACCAGGGCACAAAGGTATAGTCCTGGGTATGCATGCTGGTAATCAGACCAATAAAGCCCAGGGCATTATAGCACCCCGAGAGCGTCCGGTACTGAAAAGGGGAAGGCGAAGCAGCCTCCAGCTCGGCAATGATGTCCTTCAGTACGACTCTGGCTTTTTCAAACAACTCCAGGGTTATGAGGGTTCTCGTATACAGTATCCAGGCCAGGGCGTTTTGCCGGTACAGAGCCGCCGGTGCCCGGACACAGAGTTCCAGGAGGAATTGGGCAATAGCATTGGGTATTACAAGGGGAAGGGTGTAGACCACTTCAAAGAGTTCATGATATGCACCGGCCTTTTCATAATAGCTCATGGCATCCATTTTGAAATTGTTAGCGCCGCACCACCGGGCCGCATGGAGGTAGACATTCCGGGTCTCCTCCTCAGTAAGTTCCCCCTGTTTGCCGATTAAATACTCAAGGAAGAGGTTGTGGATATGGTAGACGTTCAAATAGGAGTCATAGCGGATAAAAGAGCCGATCTGTTTCATCTCTTCGAGCAGCCCCGTGTTCCCCGCCAGTTCCGTCAGGAGTTCCAGGGCCAGATGATCGATGAGCGACAACTTGATAAGATACTTCCGCAGCCCCTCGGAGCTTACCGACATGATCTCGCTTTCAAGCAGCTTGAACACATTAAACTTCACTGAGGAGGAGGCATAGCCCTTGCCAGGAGGCTCGTTTTTTAAGGCCAGCCCCGCCAGGTTGATGGCAAAGGCCCAGCCTTCGGTACTCCGGTACGTCCAGAACGCGGTTTCAGGGGAGACTTTAATATCCTGCATCCGAAAATACGCAACCATTTCATCCTGACTGAACCGCAGGTCATCCTCGGTTATAGTGGCCAACATACCCTTGGAACGGAGGAAGCGGGTGTTTATTGGCGGATCACTGCGGGAAATGATGATGGAGGTAATATTGGGGAACGGGGTGGTTATACACCGTTCCATAAAGCGCAGAACCGCCGCATCATGGAGGAGGTGGAAATCATCATACACAAAAATATATTTCCAGTCGCTGTTGACATCGGTTCGGGGAATGGCAACATAGCGGTCAAACTGCCGTTCCGTTTCGGGAAAGCTGGTCTCCACCAGTTTAGCTGCAGTATCCTTATTGATGAACGTCACCACCTTGACGAAATTCTCCCAGAAGCGCAAACTCAGGTTATCCCGTTCAGAAAGCTGCATCCAGGTGGTGAGCACATTGTACTTCCGTACAAAGGAATAAACCGCCTGGGTTTTACCATACCCCGCGCCGGCGACCACGGTAACAATAGGATACTGCATCGCCTTTTCCAATAAGCGGTGTATCTGAGGCCGTTCCAGGTACTGTTGATTCCCTAGTACTATGGGTACGTTACTATGAAAAAACTGCTCATGCATCCTTTCCTTCCTTAACAATGGTTGAGCATAGTTAAAAGACCACCGTTAAAAACAAGGTACGATTTTGAGCGGTGCCAATAATACTTACACATGCCAGCTGCTACCGGCGACTTGTTACTTATAGAAGCGTTCTTCAAAAGAACATGATTGTTTTTTTATGCTATTAGTTTAATGATAGTCAGGGTCGCTGTCAATTACCGGGAGAAAAAATATCGTTTTTATACTCAAGGATCCACTATCATCGGATTGTATTTTTTTGGATTTTATACTTGATACCCTGTTTCAAATGTAGTATACTATAGTACCATCTGAATTGTATACGCTTTGTTATCAGCGAGGAAAAGATATGAATGTAGTTTACGGTACCGCGATGATTCCCATGGCAGTGCTTGTTTCAGGAGGCGGTACGAACCTGCAGGCCCTCATTGACGCGGCAGAAGCAGGGGTGCTTTCTTGGGGAAAAATCGCCCTCGTTATTTCAAGCACTCCCCAGGCTTACGCGCTCAAGCGGGCAGCACAGCACCGGATCCCCGCCGTGATTGTGGAACGGAACCAGTACCACGATGCTGCCGCTTATGACCGCGCCATGCTCCACACCCTGGAAGCACACCGCATCAGGCTCGTGGTTTTGGCAGGCTTCCTTGCCATCCTCGGTACGCCGGTCATTCAAGCCTATAAAAAACGTATCATCAACATCCACCCGTCTTTGCTCCCTGCCTTTGGCGGCAGAGGATACTACGGTCTCAAAGTACATGAAGCGGTTCTTGCACAAGGCGTCAAGGTAACAGGCGCCACGGTCCATTACGTGGATGAACGTGTTGACGGCGGTGAAATTATTGTCCAGAAAACCGTCGAAGTATTGGAGGGGGACACACCGGAAGTCCTGCAAAAACGGGTAATGGAGCAAGCAGAATGGCTACTGCTGCCTGCCGCCGTGGAACTGGTGTGTAAACTGGACACTACCTAGCTATCGAAAGTCTCTGCACCGATATCGTAGACCTCTATCTCGTGTTCGTCGTAGCCCTTGACAAAGATACCGCGTTTCGCGCTAATGGGGAAATCGTCCCCCGCAAGCCTGCGGGTTTCGCCAGTTAAGAGGATGCCCCCCAGGGGCGCATTGCTTTCCATGCGCTGGGCCAGGTTCACCGCAGCGCCGATCACGGTGTATTCAATGCGGTTTTCCGCCCCGAGATTGCCTACGATGACCTTGCCGGTGTTTATGCCGATACGGATGTGTAGGTTGATGTTGATCCGGGACTTCCATTCCGCGGCTATTTCCCGGGCTTTCCGCTGCATTTCCATGGCCGCCTCCAGGCACTGCCGCACATGAGTGGATGCCGTGGGATCTGCCCCAAGCACTCCACCGTGATCGCCGAAAAACGCCAGCATACCATCGCCGATAAATTTATCCACCGTCCCCTGGTGGGCAAAAATGATGTCCGCCATGGCGCTATGAAAACAGCTTAAAAAGCCATGCACCACCTCAGGCTCCTTGTCGGAACTCCACTTGGTAAAGCTGGAAATATCAGAAAAGAGGATCGTAAGTTCCTTGTAAGCAGGGGTGAGGTCTACCTTGCCTTCTTTGATGATCTTGCTTACCAGGTCGTGGTGGAAGTAGCGGGACAGGGCGTTTTCCAGAAGGGACTGCTCGTGGTACCGGAAAAACAGCCTCAAAGCAAAAGCAAGGCCCCAGGAGCAGATCAGGGCACCCAGGCCGGCAGTATACCAGGGGGTAATGTGAAAAAACTGCCAGCGGATACCATTGATCGCGGTAAAGAGGATGAAAAGACCGAGGAAACGGAGGTGGAAACCGAGGTCTGTCCCTGCGCTTTGAGCAACGAGCATGGTGAGGAACAAGATGAGGAGGGCCAGCCCTTGATAGAGGCGCCCGCTTTCCGCAATAAAGGAATCACCGGAAAGGATGCTGCTCAATACCGCCACATGGATGCCCGAAAGGGGGTAGATCCCTTCAAACGCTGTAGGCCCGACATCCTTCTGGGTGGTGGTTACTTCCGCCGCCAGGGCAATTTGACCGGTAAGCCCTTTCCGGTAGGTTTCCGCGGCAGCAGCATCATATTTTGCCGCGGTGATGCGTTCCAGGGGGATACGGTCGTAACTATCGGCCCAGGTTTTAACGTAAGGGATGAGCATACGGCACTGTTCATCCACCGGGATACGGATATACTCAGCCTCATCATCAAACAGGGGGAGGGGGAGGACCAGTTCCTTCCCAGGGTAGAGGATCACCCTATTGGGATCGATCTCCCAGTATTGGGCTGCGGCGGCCAGGGGCAAAGAGGGGATATAGCCATCTTCCCACTGGTAGAGCAGGGGCACCCGGCGGAAGATGCCGTCAGAATCAGGGGTTTCGTTTATGTGCCCCAAGTGCAGGGCCGCTTCTGCCAGTGCTGGAAAGGGCATAATCACCCCCCCGGCCTTGGGGACCAGGGACTTACCCTTGAGCGTTATGTGCCAAAGGCTCTTTTCGAGGATCCTCCGTTCCGCCGGACTGAGGTCAGAACCATCATCCTCCATAACCAGCACCGCCATGATGAGGTTCTCCGCATCCCTGGCCGCTTCGACAAACAGGGTGTCATCTGCTTCGGCTTTGGGAAACTGGAAGAGAAAATCCAGGACCAGTTGGGAAGCGTTAAAGCCAGAGAGCACCGTAACGAGGTCCGCAAAGGCTTCCCGGGTATCGACCTTTTCTTGTAAGGTTCTGAGGGTCTGATCGTTCAGATCCACCGGTGAAATGAGGGGGTTCATAGCAAGGCCGCCATGCTTTATCCGCAGCCTCATAAGGGTGTCGAACAAAGCCCGGTCCCCGGTATCCCCAAGACCGCTCCCCAGTAAAGCCAGGGATATCACCATAAAACCAAGGCCCCCCAGGAGGAACTGCCGGGAGATATGAGACAAACCCCGCAGTTTTGAGAAAAAACTAATACTTAACAGAGATAATCCTCACATAGTGGTTCCGTCCGGCATAGCGGGCAGTGCCGGCAGGCGGCGCATCCAGGGCCGCGGTTTCAGGCGCACCACGGGCAGTGCCGCCGCTGATAGTAAACTTCTGAGGAGGCTCCCCCAGGGGATCATCGGCCTTCTGAATAGCCAGCACCTCATAGTACACATTCGAGTGGGATTGCCGGGAAGCGGGACTACGCTTATAGGCTTTAATGTAGTTGTCCAGCTTGTCCTCTTTCTTCAGGCTCATAATGATATAAAAGGTATCGGTCCCGGAAGCAGCGCTGAGACTGAGGCTGAAAACCTGCGCGGCCCCTGCTTTAATCTCCGTGTCGTTCAGTATCGTAACCTTACGGTCCTGCCCATATTGGATAACATAGCAGTAGGTGTTTGTCCGGCTGCTCATTCTGAGGGACAAACCATCCCCCTGGGCTACAGCATGACTGATGAGGTCCTCAGGCGCATCCGCCAGTTCCTGTGCACCCAGGATTTCTATGGTTTGGTTAAAATCCAGGGCTGTGCCGTTTGATTTCTTCTCAAGACGCAAGTCCCAGGTAAAGCCTGTATTCTGGGCACCGAGACTGCCCAGTGCAGCCAGGCACAGGGCAATCATTACCAGTTGTTTTTTCATCCGCTACTCCTTAGTTTCAATCCACGCACTCATGAGCGCAACCCAGTGCCGGTGGGGTTTAATACCCCGGGCGTAAAACTGGGGTGCGGGGATCCCCCGTATACGATACGATTTCAAGAAGAAATCTTCAATACCCCACTGCGGCGGAGATTCTTTATTTAACACTATACTGCTCTTTTCTCAGATCCGCCACATTAAAATCGGAAAATCCCGCAGGGGTATGTATGGTTGGGTTCTGTTTCCTGCTGCTTAAACGGGGCACCATGATCTGAAGGTAGGTGTTGAGTTCGTTAAGGGTCACCATACCGTCCTTGCCAAAACCGCCTATGTCTAGGTCCGCATCGCCTTTCATGGCCTGAATGATACTATAGGTAAAAAGACCGTGTCCATACTCGGCCCGCTCCAGGGAGGATTCATTCCCACGGCTGGAGGTAAGCACGATGGTGCTGCCGTCGTCCATGTCCCGGAAGAGGCGGTTGGAGTCCACGGACCGGGCTTTACCCCCGGCAACCCCGGCTGAATGGCAGGCATCGATCACAATGAGCTTTTGCCCCAGGATCTTCCGCAAAACGGTATCAATTTCCTGGCGACTTATGGCCTTGTCCCAGACCGTCATATCCCCGGTATGGGCGGCATCTGCAGGAAGAAAGAGGAAGTTGTTCTCCCGGTCGCTTACCCCATGACCGGCTATAAAGAGTAAGGCCATATCCTGGCCGCCTGCCTGGTTGAGGAAGGATAAGCCCTCCATAATCGCGTCCCGCGTGGGGACTCCGTTTCTGCCGCTTATGAGCAGACTGTTTACCCTGCCGTAGAGGCGTCCTTCCTGGGCTTTAAAGCTGCTGATGATGCCTTCCGCGTCGGCAGCCGCATAGGAAAGGTCTTCCAGGATGGCGTCCGCATACTGATTCACCCCGACGGCGAGGATCCACAGGTTCGGCACTGGCGCAAATTCCGTGCCTGGGTAGTAGAGCTCAATGATTTTGGAATCGTCGGAATACCCGTTGCTGGCGATGATCTCCACACTGTTCCACCCTGGCTTGAGATCCAGGGGAAAGGCCCGCTCCACCCGTTCGTCCGCCTTCCGGGTTCCTCTGATCCGGTCGGATTCCTGACTGCCCAATTCCTCGTGTACCACCAGGTGGCCCCGGACTATCACCCGGATGTTCTTGACCGGCTGGGTTTCTCCGATAAAAGCCACCGAAATTACCGTGGACTCCAGGTCGGTCCTCACTTCAGGGTTCTGAATTTCGATTTTGGGAGGCAGAAAATCCGCCGCGTCCTGAATGCGCCTGCCCCCTATGGCCACGAGGTAGGCTTTCTGGTCCCCGGCCAGGGCTGCGGCCACCGCTTCGGGCTTGTAGAAGGTACCCCGGAAATTGTCCATGCCGAAAACCTCGTCCCCAACCCGCACGTTGAGGTGCAGGTCCCCCTGGGGGGAAGCGTTGTAGTAGCCCTCCGGGGTGATGCAGATCCATTCACCATCGCTAAAACCGATACACTGAACGGTTTCTTTGCCGGATAAGCGGCCTGTATCACCGTCGGTTCCCAGGGTCCAGAGTCGGATCGTACCGTCGTTGGAACCGGAAATGATCCTGCGGTCATCGGGGCTGAAAGCCGCGGCATTTACGTTGTTGCTGTGGCCCGAAAGTCTGAGCAGTTCCTCTCCGGTTTGGGCGTCCCAGACCCGTATGGTTTTATCCCCGGCGGAGATATCGGTCTGACCGGAAGCCGAGAGTATCCATTTCCCATCGGAACTGTAATCCAGGGTGTTTACCGTGTCCTCGTGGCCGGAAAGGGCAAAGACCTCGTCCCCGGTTTCCCCGTCACAGACCTTTACGATGGCGCCGGAACTGTACACAAAGCGCCTGCCCTCAGGGCTGAAACACAGCGCAGAGACGCCACCGTCTGCGTGCTCCTGGAAGGAGTACAGCTCCTTTCCCGTTCCCGCATCCCAGACCTTGATGACCCCGTCCCGGCACCCTGAGATGATCCGCTTGCCATCAGGGCTCCAGGCTGCGGCATAGATTATATCCCGGTTACCGGAAAGGATGAGTAACTCAGTGCCGCTTTCCGCATCCCAGACCCTGAGGGTACTGTCCCAGGAAGCAGAGAGGATGCGCTGCCCCTCTGGGCTGAAAACCCCATGGGTAATCCGGTTGGTATGCCCGCTAAGGGTTGCCAGGAGTGTACCCGATTCGGCGTCCCACACTTTTATGGAAGCGTCGCCGGAACCGGAAAGTACCCATTTACCATCAGGGCTCCAGCCTGCGGTGTTTATCCCCTTGTTGTGACCAGTAAAGGACTTAAGCAAGGCCCCGGTTTCCGGGTCCCAGAACCTCAGTACGCCGCTGGAATCCAGGGTATTGGCCGAGCCTGAGAGGATCTGCGTTGCGTCAAAGCGAAAACTCACGGACCGGTTATCATCAATATAGCCTGAATAGGAGGCCAGGAGTGCACCGGATTCTGCGTCCCATTCTTTGGTGGTTTTATCAATGGAGCCTGAAAGTACCCGCCTCCCCGCGGGACTCCAGGCCACGGACATAACCGGCATCTGATGCCCGGAAAGCGTTTTCAGGAGTACGCCGCTTTCGGGGTCCCAGATTCTAACCGTTTTATCTATTGAACCGGAGACTATCCTGGATCCCTCGGGATTAAAGGCCAGGGCGTTTATTGCGTACTGATTGCCCCTCATGGTACGCAGCAAGGCCCCGGTTCCGGCATCCCAGACCATGATGGCGCCGTTAAAAGAACCGGAGCTTATCCTGGCGCCATCAGGACTCAGGGTAAGGGCCTGGACCGCGCTGCCCATACCCAAAGGCTCACCGAGTTCCCCGCCGGCCTCCCCATCCCAGATACGGAGGGTTCCGTCACTGGAACCGGAATATATCCGCCCACCATCAGGACTGTACAATACGGCATACACACTCCCTGTATGACCCCTCAGGGTGTGCAGTTCGGTTCCGGTTTCCAGCTCCCAGACCTTGATAGTGCAGTCAAAGGAAGCGGAAGCCAGCCGCTGTCCATCGGGGCTGAAGGCCAGGGAATTAACTGACACCTGGTGTCCCAGGAAGGTTTTATACACCGTCTCGCTTTCCATATCCCATATACTGATGGAACCATCCCAGAAACCTGCGGCAATGAAAAACCCTTGGGCGTCCCAGACCGCACAGAGCGGGGTTTTACCTGGGGTGGATAAGGTTTTAAGCTCCCTGCCACTCAGGGCATCCCAGATTTTGATAGTTTCATCCCAGGAACAGGAGAGGATACGGCTGCCGTCGGGACTGTAAGCCGCGGAATTGATAAGATCGCTATGCCCTAACTGGGGATAAACCGTTACATCCTGGGCCGGCAGGGTGAAGCATATACTGCAACAGAAGAGTATAAACATACCCCCTGTTCTCATGGTATCAGTCCTCATACGTGCCTTTTCCCCCTTGTGCTTCATCGTAGCGTTCCTTACCCTCCGGCGCTTCATTGCCCAGGAGGATACCACCAGTGTGGATAAACCTGCCCCCCTGGTCCAGGTACACACCACCGCCCTCGTTGGCGATATTCCCCTGTATCCTGCCACCGGTGAGGGTAAAACTGCCGCCTGTGTAGAGACGCACCCCGCCGCCCCGGTGGGCCTGGTTGTTGCGGATATCACCGCCTGACATGACCGCCTTGCCCCCCATGATGACCCGCACACCTCCTGCCTCGACCATGGCCAGGTTATGCTCGATAAGTCCGCCCTTCATAGTGAATTCGCCGCCCACATCAGTACCCACGCCGCCCACAAAAAAGGCATCATTCTCACTAACCAGGCCGCCTTTCATGATAAAGCGGCCGTAGATCGCCACGCCGCCCATCCTGAAGGCCTTGTTCCCGGAGATTTCACCATCCTCCAGGGTAAAGACGCCCTCATTACCAATGCAAAGGCCACCGCCGTTCCCCGCCTGGTTGCCCCTGATGATGCCGCCACTCATGGAAGCCTGACCATAGATAGTAAGACCGCCACCCATCAAGGCCGCGTGGTTGCCCCTGATGATGCCCCCTGCCATAGTAAAGCTGCTGCCTGGATACGCGAGTATGCCTGCGCCATAATCGGCCATATTATCCCGGATGCTGCCCTGCCTTATGGTAAAGGACCCTAATCCGCCGGCACCACCGCCCGCCTCTGCGCGGTTGCCCTGGATTTCACCGTTTTCCAGCACAAAAACGCCTTCCTCGTACACGTCCACACCGCCGCCTATGACCGCCTTATTCCCCCTAATCCTGCCACCATTCATGGTAAACCTGCCGTAAACATCCACGGCGCCGCCGTTCTCCCCTGCGGTATTACCGCTCAGGTCGCCATTTTCCAAGGTAAAAACACCTTCACGGTAGATTCCCACGGCGCCGCCACATAAGTCCGCAGTGTTCCCGGTAATGGTACCCTGTACCATGGTAAAGGAACCGTTGCTTACCAGACCACCGCCGTTCCCTCCGGCCCTATTTGCGTGTATGATACCATCCTCCAGGGTAAAGCTGGTAGCCCTGGCCAGATACAGGCCCCCGCCGTCATGTTCCGCCTGGTTTTCGGTAATGGAGCCGTTCAGCATAGTAAACGTGGCGCCATCAAAAACACCTACACCACCGCCTTCTTCCGCCGCAGTATTGCGGTACACAAGACCATTCACCATGGTACAGGTCCCTAAGATGCCCATGCCGCCACCTGCCAGGGCCTTATTGCCGGCAATTTCACCCTGTTCCAGGGTACAGACGCCTTCATCGTAGACCCCAAGGCCACCGCCGATTTTTCCTGCAGTATTACCGTTCATCCTGCCATCCCGTATGATGAGGGTGCCGGAAAACACCGCGACTCCACCGCCATCCTCTGCCGCCTGGTTTCCGCTGATTTCAGCGCCCTCCAGGGTCAAGACCCCTCCATCCCCCACTGCTGCGCCGCCGCCTGAACCTTCTGTGTGGTTGTCTCCCACGCTGACGCCCCTGCCCAGGCTGACCCGTGCATGCACCACCGCAATACCGCCGCCGTTCTGGCCGGTTTCAGCATTCCTTATACCAATATGGACAAACTGGATATCCCCATTCCCCCCAACATACACCACCCGCTTTCCCGCTCCTGCTCCGCTCAGGATCGCCTCGTCGCCCTCCTTGCCGCTTATGGTGATCCGGGCATCCCCGGTATCCGCTATAACAAAAACGCCTGCATCATCTGAGGCAGCTTCGCTTCGTATATCCAAGGTACCAATGACCTGTATGTTTTTTACCGTACCCTTTGACGCGGCCTCCACCGCTTTTGCCAGGGTCTTAAAAGGGGCTTCTTCGGTGAGTCCGCTGTTTTGGTTATTACCATCAGCCTTTACAAAATAGGAATCCTGGGAAAAGGCCGGTACAGAGAACAACAGGGCCACAAAAAAAGACAGGGGTATCAATACCCGTGTTTGAACCGGTTTCAATGTGCTCATAATTTTACTATAACACAAGGGTGAGGTATCATGGTAGCCTTTGATCCGGCTCAATCCACCATACTGAGACCCCATACCGCAACAAGAGCCGGTGAAACTGATCATCCGGGAAAGTACCCTGCGATCAACCCGTGCTATGATTTTCAGTATTTTCTGAACACCACCACTCCATTGTGGCCGCCAAAGCCCAGGGAGCCTGAGGCGGCGATGTTGATGTCGCCGTATTGGACCGTGTTAGGCACATAATCAAGATCACATTCGGGATCCGGGTGGTCAAGGTTGATAGTAGGAGGGAAAAAACCTTCCCGGATGGCGAGAACCGCGGCAATGGCTTCGAGTCCTCCGCTTCCTGCGACACAATGGCCGGTCATGCTCTTGATGCTGGAGATTTTCATCTTATAGGCGTGTTCGCCAAAGGCACGTTTAATCATCTTGGTTTCTGTGGGATCGTTGATCTCCGTGGAGGTTCCGTGGGCATTGTAATACTGCACTTCCGCAGGCTTGACCCCGGCGTCTTTGAGGGCACGGATGATGGCTTGACTCCCCCCTTCACCGGATGGATCCGGGGAAGTGATATGATAGGCGTCGGTGGAAACCCCGTAGCCGGCGAATTCCGCCAGGATCGGTGCCCCCCGGGCCTTCGCGTGTTCCTCGCTTTCCAGCACTACTATCCCGGCAGCTTCCCCCAGAACAAAGCCGTCCCGGTCAGCATCAAAGGGACGGGATGCCTTTTCCGGCTCATTGACCCGTTTGGCGGACAGGGCCTTGAGCATCTGGAAGCCTCCGATGGCAAAGGGGACCACACAGGCTTCGCTTCCCCCGGAAACCACCACATCACAACGGCCTGAGCGGATAAGGTCCAGGGCCTGTCCCAGGGCATCGGTACCGGAGCTACAAGCCGTTACCTGGGTAAAAGCCGGCCCTTGCATACCAAAGAGGATGGAAATATTGCCCGCCGCTTCGTTCCCGATCATGAGGGGTATTGTTAAGGGCAGCATACGCCGGGGGCCATTATCAAAAAGTTTATGAAAGGACTCGGTAACCACCTCAAATCCCCCAATACCATTACCCAATACCACGCCGGTCATATCGGGAGCGCTGCTTATCCGTTGGCCCCCATCTTCAGTGGCTTCCAGGAGCTGTGCCTGATTCAGGGCCTGGACAGTTGCGGCAACCGCAAACTGGGTAAACCGGGCCATTTTGCGGGCATACTTTTTATCTATCCACAGCGCGGGATTAAAATCCTTAACCTCCCCTCCAATGGTTACATCAAATCCCGTGGTATCAAAGGCGGTAATCCTGCGGATACCGCTCTTTCCTTCCTTGAGGGATTGGGTAAATTCTTCCACCGACGTGCCAATAGGGGAAATGACCCCCATACCGGTAACGACAACTTTCTTTTTCATATTTTTTCCTCTCCTTTCCTACATGAACATCCCGCCGTCCACGGCGAGTACCTGTCCGGTGATGTACGAGGATCCGTCGGCAGCAAGAAACAGGGCCGCCTCGGCGATATCCTCGGGTTTTCCAATGCGTTTTAAAGGAATATGTTCTATCATGGCGGTCCTGGCCGCTTCCGGCATGGCATCGGTCATGTCCGAGGCAATGAACCCCGGCGCCAAGGCATTGACCCGAATACCCCGGCTTGCGGTTTCCTGGGCTAAGGTCTTGGTAATGCCGATGAGTCCCGCCTTGCTGGCCGCGTAATTTGCCTGCCCGCCATTACCGTGGATACCGACCACACTAGCCATGTTGATGATCGACCCCTTTCGCCGGCGTATCATGTCCCGACCCACGGTGCGGGCAATGAGAAAGGCTGCGGTGAGGTTCACATCCAGGACTTTTTGAAAATCCCCAAGGCTCATCCTGAAAGCGAGGTTGTCCTTGGTGATTCCCGCGTTATTCACCAGGATATCAAAGCCCTCCGCTTGTTTAAGCGCCTCGTCGATGATTTTTTCCACCGAATCAAGGCTGCCCACATCTGCGCTTATCCAGTGAAGCCGTCCCTCGGCCTTGGCAATCCGTTCCGCCAGGTCTTCTGGCTCTTTGGTTCCAAGCCCCCACACCTGAGCACCTTCGGCTAAAAAGCGATCCGCTATGGCCCTGCCAATGCCCCGGGACGCCCCGGTAACCAGGGCTTTCTTATGCTGTAATACCATACAATTCCCTTCCTTACATTATTGCCACGATCCACGCCTATGAGAGCAGCGCGTCAATTTCCCCGACGGTTCCGGCGGTGAAACAGGGCAGGCCGCTGCCCGAATCTTTCCACAGACCCTGAAGCACCTTGCCGGGGCCGGTTTCAAGCGTCCCTTCGATGTGTCCGGCAACGGCCTGTTCCTCCTCGACCCAGCGCAGCGGTTCGGTGATCTGCCGGAAGGCCAGCTTCTTCGCTTCCGCGCCAGAGGAAACCTGACGGCCTGTTACGTTTGAATAAACAGGGATGAGGGGGTCCTTGAACTGAATTGATTCCAGTGTAGGTCCGAACTGTTCTGCGGCATCGGCAATGAGGGGCGAATGAAACGGCCCGGCCACCGGGAGGCGGAGTACCCGCCTGGCCCCTGCGGCCTTAAATCGGGTTTCCGCTTCCCCCAGGGCGGCGGCTGTTCCGGCCACCACGGTCTGCCGGGGGGAGTTGATATTAGCGGCGTACAAGTCCACGAGTCCCGTGGTTTTCCACTCGGCGATCAGGGCCTCCACCTGCTCAGGGGCAAGCCCAATCACCGCTGCCATGCCCGGAGCGGCTGCGCCGCTTTCCGCCTTGATACGATCCGCCGCAGCCTGCATGGCTGCTCCCCGGGCTTTGACAAGCCGGAAACAGTCCTCAATGGAAATGACCCCCGCTGTGGCCAAGGCTGCGTATTCCCCCAGACTGAAACCTGCGCAGCCTGCAGGGCGCAGGCCCCGTTCCGCGAGGTACGCGGCGGCGGCCAGGTCAGCCAGGGTGATAGCCGGCTGGGATACATCGGTCCGTTTCAGGGTTTCATCATCCGACTCCCCTATCAGGGTCTGCATATCCTTTCCCACTATTTCAGAAGCCAGGGCAAAGAGCCTTTTGGCTTCCCCGCTGTGCTCAAGAAAGTCCAGGGCCATGCCCCGGTACTGCGCTCCCTGTCCGGGAAACAAAAAAACGACGGTTTTGTCTTTTACTACCATATAATAAGATTTCCCCCATAGGTTAAGCCCCCACCAAACCCGATGGTCATGATGAGGTCTCCCTTCTGCAGGGATCCGGCCCGGTTGAGTTCGTCCAGGGCAATAGGGATCGATGCTGCCGAAGTGTTGGCGTATTCTTTAATGTTGAGAAAAAACTTTTCCTCCGGTATACCTAAACGTTTACCTGCGGCCTGGACGATCCGGGCATTGGCCTGGTGGGGCACGATCCGGCTCACATCATCAATGGTGATATTTTCCTGAGACAGGAGCTTTTCTATGGTTTCGGTTACCCGCTTAACGGCGAAGTTGTATACCGCCTGGCCGTTCATCTCAATATGAGGAGGCACACCGACAAGTTCCCCGGTCTTGTAGGGATTACGGGAGCCTCCCCGCCGCATGATAAGATGTTCTGTCCCGGAACCGTCTGCCCCCAGGATGGTTCGCAGAAGCCCCCGCTTTGTCAGTCCGGGGTTTTCGGTCTTTTCAACAATCGCCGCTCCCGCGCCATCCCCAAAAAGAATGCACATTCCCCGGTCGGTCCAGTCAACGAACCGGGACAAGATCTCCGAGCCGATTACCAAGGCTCGCTTTCGCCTACTCCCGGTTCCCAGAAGCCCGGCGGCGATTTCCAGGCCGTAAATGAAGCCGCTGCAGCCCGCTGTAATATCCAGAGCCGCGGCGTTCCTGGCTCCTAGTTTGTCCTGGACAACACAAGCCGTTGAGGGACACCCCAGATAATCCGGGGTAGCGGTCCCCAGGATGATCACATCCAGGGTGAGGGCCACATCCACAAGGTCCTGAGTTTCATTCCCGCTTCCACCTTCCTGTTGAACGACCATAGTCAGCGCCTGGCGTGCTGCTTCCAGGGCCAAATTGCTACACGCGGTGTCCTCATCCGCAATATGCCGGGCACATATCCCCGTATGGGATCGAATCCACTCATCACTGGTATCGAGTTTCATCGCTAAATCATCGTTGGTAAGCCTTGTGGGGGGAATGGCCCTCCCAGTGGCTATAATTTCGATTGCCATAATACTACCTTCACATGACAAAAACGTGATTTTTGTCATACTTTAATAATAATAAATTGCTTGAAAATGTCAAGATTGTTGATGATAAGTCCGAGATAAACGAACAAGACGAATTAAAAACATCTCCCACGAACCACACAAAAAACACAAACTTTTTATTCGTGAGAGTTGTGAAGTTTATAGGATTTTTCTATTCATATTGTACTGGAATTGCTATGAACTTTGCATCTTAGCTGTACGTTTGTTGCGGTAAATTCATAATCAGATGAACTCAGGGGCCTGATAAAAGGCGGCCTCCATGGATCCGGTGTGTGAGCAGCGCCTCGACCCTGGGCCGAGACGCCAACCCCTTTATAGACTAAAGGTCAAGATACGAATCCGCATAGAGCGTATTATTCATGATGACATCTGATGTTTTGATAGCCCGATTGA
>JAITNU010000195.1 GCA_031290325.1 Treponema sp.
TATAGAAAGAAAATATTCCTGATTGACAGGAAAAACTGAGGATGGTATAAAAGTGCGGACTATAGGGAATAGGGAATAGGGAATAGGGAATAGGGAATAGGGAATAGGGAATAGGGAATAGGGAATAGGGAATAGGGAATAGGGAATAGGGAATAGGGAATTCACCATACCTCTCTCCTCTTGTTTACTAAACTCATTCCTTATAAAGGAACTGAATTCGGACATACATCTTTCGTATGCCCTTTGATGTCTAGTGTTACTATACACTTGTTGATATTCCTTTGTCAACAAGTTTGGACTTATTCCTAAAAAAATAAATTTTTTATATACACAACTCCGCTGATTGTTCCGATAAAGGTAGCGCATAGGTCAAAGAGGATGGCTCCCTTTTTAAACGGGGCCAGTTGAGCTATACCAGGAACCTGAAAAGGTATATACTTACTCTATGGAACAGAAAAGACGTATCGAGGAGGATTATGATGACAATCACTGAGGCGGTGGCGGGAATCCGGGAAAAAATCCTGCAAGCGGCGCTCCGTTCCGGCAGGAATCCTGATGATATCCGGCTCATGGGGGTGTCGAAGTTCCACGGAATAAGCGAAATCGAGGAAGCCTGGCAGGGGGGAATCCGGCTTTTCGGGGAAAGCAGGGTCCAGGAGGCGGCGGATAAGTTTGCTGGTTTCACGGCAGGACATCCGGGAGCGGAACTCCACCTCATAGGTTCCCTCCAGCGGAACAAGGCTAAGGCTGCATATACCCTCTTTGACTACATTCAGTCGGTGGATCGGGAGGCCCTGATCACCTGCCTGGGGGACCTGACCGCAAACCAGGACAGGCCCCTGGGCATACTCCTGGAATTCCATACCGGGGAGGAGACCAAGACCGGTTTCCCTGATGAGGATAGCTTATGCAGGGCAGTGGAACAGGTGTTGTCCTATCCAGGGCTTGCGTTGAGGGGCCTTATGACCATGGCGCCCTATACGGATGATACGCGGATCATCCGTGCCTCTTTCCGCGCCCTGAGCGGCGCCCGGAACCGGCTTGAAGCGCGCTTCCCGGATTGTGATTGGTCCTGCCTTTCCATGGGTATGTCCAGTGACTTTGAAATTGCTATAGAAGAGGGTTCCACCATCATCAGAATAGGAACCGCCCTGTTCGGGGAAAGACGTACATGAACCGTCTTGTGTTCGCCCTGGTGATGCTGACCGTCCTGGGGACCACAGCCCCTGCCCAGACCACCAGTACTGGTCTCGGTTCAACTCAGTTCGATACCACCGGTTTTCCCCAGTGGGCCAAGGATCTGCGGCGGGCGGAGATAGTCGCCTTTGGCTCTTTTCCCTTTACCGTGTTTTTTGCCCTCTTTGCCATAGATACCTACCGCTGCGCCAACAATGGGTGGGATATCCGCTATGCCCCCTGGCCCTTTAAGCCCGCAGGGGCGGTTGAGATGCCCAAGGATCAGCAGCTCATCGCCATAACCGCGGCAGCAGTGGGTTCCGTCATCATATCCCTGACAGATTTCTTAATTGTTACCTATAAGAGACACAAGAAGACCCAGGACCTCAAGAACCTGCCCGAAGGAAGCCCGATTATCATCACGCCCTGGCCTGCAGAAGCAGCGGAAGAGCCTGGGGATGGTGCTCCCTGAGATGCCTTCGTTTTCCGGCACCGTGCAGGACACCCTGGGGATCCGGCTTGACCGGTATGTAGCGGAATACATCCGGCTCATGAGGCGTTCCCAGATCAGGGCCAGGGACCTGGAAGCCCGGATCAATGGGAGGCCGGTAAAGATCTCCCGTATAGTAAGGGCCGGGGACTTCCTTGAGCTTACCTGGGCAGAGCCTGAACCAACAGGCTTGGTGCCTGAAAACATCGCCCTTGAGGTACTGTATGAAGATGAGCAGGTGGTGGTGGTGAACAAGGCCCAGGGCATGGTGGTGCATCCTGGGGCGGGAAACCACCAGGGCACCTTGGCGAATGCCCTTCTGTACCGGCGGCTCAACGCCGGCGGCCTGGTTGCAGGGGAGGGCTTCCGTCCCGGCATCGTCCACCGGCTGGACAAGGATACCTCCGGCGTCATTATCGCCGCTTATAATGATGAAGCCCTGGCGTTTCTGGCCGGCCAGTTCAAGGCCCGGAAGGTACGGAAACGTTACGGAGCCATTGTTAAAGGTGTGTTTACAGAGCCTTCCGGCTGCATCGAGACCCGTATAAGCAGGGATCCCCGGGACCGCAAACGTTTTACCGTATCCCCTGATACGGGCAAAATCGCCATAACCCGGTACCAGGTCATCCGCTCCTGGGCGTCCCATTCCCTTCTGCTCCTCCAGCCTAAGACCGGACGCACCCATCAACTGCGGGTACACTTGCGCCACCTGGGACATCCCATTGTGGGGGATCCCATCTACGGTATGCAGGACCCCCTGTTTCCCCAGGCAACGCTCATGCTTCATGCCAAAAGTCTCAGTCTGCTGCTGCCCGGCAGTATGAAGCGGGAGACCTTCAGAACCCCCCTGCCTCCTCGTTTCCGGGAACTCATTGGAATCTTCTCTGTATAGGAAGCCCTATATTTCCGGGGCATAGTGGAGCACATACTGTTCCGCTTCCCGGTTCCAGAGGCCCTGATTGCAGATTTCCGCCAGCTTTGCGTAGAATGTATCGGTTTTTCCCTTTTCCGCAAAATCAGCAATAGCGGTCAGTTCCAGGTTCTTATGGGTATAGATCAGCTTTTTTCCCCCGGGAATTTTGTCCAAATCAATAGTGGTCTGGGCCACCGCGTTAAGCCCCCCCACATGGGTAACCATGAAGACCGGATTGAGTTCCCCCCGGGCCATCATTGCCAGGGATTCTTTCATGTCATCGGTGTTACCCCCAGAGGTTCCCACCAGGTGGTGGGACTCGTAATGGACATTGTAAAAGTTACAGTTCGCTGAAAAAGCAGGATCCGTAGGCCCGGCAAAGAAGTTGAGACAGCCGTCGGTGCCGAGTAAGCTATCCCCCAGTTCCAGGACCGGTTTTACCGGGGCAAAGACAAACACATCATCGTAGCCTTTGTTCCCATTGATGCCCTTGAGCTGGGCTACCGGATCGGTAAGGGCTTTGGTATTAACAAAGCTGAGTTCCACCCCCTGCTTTTTGGCGTTTTCCACGCTTAAAAGCTGGGCCGCCCGTGCAAGACGGGCATCGTCAATATCGGTAACCACGAGGCGCCCGGGTTTTCTGGGATTGTGGATGGCGTAATCAATGGCCCCAAGGCCCATAGGCCCAACCCCTGCAAGGAGGGCCAGGGAGCCTCCTTCAACGATCCCCATGTCATGGTGGTATGCGCGGGTATGGTACTGGGCATGGAAGGCCCCGACAATACAGGAAACCGGTTCCGCCAGGGAACCGAGGTAAAAATTATCCCCAGGGTATTCCAAAAGACAGTGCATCTCCATCACTTCATGGGGAATGATGATGAAGGTCGCGTCCCCCCCGATGTGTTCGTAGGAATATCCCGGGGCCCAGAGGGTCCCCTGTCCATCGGGACCAGGGTAGTTAAGAGCGGGTTGTATGGCAAAGGTATCGCCGGCCTTGAAAGTATCTGCCCATTTTGCCCCTACCTTTTCGATAGTTCCGCAGAATTCATGGCCGATGATGGCCGGATGCTTCGTCAGATCACCCCGAACCCGTTTGTGTTTTGCCCCCTGGATGGCCAATTTATGACTGGACATACAGATCGAATCGGACACCACCTGGGCGAGTATTTCATCTTCCCGGATTTCAGGCAGTTCAAATTCCTCAAGCCGAAGCTCATTGACACCGTAAATCCGTACCGCTTTTGTTTTCATGTAACCCCCTCAAAATATGTACCTTATAATCCGGGGCTTTTCAAGGGTAGTCTCTTCACCGTAAAGGTCTTTCGCTGTATTGGAGATGGCCCGTAGCAGGCGAGTTTTTCCAGATGCTCCCGGGTGGGATACCCCTTATGGCGCTCGTAGCCGTACTCAGGATAGTGCCGGGCATAGTGTTCCATCATCCGGTCCCGGCAGGTTTTGGCAAGAATTGAGGCCGCCATAACTTCCGGGATAAGGCTATCCGCCTTGACCAGGGCACGGCAGGGGATAGGAATATCCGGGACATAGAGGCCATCTACTATGGCCGTAAGACCTGCTTCAAGGGGATGTACCCGCAGCATAACGAAAAAAGCCCGCTTCATAGCGAGCAGGCTGGCCTTGAGGATATTAATTTCGTCAATTTCAGCAGCCGATGCCCAGCCTATACCGAGGGCAAGGGCCTGCTTAAAAATAAGGGATCTGGCTTTTTCCCGCTTTAGGGGGGTGAGTTTTTTTGAATCCCCCAAACAATCCAGGGGAAAGTCTTTGGGGAGGACCACCGCAGCGGCACAAACCGGACCTGCCAGCGGCCCCCGTCCCGCTTCATCAAAACCGCAGATCACCGAACTACCGATTACTGCGTTACCGGTTCCGGCTTAATATCGGTTTTAGACAACTGGGCTTCCATCATCTTGAGGGCGTCCATGGCCTTGAATTCAGCGTACTTACTGGCTTCACTATCAACAATATCCGCCCCTACCTTGGCAGCATCGGCCTTGCTCAATGATATCAGCACATATACCGTTCCATCCGAACTCTGACCCCGCTTGTACACTGTGGCTCCGGTTAACTTTGCAGAGGTCAACTGCCGTCCAACGGTTTCAGCAAAACTCAGGTTTGACTGAGTATCTGTGTTGCCCGCGTTTCTGGTGTAATCCGTGATCATGGCCTGGACATTGGCGTTTAAGGTAAACGCGATAGACTGCCGGGCACGGGACTCCGCCATGGTCATGGACATATTCAGATCCGACATTTTAGCGCTGCCAGAACCAAAGATCACATCTTCCTGCATAGGTGGATTAAAAAACCAATCCGGGACCCCTGCCGGTGTCTCAGTAACGGAAGGCTTGGATGCACACCCCATGACTACGAGAAAGATCGGGATTAACGTCCATACATAATTTTTTTTCATCAAAAGCTCCTTAAAAAAAATTGAAGTCCTTGTACAAGAACTATATGATTAACATATATAGCACTTAGTAAGCTCTTTGTCAACAAATTGGTGAAAGTTTTTTATGCCCTCGTCCTTATTGTCAGAACTATCAGCCTGGGGTATGGTTAAGAGAACCTATTCTTTGGAGGGTAACGTTATGAACAATTTTATGGATATGCATTTCCTGCTTTCCACCAAAACCGCCCAGCGGCTTTACCATGAAGTGGCGGCGGGGGAACCTATATTTGATTACCACTGCCACCTTAACCCGCGGGAGATCGCAGATAACCGCCGGTTTCCCGACCTGGCCTATATGTGGCTGGGGGAAGATCACTACGGGGATCACTATAAATGGCGGATGATGCGGGCAAACGGTATTGATGAGCGGTTCATCACCGGGAATATGGAGCCTTACGATAAGTTCCTCGCCTGGGCAGAGACCGTTCCCCGGCTCATCGGGAATCCCCTGTATCACTGGACCCATCTGGAATTGCAGCGCTACTTTGCTATTGACGATCCCCTGAATAAGGCCAGCGCCCCGGCAATCTGGAAGGCGGCTAACGAGCAATTACAAAAGGATGAAAGCCTCTCGGTCCACGGTATTTTTAAAAAATTTAAGGTCTACGCCGTGGGTACCACCGATGATCCTGCGGATACCCTTGAATGGCACGAAAAAATCGCCGCTGCCAAGGGAACGGAAACCAAGGTGCTTCCCTCTTTCAGGCCCGACAAGGTCATCAATATTGATAAACCGGGCTTTGCCGATTATATAGCCCAGCTTGGCAAGGCCGCGGGAAAGACCATCAGAACCCTGGAGGAGCTGCTTGAGGCCCTCAGGGGACGGATTGACTTCTTCGATAAACGGGGCTGCCGGGCTGCGGACCACGGGCTGGAATATATCCCCTTTGAGCCTGCGCCGGCTGGCAGTAACCCCAGGTCCCGGTGGGGAAAGGACGTGGACAAAACCCTGGCCAGGGTGCTTGACGGAGCGGTAGTGGACGCCCGTTCCCTTGAATCCTATAAGACCTTTCTCCTCTGTTTCTTAGGCGCCGAATACCATGACCGGGGCTGGGCCATGCAGCTTCATATAGCGGCAATCAGGAATAACAACTCCCGGGCCTTTAAGGATATTGGTCCTGATACGGGCTACGACGCGGTCCACGATCATCCGGTGGCAGAAAAGCTGGCCCGTTTTCTGGATCTCCTGGAAACCGCAGGGAAACTCCCCAAGACTATACTCTACAGCCTCAACTTCAAAGATTTCTATACGCTCGGTACTATCATGGGCTGCTTCCAGGGGGACGGGATACCAGGCAAGATGCAGCTCGGTTCTTCCTGGTGGTTCCTGGATCACCGGGACGGCATGGAGGACCAGATGAAGCTCCTGGGGAACATCGGCCTCTTATCCCGGTTTGTGGGGATGCTCACCGACTCCCGAAGCTTCCTGTCCTATCCCCGGCATGAATATTTCCGCCGGATCCTCTGCAACATCCTGGGGACCTGGGCAGAAGCGGGGGAAATCCCCAATGACTTCACCCTGTTGAGCGACATGGTACGGGACATTTCCTTTGGAAACGCCCTGCGCTATTTTTAGGATTACTGCCCCCTAGCCGAGAACCTGTTTCTGCATTACCCTTAAGGTATGGCTGTGGATTGCTTAAAAGGGGGGCTAACCCTATGAAAATTGAATTATTTACCTTCTGTGATTTTGCCCAGGAAAACGGCGGTAAACTTACCATTGTGGGGACCTTTGATACGATTATTTCCCGTAATTTCCCCTGTGTGCATCCCCAATTATCGGTGGTGATCAGGATCCGCTTTGATCTCTGGGAATTCACCAACCACAGCTTCAGGATTGAAACCAGGGACCTGAACGGGGAAATGAGCATAGATACCATAAACGGGAATGTGGATGTCAAGGGGGTAGGAAACGCCACTGCCGTATCCCATCTGGTTTTTACCATTTCTAACCTCCATTTTAAGAACAACGGGGTCGTTAATTTTGTGTTATATATTGATGACAAAGAACTGACCTCCATACCCTTATATATCAGGAAGGGCTAGGAGCCTGGTACCGCCTTTTTAAATCACCTACAAGTTCGATCTCCGGGAACCTATACGGGGAAACATCCCAGGGCGTCCCGTAGTTCCTGTGTAGCCGCTTTGATATCAGGCTGTGAAAGAATGGCGGAGATGACCGCAACACCGGCAACACCGGTTTGCATCACATCCCTGATATTGTGGGGCCCGATACCGCCGATACCAATAACCGGGATATGCACCGCCTCGCGGATTACGCGGAGACGCTCCGTTCCCAGCGCATCAGGCACATCCGCTTTACTGGTGGTGGGGTACACAGGACCGACACCGAGGTAATCGGCGCCGTATTTTTGGGCGGCCAGGGCCTGTTCAAGGGTCCCGGCAGATACCCCAATGAACATGCTATTCCCCACCAGCTTTCGGGCGGCCCCAAGGGGCATATCCGACTGACCGAGATGCACACCATCGGCGTTCACGGCAAGGGCGATATCGATGCGGTCATTGATAACAAGGGGCACACCGTATCGCCTGGTAAGGGCCTGGACCATACAGGCAACCTCGTAAAACCTCTGGGTGGAAGCGTCCTTTTCCCGTATTTGTACCATGGTTACGCCACCGGCAAGGGCCTCCTCAAGGGCCTGGGTAATCGGACGCACCTGGTTGGTGCAGAGATACAAGAGCAGATCCTTTTTATTCAACATCCAATGGTTCCTTTTTCCTGTATAAGTGCGCCGTTTATCCCATAGATGGCATCAATGAGGGCCACGCGGAAGGAGCCGGGGAGCGCTGTTTTTTCAGCGGCAATTTCACCTGCGATGGACAGCGCCGTGATTGCTGCGACTGTGGCCGCGAACATAGTGCCACCCTTTAGGGATGCTGCCGCAGCACTTGCCCCGCAGAGCGCGCCTGCCATACAGCCTGCTCCGGTGATCTTCGTAAGCAGTTCCACACCGTTACGCAGCCGTACAAGCTCCTTCCCATCAGTAACAACGTCGGCTTTACCGGTTGCGGCAATGGTGCACCTGTATTTTTTCGCGAGAGCAATAGCGCTTTCCTCAATGCCTTCAACATCGCCGTCACTGTCAACGCCCTTGACCGTGACGCTTTGTCCTGCAAGGGCCATAATTTCGCCCATGTTGCCTTTGATAATGTCGATCCCCGTAACGTGGTGGAGATGCTCAAGCACAGCAATCCGCCTGGGAATCGCCCCGCAGCCCACGGGATCAAACACGATGGGTTTTCCCGCTGCTTTCGCCCCTAAGGCGGCATGAAGGATACCCGCTTCATCCTGCCGCGTTGATGTGCCGATGTTGATGTACAGGGCACCGGAAATAGTGGCGAAGTCGTAGGCTTCGTCAAAATCACCGATCATTGCAGGGGATGCACCAAAGGCGAGCAGGATATTCGCACAATCATTGACGCTAACAAAATTCGTAATACAGTGGATGAGGGGGGATGTTTCCCGCACTGCATCAACGATCCGGGCTGCTTGGGTTTTCACTGGTTCTTTCATACTGAATACTCCTTGTGTGGTTGTACTTTACTTGATAAAAAAATATATACAGGACGCAGACGAGGGCCATGCTCAAAAGCGTCGGAATCCATAGTTCATACCGGGTGAGCAGTTGATACGCCACCATGCCGGCTGTGGCGATTATGAGTTTACCTGCCGGAAAAGCACGCCGGGCTTTAGGGGCTTTGGTCAGAAAATCCATGAACAGTACCGCGTAGACCGGCACAAATACTGTACCGATAACCATGAGAAACCCGGTTAAAAAAGCCTCGTAAGCTTCAGGGGGAAACAGCGCCGACACCACGACCGTAAAGCCCCCGGCTATGATGAGCGGAAGGCTTTTGTTTTTCGGAGTGATAAACTGCCGGGAGGAAATAAGGGCTGAATAGAGATCGAGGAACGCGGTGGTCAGGGTTGATAACAACACCACCACGCAGGCGATAATACGAAACGGGCTTGCGGCAATAAAAGTAAAGATGTCGCTTCCCCTGGTGATGCCGATGAAGAGACCCAAAACGTACATGACTACGCTGCCGATGAAATAACCTGCAAAGGGCATACCCGCCGCGCACCATTTCCCATCTGCATCACAGGCATAATCCCCTACCAGGGGCAGCCATGAAACCGGCATCGCGATGGAAAGCTCCACTGCAAGGGTCATGCTCATGCCCTCACTGAGCACGGCGCCCGAAGTGCCCCCTGCTGCTTCCATGAAGAGTACCACACACAAGAGGGAAAGCAGTACCACGACGATAACGTGGAGGCGCTCCCCTATGGGGCTTCCAAACAGGAAGGCCCAGAGTACCACGAGGATCGACAGTATTAGCGCTACCGGCGTAAAGGGCACTGGCAGGATTCCGGTGATCGCGCTTCCCGCCTGGATGACCATTATGATGCTCCAGCCGATGAGCTGTACCACATTACAGAGGGCGATGAGCTTCCCGCCTCCTGAACCAAAGGAATACACGGCGCTGTCCATGGCGTTCTGCTTCCGCGTAAATGAGACATAGCCTGCGACTGCCAGGAACCCTGTACCGATCAGGTGGCCGAGGATAATCGCGATAAGGCCCTTGGCAAAACCGAGGGGGGCAAGCATACCGCCGGTAAAGATTTCAGAAAGAGAGATTGCCGCACCGAGCCAGAGGAGGAACATCCGCTGCTTTTTCATTGAACCGTCTCCATACCCGCTTTACGGTAGAGAGCTGCAAAATGGCCCACCGGACCGGTTCCTTTGCCCAGGGCGTAGGAATCGGCGATAGCCTGGGTGAGATAGGCTTTTGCGGTACGCACCGCCGCTTCCATGGAATCCCCCAGGGCAAGGCGGCTTGCGATGGCGGAAGAAAGGGTGCAGCCGGTTCCGTGGGTGTGTTTTGTCTCAATACGCCTGGCAGACAGCGCGACGAATCTGCCGTCCAGAAAAAGCAGGTCTCCGGCGTCCGGGCCTGCGCGGTGTCCCCCTTTGATGAGGACGTTCCGTACCCCCAGGGCGGCTATTGTTTCTGCTGCCTGCCGCATATCAGCTTCGGTGGTAATTGAGGTGCCGCACAACAGTTCCGCTTCGGGAATATTGGGGGTGAATATATCCGCAATCATGGCCAGGGTTTTAAGCGCTTCAATGGCGTCACTTCTCAGCAGTTGATAGCCAGTTTTTGACACCATCACCGGATCAACCACGATATTTTTTGCATGAAACGATAGGAGCGACGCTTTGATACCGTGAATAATCGCCGCATTCGAGACCATACCGATCTTAACGGCGTCCACCGGGATATCGCGGTACACCGCCTCTATCTGGGCCACGACTATGGGGACATCAAGCTCCTGCACCTGGTACACCGCCTGGGTATTCTGAGCGGTAACGGCGGTGATCACCGTCATAGCGTACACACCCAGGGCGGACATGGTCTTAATGTCCGCCTGGATTCCCGCACCTCCCCCTGAATCTGAGCCGGCGATACTCAACACATGCTTCATCTTGCCTCCACAAGCACGGGAACTTCTCCGAAAAAAAAGCGCCCTGGCGGATATTCCGTTAGGCGCTTCATAAGCTGGTCACCTGCTCGCGGTAATCAGCAAATTCCCTACGCCGGCATTATCCGGATCAGGTTATATGGGTTTTAAGCGTTGATTCGCTTACTCTCAGCCGGAACTATCCAGCACCCCGTTATATCATGTTAAAGAATATAATAAGATCCCGGCGCGGTGTCAAGAGGAATTTCAGTTTTTTTTTAATTTTAGCGATTTTACTTGCTTTTTCTCAATATGTATCTATAATAAATTCTGTTGAGAATACACAACAAGGGGAGTAAGGTATGTCCACGGACACAAAGAAATCTGCCAATCCTGGACCATTGGGGCTTTTAGGATTTGGTATGACAACCGTGCTTTTGAATCTGCACAATGCGGATATCATTGAATTATCAGTCGTAATAGTGGCTATGGGGCTTGTGGTTGGAGGAGCAGCTCAAATTATTGCAGGTATCACAGAGCTGCAGCTTGGTAACACCTTTGGCGGGACTGCGTTTACTGCTTATGGTACATTCTGGTGGTCCCTTTGCATTATCTGGATTAATCCATTCAATGCTATTAAGGCTGCCGATGGAAAATCTATGGGTTTTTATTTGCTCTTATGGGGTATATTCACGTTCTTTATGTTTCTGGGTACCCTGAAGCATAACCGGGCAGGGCAAGTGGTGTTTTTATCACTGACGGTGTTGTTTTTTCTGCTTGCTATCGGCGATTTTAGTGAGAGTCATGGGGTAAAAATCATTGCCGGTTATGTTGGTATTGTCTGCGGCCTTTCAGCAATCTATTCTGCGGTGGGTCAAATAGTGAATGGTGAATTCGGTAAACCCATTTTCCCGTTATAAGGGGCAAAGCTACTTCCTCTGGATGAACCGGCCCCGCCCTGCCTGGCCGGTGAACA
>JAITNU010000038.1 GCA_031290325.1 Treponema sp.
TGCGGGGGGTTGATGTGGAATCCGGGGAACTCCGGGGGACCAGGACCTATAGCCTCAAGGAGGACACGGTCCTGGCAAGTATCCTCAATCCCCGGATAAAGCCCCCTAATATCACCTTAAAGGAACTGACGGAACGGCAGGAAATACTCAGGCCCTTTGAGGGGGAGCATAACGCCTTTGGGCTGGAGGTCTGGCCAGAGGCTGGGAAGAACGTTTTCTATGAAGGGGACCGGCTCATCATCAAGCTCCGAGCAGGCACGGACTGCTATTTTGTGGTATACCACGTTGATGTGGATAGCAAGATCCAGGTCATCTACCCCAACCCCACGGACGCGGGGACCAATGTCCTTCGCGCCGGGGTAATAAGGACCATCCCGGAACGAAGCAGCTTCAGGCTGCAGGCCCCTTACGGGGAAGAGCGGATTCTCATATACGCCTCGGACCGGCCTTTTAACATTCCCTACGAGCAGTACACCCCGCAAACCATTAGCCGGTCCCTGGTGCAGGCACAGGTCAGGGGTGTGGATAATACTCCAGCCAGCCCACCTTCCGGGGGCGCCACCAACCAGTTCAGCTACACCATCCTCCCCAGGACTAAGTAAGCTTGCCATGTATAATATAAGAGCACTGTACGAAGCCACCAGTGTGGGCCATGCGCTTGCCCTGCTCCAGGAGCATGAAGAGGCGCTGATCCTTGCAGGAGGGAGCGACCTGTTGATCCAAATCCGGGAAGGGCGGCTTGCAGCCCTGGTGAGCATACAGAAACTGGACGAATTGCGGGGCATCTCTCTGACTGAGGAGGGGACTATCCGCATCGGGGCGCTCACGAGTTTTTCCCGGATCACCAGGGACCCGCTTATCCAAAAGCACCTTGGGGTACTCGGAGAGGCAGTTGACATGATCGGCGGGCCGCAGATACGGAACATCGGTACCATTGGCGGGAATGTCTGTAATGGCGTAAGCTCTGCAGACAGCGCATCAACCCTCATGGCCTACGACGCGATCATGGAGTATACAGGCCCTCAGGGGATACGCATCATGTCCATAGAGGACCACTATGGGCAGGGAGGGAAAACCGCGCTTACCCACGATGAGATCCTCACTGCGATACTCATACCGCAAGAACGTTATGAACACTGTTACGGTCATTACATAAAGTACGCCATGCGGAACGCGATGGACATTGCGACCCTGGGCTGTTCGGTGAATGTCCGGCTTACCAGGGATAAAAGGCGGATTGAACAGATGCGTATCGCTTATGGGGTGGCCGGTCCTGTGCCCATGCGCTCCCCAAGCGCAGAAGCGGCGGTGAAGGGACAGGAGATATGCGAGGAAACAATAGACCTGGCAGGCAAGGCCGCCCTTAATGATGTGCATCCCCGTTCAAGCTGGCGGGCGAGCAGGGAGTTCCGGCTGCACCTCATCGAAGAACTTACCAAACGGGCCTTAGGGCGTTCCATAGCGCTTGCAGGAGGGATCCTATGAGTCAGTGGGCCCTGGTGCGTTGCATCATCAACGGGAAACCAACGGAAACCATGGTGGATGTGCGGGCCTCCCTGACAGACCTGCTTCGTAACGAGTACCGGCTTACTAGTGTCAAGAAAGGCTGCGAAGTAGGGGAATGTGGGGCCTGCACTGTGCTCATCAACGGGGAAAGTGTCAATTCCTGCATCTACCTTGCAGTATGGGCAGATGGGAAAGAGATCCTCACCGTTGAAGGACTCACCGGAGCACAGGGGGAACTTTCGGATGTACAGCAGGCCTTTGTTGATGAGGGAGCCATCCAGTGCGGCTTCTGCACTCCCGGTTTTTTATTGACCGCCCATGAGATAGCCCAAAGCGGCAAACCCTATACCGATGATGAACTGCGAAAACTCCTCTCCGGCCACCTCTGCCGCTGCACAGGGTATGAAAACATCCTGCGAGCCGTGAGAAAAGTAGTAAGTAGAAAGTAGTAAAAAACTCCGTGTTCTCTGTGGTTTTTCTGCTTAATGTTCACCTTTTTCTAAGGTCGTCATTCTGCCGCTGGCGAGACCGAGGCGCAGAAAGAGCCACGGTGCCCCAAGGGTTACCCAGCAGCCCGCTAATCCATAGCGGACAAAGCAGCCAAGTTCATAATAGGGTGAGTTTGCTCCCCATCCGGGGATTTCCGCAAACAGAGAGCCTTCACCGGGAAAGATGGCTTTAAGGCCTTGGTACACCAGGACCGCGCCGGTGATTCCCAGGGCATACCGTGCCGCCAGCAAGGGCAGCGCCGGTTTCTTGCCCCTTACCATAGCCTGAGCGGAAAAGGGAACGTGTTGGAGCATCAGACTGTAGCCCATGCCGAACCCCAGCATGAGGCCCCCGAAAATCCGGCCTGAGCCCGAGGCGTTCATGATCAGGGCGACGAGGGCGACGCTCCAAATACGAACCCGGGTTCCCCCGGCGGCAAGGCGTGCTTCGATACGCTTCCCAAACCCATAATAGAGCAGCAGGATGAGGCCCCCCAGGAACCAGCCTGCCAGCAGGTCCGTGGGAAAATGAAGACCCAGGTACAGCCGGGTAAAGCCGATAACCAGGATGATGAGGATGGCAGCCGACCACAACCTCTCACGCCAAAAGCCGGAGACCCATGCCCAGAACGTGAGGGACAGTTGGGCATGTCCAGAAGGGATACCGTAACTCGGTTCAAACGCCCGTCCCACCGAAGGGTCCAGGCTATAGGGCCGGGGCTGCCGCAGAAGCTCCTTGCAGCCCCCGTTTACCCAACTGGACAGTATGATGAGCAATCCCAGCCGCAGCCCCTGCCTTTCATCAATACACCAGAACATAAACAGCACTACAGGAATATAAAAATACTCAGACCCCAAAGCCGTGATACCCTTGATAAGCTCCGTGAGGAGCGGGTTCTCAATACGTTGTATCCCCTTAATGCAGTCAATACCCCATTGGTACACCCATGCCATCCATGACCATTTTTCATCTGCCCCGATCCCGATCATCCCTTCCCCCTCATTACCTCAAACCAAGGTCCTGGCTATCCGCACAATATCGGCGAAGATCCCACCGGCGGTAACCTGAGCGCCTGCGCCAGGGCCTTTGATCACCATGGGAAGCGTGGAATACCGGTCCGTGGTGATCACCACGATATTGTCGGAATCCACGAGGCTGCGGAACGGACTTCCCGCAGGTTCAGCCCGAAGGGAAAGCCGGGCAGCCCCTTCTTCAACGATCACCACATACCGCAAGACCTTCCCTTCCGCTGCAGCTTGGACGCGGCGTTTTTCAAAATCACCATCCGCCTTTTCAAGCTCCGTAAAAAAAGCCTCCACATCAGGGGCCTCAAAGCAGGCCGGGGGCAGAATAGGTTCAATGGCCACTGCGGAAAATTCCAGGGAAAGACCACATTCCCGTGCAAGTATCAGGGCCTTCCGGGCCGCGTCCATGGCGTTCAGATCGTCTCGGGGGTCAGGCTCGGTATAACCCTTGGCCTTGGCCTCCCGCACCAGGGCGGAAAAGGGCTTACTCCCGTCATAATTATTAAAGATGAAACTCAAGGTCCCGGAAACAACTGCCTCGATTCGGCGTACCTTATCACCGGCGAGAAACAGATCCCTGAGGCTGGAAATGACCGGAAGCCCGGCGCCGACCGTGGTCTCGTAGAGATAGGGAATCCCCCGGTCACGGGAATAAGCGGTCAGAGTTTTGTAGTATTCGTAGGAACCTGAATTGGCCTTTTTATTGGGGGTAACAATAGGTATAGCCGATTGGAGGATCAAGGCATACTGGGCGGCTACCGCTTCACTGGCCGTACAATCGCAGAAGGCCACGTTGGGAAGGTTCATAGCCTTCATCTCTGCGATGAAGCCCGGCAAATCAAAGGGCAAGGAACCCTTTAAGCGGGCCTTCACCGTTTTCGGGTCCAGCCCTTCCTCAGAGAAGATCATGTTCCGGGAATTGGCCGCCCCCACCAGATTGATGCGGATCTTGAACTCATTCGCCAGGACCTCCTGCTGCACCGCGATCTGGTCCACCAGGGTACCTCCAATATGCCCTATACCCACCAGGAAGAGGTTGACCGAACGGATGCCAGATAAGAAGAACGCCTCATGTATTGCATTAAGGGCCTTGGCCTCATCCTGCCGGGATATAACCGCTGAAATATTGAGTTCTGAGGACCCCTGGGCAATGGCAATCACATTCACCCCATTCCGCCCCAGGGCGTGAAACACCTTCCCCGCAATGCCGGAGGTACTTTTCATCCGGGACCCCACCACCGCGATGATCGAGCAGTCCTGCTCCGTTACCGGTGGATCAATGGCAGCGGAACCAATCTCCCGGTCAAACTCCTCGCTTATGGCCCGTTCAGCGCTCCCCACATCTTCCGGGAGCACCGCAAAACAGATAGAGTACTCGCTGGAACTCTGGGTAATCAGGATGATGTTGATCCCCTGCCGCGCCAAAGCGCCGAAAAGCCGGGAGGAAAACCCCGCAACCCCCACCATACCGGATCCCTGAATCCTGACCAGGGCCACGTGGTGCATAGAACTGATCCCCCTGATAGGGTAGCTGCTGGGAACCGCGTCATTGGAAATCCGGGTACCCCCGCCAGCAGGGTTAAAGGTATTGCGGATCCAGATCGGTATCCCCTTTTCAAAGGCAGGCTTGATAGTAGGGGCATAGAGCACCTTGGCGCCGAAATGGGAAAGCTCCATAGCTTCAATCGACGAGATAGTCTCAATCGTGAAGGCGTTCTTCACCAGCCGGGGGTCCGCCGTCATGATCCCATCCACATCGGTCCATATTTCCACTGCCTCCGCGTCCAAGGCCGCGGCAAAGATGGCTGCAGTCAGGTCCGAGCCACCCCGTCCCAGGGTCGTGGTATGCCCCTCTGCCGTGGCGCTGATGAAACCCGTGGCAATCTGGAGGACCGGTTTTTCCTCCCCCAGAGCAAGGAAGAAGGAACGGATATTTGAAAAGGTTTCCGCTGTAAGAAAACGGGCCTTTCCATAACGGTCATCGGTTTTAATCAGCGACCGGGTATCCAGAAAAGCCGCCGGTATCCCCGATGCAGTACATATCTGAGCCAGGAGAAACGCCGAAAGCCGTTCCCCAAAACTCATCACCACGTCCTGGGTCCGCCTGGAAAGCTCTCCCAAGATGGCAATACCATCCAGGGTACGGATAAGTTCGGCAAAGGTCTTATCAACATGGGAAACCGCCGCTTCCCGGTCCGTACCGCTCAGAAAAGCCACAGCCGTTTGCAGATGCCGCTTCCGCATAGCCTCAACCTGGACGATATATGCGCCATCCCCATCTGCAGCCCTCCGGCTTACCGCAATCAACCCATCAGTCATCCCCGAAAAAGCGGAAGCCACCGCCACCCGTACCCGGCCGGCATGTTCAGGATCCCTGACTATATTGATAAGCTTACCAATTGCCTCGGGAGTTCCTACGGAGGTACCGCCAAATTTCAAAACAAGCATACTATAACTCCATTACATTGATTCACAGGGGAATACCACCCCTAGGTATAATCCTGTCTAGTCTATGCCAATGTATCATTTATTTCAATGTATACGAAGGAGCCGCATATCAGGGTTTCAGTGTCCATTATTCCCGAATTGTTACTATTCACAGCCGCCTGATACGTCACTGAAAAATCCCAACAGAAGAAGGGCTGAATCAGTCCGATAAATCGGCAGCCCTTTTATGGAGGCATATCTGTTTCAACCGGGCA
>JAITNU010000067.1 GCA_031290325.1 Treponema sp.
ATTACGACCGGGCCCTGGCCGCCAAAGAGCGGGCGGAAGCGCTTATCAAGACCGGTTCCTTCAGGTTTGAAACCGATACCGCCAGGGCAAGCCTTATACGGGCGGAGTTCCGGATCAAAGCCCGGGATTTGGGGAAGCGGCAGAGCGGATGAAAGAAGTATTATTCTGTCCTGTCGTTGCTCCGGAGCCTTGTGGCTGAAAGTCTGTATACCTATGATTTAAAAACCGATGCGCTATCCCTGGACGCTTTGGGACTTACGGACCAGTATGCTCTTTTTCCTCTCCGTCTCCCCTTAAGTTTATGATGTTGCGTTTGACACCTTTTTTCTGGACGTACCGCCATTATTACTGGCGATGCCGCGCTATCCGCGTTTCGAATTCTTCTGGGGTTTCAAAGTGCCAGCGCTTCCCAGTAGGGGCGCCGCTCGTCCAGGTACTTGCTTAAGCCCTCCGCCGTGTTCCTAGTTCGGCTTTCCGTTGCCGACATTCCGCTAAAAACTGTGTGTGTACGTCAGACGTTACCGTCCGGACGCTTGTTGAATCCGGGAAAACAGCAACATTCACTCCGTCCAGTACATTTAACAGGGCGGTTGAGACATTCCGTTGATACAAAAACGGACGGATAAACCGGTATGCGTTGTTATCAAGGGAGCCGGAGACGATGCCAGCATCTTACCACTATAAGCACCGGCCGTTTGAGCGCCAGGCAATTCCAGCCAATTATCCGGGCCTCTATGTATCTTTTGACAGGGCCGATACATACTTCCTGCGGGAGCTTACCAGGGATTGCAGCTCTGCCAGCATCGCCTTGTCCACCTCCTTGGCAATGGGGAAAATGTACTGCACCGTTTCTTCGGTATACCGGTTGATAAACTCCGTGTTAATCACAAACCCCAGGGATATCATATTGGAGATCCGATCCGCCGCTTTCAGTATCTTGGCGTGCCGGGAACCGTTGTCCAGGATCCTGGTGAGGAATTCGGCCTTAGTCTCCTCGGGGAACCGGGTAACCTCAAGAACCAGGTCATACACCGCAGGACTTTCATAATCCACCGACAAAAGCAGATTATGGTTGAAATCGGGGACATCTTCAATGAGATCATGCACTATCGACGCCTTGAGGAGTACCGAATCAATATAGCCATAGTCAATGAGGGTCGCCATGGTATCCAGTTGATGCCGAAACATATTACCCCCTCCTTCGCGAACCTTCCCAATCAGGGCGGTAGCAAGCTGCATGTACGGCGCAAGACGAGTTCCGCTTAGTCTGATCATTTCCTCGGTGGTCATATTGTCCTCCATTTCCTTATACCATATCCCGGATATAGGATTCGAGGGTACCGGTGCGTTTTAAGGCATCCGCCAGTTTCGCTTGTTCCCCGGCTACCAGTTCCGGCGGGGCGTTTTTCAGGAACTTTTCATTGGCCAGTTTCGCTTCCAGTCCTGCGATAAACTTACGGTCCTTCTCGATTTCCCTGGTGAATTTTTGTTTGAGAAAGGCCAGGTCCACGGCTTCGGCAATATACACGAAGGCTTCAAACCCGGAACCGACCAGGCCGATGGACCCGGTTGGCCGCCCTCTGGAATCTGCCCCGAGGGGGACTTGTATTTCCAGATCCCCAAGGCCTGCGAAGAGTTTGAGGAGCTTCCCGTTTTCCCTGAGAAACCGGCTGTGCCCGGCATCTAAACGCACCAGTACCCGGATCTTCTTGTCCAGGGTGATGGTACACTCGCTCCGCAGGGTACGGATCATGCGGACCAGTTCCTGGAGAAAGGCAAAGTCCCGTTCTGCCTCCGGGTTTGCCCGTTGTTCGTCGTACCCAGGATAGGGGGCGTTGATGAGGAGCGTAGAACCCTGGTGCTCCTTGATATTGGGGAGCTTTCCATAGATTTCTTCGGTAACAAAGGGAAGCAGCGGGTGAAGGAGCCGCAGGGATTCGGCGAGCACCTCAAGGAGCACCGTAGTGGCCCGGTCCTTTTCAGCGTCATCCCCCTCCCGCAGGGAAAGTTTGGTGGCCTCCACATACCAGTCGCAGAAGTCGTTCCAGAAGTATTCGTAGGCGATCTGAGCGGCGTCATTGTAACGATACGAGCGGAAGGCATCGGTCATCCCCTGGGCTGCCCCGTTAAGCCGGGAATAGATCCACCGATCCACCGGAAGCAGACTAGGGGTTTCGATGAGGTTCCGGTTTTCCAGGTTCATCAGGATATACCGGCTGGCGTTCCATATTTTATTGGCGAACTTTGAACCGAGCTTAAAGGATTCCTTATCCACCAGGAGGTCCTGACCCTGGGCGCATAAAAAGGCCAGGGTAAACTTGAGGGCATCAGCGCCAAACTCATCCACCAGTTCCAGGGGATCAAGGCCGTTTCCCAGGCTCTTGCTCATCTTACGGCCCAGCTTATCCCGGACCAGCCCGTGGATGTAGATGTCCCGGAAGGGGGCTTTGCCGGTAAACTCCAGGCCCGCCATGATCATCCGGGAAACCCAGAAGAAGATGATGTCGTAGGCCGTAACCAGGGCGGTAGTGGGATAAAAGGACGCGAGGTCCGCTGTTGCTTCTGGCCAGCCCAGGGTACTGAAGGGCCAGAGCCAGCTTGAAAACCAGGTATCCAGCACATCCGGGTCCTGCTCAATGTTTTCAGAACCGCAGTGGGGGCAGGCCGTGAGGTCTGTCCGGGAAACTGTGGTTGTGCCGCATGTGGTACAGGACCAGGCGGGAAT
Organism: Treponema sp.; assembly: GCA_031290325.1. Lineage (GTDB taxonomy): Bacteria > Spirochaetota > Spirochaetia > Treponematales > Breznakiellaceae > JAITNP01. The sequence goes on from JAITNU010000067.1 coordinate 2,726, forward strand.
CCGGTGGCCCCACCAGAGCTGCCGGCTCACGCACCAGTCCCGGATGTTTTCCAGCCAGTGCCGGTAGGTGTTTTCCCATTTTCGGGGGTAGAAGATGATGTCCCCTGCCTTCCACGCGGCCAGAGCCTTTTCCGCCAGAGGCTTCATCCTGACAAACCACTGTTCCGAGAGAAATGGCTCTATCACCGTATGACAACGGTAACAATGCCCCACCGCGTGGGTGATGTCCTCGGCCTTGATGAAGAACCCGTTGGCCTTGAGATCCGCAAGGACCGCGTCCCGTGCGGCTTTTACCGGCATGCCCTGGTACTGTTCAGGAACCTCGTTGTTGAGATGTCCGTCGGGGCTGAGGATGTTGATCACCTGCAGCCCGTGGCGCTTGGCCACTTCCCAGTCATTGGGGTCGTGAGCAGGGGTGATCTTCACCACCCCGGTGCCGAACTCCCTGTCCACATAGGTATCTGCCACCACTGGGATTTCCCGATCTGTTAACGGGAGGCGCACCTTTTTACCCACCAGGTGCCGGTACCGTTCATCATCGGGGTGGACCGCCACGGCCGTATCCCCCAGCATAGTCTCAGGCCGGGTGGTGGCAATTTCCACAAAACCTCCCCCCCGCTGCGCACCGGGTTCGCTGTTTTGAGCGGTAGCAACGGGATAACGGATACGGTACAGCTTCCCCGGTGTATCCTCATGATCCACCTCATCATCTGAAAGGGCGGTACCGCAGGAGGTACACCAGTTTACCAGGTAATTCCCCTTGTACAGAAGATTCCGTTCATAGAGAGAGACAAAGACCTCCCGCACCGCCTTGGAAAGGCCCTCATCCAGGGTGAAGCGCTCCCGTGACCAGTCCACACTGGCCCCCATGCGGGCAAGCTGACGGGAGATGGTGGTGTGGTGTTCCCCTTTCACCTTCCAGGTTTCTTCCACAAAGGTATCCCGCCCCAGGTCATGGCGGCTCCGGCCCTTGGCCTTGAGGCGCTTTTCCACCACATGCTGGGTCGCAATCCCGGCATGGTCTGTGCCGGGCACCCAGAGCACCGGCTCTCCCTGCATACGATGAAAACGAATCACAATATCCTGGAGGCTTATGTTAAGTCCGTGTCCCAGGTGAAGCACCCCGGTAACATTAGGAGGCGGAATCACAATAACATACGGATGGGCCGTATCTGTTTTCGGCTTAAAGGCCCCCTCTTCCTTCCAATGAGCATAAATCCTATCCTCAAATCCCTTAGGATCATAGGTTTTTTCCAGTTCAATCCCTTTCATCGAAACTCCTTAAAAAAGGGGGCCAACGCCCCGTATAACGGTGAATCATCTTAATTGCTATACAACTATAACTTATTGTGATAAACTGTTCAATGTCGCAACACATAAACCGCGTAAACCACCAGGGACGGTTACCCCAGCTTGCGGCTTGCCAGAACCCGTACCACAGCGGCACCCAGGAAGACGATACCGGCGATGATCACGGTCATGGCTCCCACCGGCGCGTCAAAGGTCCAGCCCAGGACCAGGCCGCCCACCGAAAACAGCCCTGCGAAGAGGCAGCTCCAGAGCATCATTCCCGCAAGACTCCGGGCACACGTGGCCGCGGTTCCTGCAGGGAGGGTGAGCATAGCAATGACCATGACAATGCCCACAAAGGTTTGAAGCAGCACAATGGCAACGGCGCTTATCATGAGGATGACCAGAAACACCACAGTGGTCGGTACTCCCCTGACCTGGGCAAATTCTTCATCAAAGGAAGTTGCCTCAAGCTGGGGATAAAAGCGCCAGCTCAGGATCAGAACCAGTACGTCCAGGATGGCCATGAGCAGGAGGTCCTGGTTTGAGATGAGGAGGATGTTGCCAAACAGGTAGGTACTCGGATCCGTGGCGCCTGGGGTCTTTGCCATGAACAGTACCCCTACACTCATGCCGATGGCCCAAATCGCGTTGATCACCGTATCTTCCCGCTGTTTCGCCTTGAGAGAGACCACCCCGATGATACCGGCAGAGAGCACGGCGAAGACCATGGCCCCGGCTATGGGAGGAAAGCCGGGGGCCAGCTTCGTTGCTTGCAGGTAGAGGGCCATGCCGATGCCCCCGAGCACCGCATGGGAGATTGCCCCTGCAAGGCTGGCGATGCGCCGCACTGTGACCATGGTCCCCAGTAATCCGAAAAGCACGGAGGATAAAAGTCCCGCAAAGAGGGCATTTCTGATAAAAGGGAAATCCGGGTTACACAGGACCGCGATGAATCCGGTCATACCCGCTCCCTATTGGCCCCGTCATTATCACGGTCTGAAGCGCAACCGCTCTTCAACGGAGCATGCTCCGCATAGCAGGCATCTGCGGGGATACTTTCACCATGAATAACGCGGTTCTCATGGAAATAGCCGCTTCCATGGGCGTGGCTTCCCAACAGGGCATCTTCGGGCTTACCTGAAGTTTCGATTCGGTGCTGGACTATCCCGTCGTGTTCCTGGCTTCCCATACAGAGAACCCGGTCGGTAAGGGAGGACACAAAGTCCCGGTCATGGGTAACGATGAGGATGGTAGTCTGCCCTTTCAGTTTGCTCAGGGTGGTAAAAAGCCGCTCCTCGCTTTCCGCGTCCATGTTGGCAGTAGGTTCGTCCAGAACGAGCAGTGCAGGCTTGGCAGCCAGGGCGCGGGCCACGAGGACCCGCCGGCGCTGTCCACCGGAAAGGTTCCGATAGGGTCTCCCGGCCAGGACGGTAATTTCAACCTGTTCCAGTGCCGCTTCTACCGCGGCCTTATCTTCGGCGCTGTATTTCCGGGAAAAGGGATGAAGCCGTCCCATCTTAACCACATCCCGCACCACAATGGGGAAGGCCCGGTCAAAGGCGGCCTGCTGAGGGACGTATCCCACCTGGTCCCGCCCCCGAAACGTTCCTGGAAATCTTCGAGCGGCGTCTCCCAGAATTTCAATGGTTCCGGTTTGAGGCTTCTCCAGCCCTAAGAGCAGTTTGAGCACTGTGGTCTTCCCCGAACCGTTAGGGCCGACCAAGGCGATGCATTCACCTTCGTGAATATGAAACCCTGCGTTTTCCAATACCGGTACATCCTTATATGAAAAGGAAACCCTATCGAAACGGAGGGCTATGTTCCGTTCTATTGGATGAACCAGGTGTTCCTTCATGGTAATGCCTCCGGTTTTGTACGTTCCATCTTGGCGGCTTTTTTTAAAGCTCCGCCCATATCGCGGATATTTTGCAGCCAATCCAGTGCCAGGGGATCCAGGGCAATCAGTTCCGCCCCCACCGAAGCCGCTGCGGTCCGGGCCGCCTGCACAGGAAACTGGGCCTGCACAAAAATCGCCGCTGCTCCGTGCTGCCGGGCCTTGTCAATAAGCCCGCTCAGTTCCCGGGGAGTCGGCTCCTTGCCCCCTGATTCTACCGCCTCTTGGACTATGCCGAATTCATCCAGAAAATACCCGAAACTCGGATGATAGACAAAAACGCTTGTGCCTTTGAGGGGGCTGAGTTCCTCCTGCAGTACGTCGAATTCAGCGTCAATATCCTGTATCAGAGCAGCGTAGTTTTCCTGATACACCGAGGTCCCCGGCTCATCCAGGGAACAAAGGGCATCCCGAATATGAGCGGCCATAATTTTTGCAGGCTTCGGGCCAAGCCAGGTGTGCCGGTCTATGCCAGACTCATCATCGGTATCTCCGTGTTCATCATGGACTTCCAGGCTTCTGAAACTGACCCCCGCAGTACCGTCAACAATACGGAGCTTAGGAAAAAGGGCTTCAATCTTGGGTTTGAGGGGCAGCTCGAATTCTGTACCTGAAAGCACCCAAGCCTGGGCTGCTGCAAGTTCCGCCATCTGTTTCGGAGTCGGCTCGTAACTATGGGGGTTTTGTCCAGGGCCGACCAGGGTCATAATCCGCACCCTATCCCCGGCAATACGGGCGACAAACCACTGTTGGGGAAGGATGCTTACCACCATGACGGGTTTTGACGAACCAGGGTTCGAGACACCTGTGCCGGGCTTACACCCAAAACAGAGGGAAAAAACCACCATAATACAAGAAAGCCTCACTCCATTACCAGCGGGGCCTAAGCTATACATCATGGTATCAAGTGTATCGAAATATGCGAGGTATGTTAAGGAGCCGGTCCTAATCGCATTGACATTGGTAGACTAGTATGGTAGTCTTAAACATCTTGATTTATAGTAGAGGAAATACATGACTGAAAAACTTGATATCGAAACCAAGAAAAAGTTGATCGCCGCAAATTGGCGGCTCGAAGATATCGATGAAGTGCCCTTTGTTATTGAAGTGGGGCCTTTTCATCCGGCCACCAAGGAGTTCTATGACGACGATGCAGCGGAACTGCGGTGGAACGAGGAGTTTCATCAGAAGCGGGAACTCATATACGATTATGGCTTCCCCAATATCAAACCCAACCTGGGCATCAACATTGTCGCTGCCGCCTTTGGGTGTGAGTATAAGGTGAACAATGAGGCCGACCCCTGGATAAGCCCCCTTATCCGGGACGGGAATGAGGAGGATGTGTACAAACTTAAGGTACCGGATCCGGTGAACAACCCCCTGTTCCAGAAGGCATGGCAGCGCATCGAATGGCTGGAAAGCCATTCCTCCATGCCTCTGCGGGTGGTCAACGTGCCCTCCCCCCTGGTAACCGCGTCCCTGATTTGGGATTACACCTCCTTTATCGGGGCCACCCTGGAGTATCCTGATGAGGTGCACGCCCTGCTGGAAAAGGTAACTGAGGCGACGATTCTGTACATCAGGGAACAGTTTAAGCGGATCAAGAACCTCTACAGCGTGAGCCATGAGTTCTGGCATGTTCCCCGTGAAGTTGGCGTGCGGGTCAGTGATGATACGGCCGCCCTGCTATCCCCGAATCTGTACCGGGAATTCGGGGTGAAGTACAACGCCATGATTGCCAAGGAGTTCGGCGGTATTGTGGTACATTCCTGCGGGAATGTGCAGAATGTGGTGGGCGCGATGATGGAGATCCCCGGGCTGCGGGGTTTGGACTTTACGATTCCCCAGGTACCCAACTGGGAGCTTATCCGGGACGCGGCAGCGGGAAAAACAGGACTCTGTCTGCGCCAGAATTACTGGGATCACGGGAGCGATACCACGGTGGACCTGGCGGAATACACAAAAAAGCTGGTAGACTTTTTTGGCCGCAAGGGTGTGTTTATCCAGACCTCAACCCCCACCGCGGAAGAGGCGGTTGCCCTCGGTGAGCGGCTGCATCAACTGCTCTCGAAGTAGTGAGGGGAGCCCCCATCTGCAAGGGGATCGCTACATCCCTTTCAGTGCTTTGAAAGTCCCGCGCCGATGGCGGTGGTGTATTCAGCATCCGCGGGATATTCAAAGGCTATCCCATACATCCGCGTGATGTGGGTGAGAATTTGCTTTCCGATGCTATTATCACCGCCGCGGCCGGTAACAATGACCCGATCCAGGTTCTTGCTCTTTGCCACAAAGACCGAAAGGACACCGATAACCTGATAGACCATATTGAGAATCCCCAGGGCGATATCCTCATGCCCTGCAGTATCCAGCATCTTACCAAAATTGGAGGCTGTTGATTCTTTATCGAGAAAGCTGATATCTGTCTCCACAATATCCTCCAGGAGGAGATCAACATGATTCAGGTTTCCCGAGGCAGCCAGTTCCATGATGTCGCTGAAACTGGAAAGGGAAAGCAGTTTCTTTGCCAGCCCCAGGATGGTGCCCCCCCCCACGCCAGAGCCGCCCAGGTGGGAGATGCGGTCTTTCCGCGCCTCAATGATGGCCGTTCCCGTACCGATGTTGGTGATGATGATGTTGTCCTTGCCTGAAAGGAACATCCCCCCGATGCCGATGGCGGTCATCTCATCAACCTTTTCCGTGGGGATACCGAAGAGGTTGTTTTTTATCTTCGTGGCCCCCGCCCCGGTGATCATGATGTTTTGAATCTCCCCCAGAGTAATATCATGCTCGACCAGCATTTTACCGAAAGCCCCGGTTGCCGAAGTTACCACATCCGCCGCACGGGTCTTGATCTTCCTGATGACCCTGCCGGATTCGATGGACACCGCCTTGGTGATGGTACTGCCTATATCAATGCCTATTATCAATTGCTCATCCTTATATCACACTATACTCCGGTTTTTTACGCCATTTGGCCCCTTAACCTTGCAACCTGGACACCAGTTCCAAAAGCTCCGTTGACTTACGGAGCACATCATGCAGCTCTGCGTCAACCTGGGTCGCCAGTTTGACATTATCCACTGCAATGCTGCTCACCTCATTAACCAGGGTTCCCGCGGTATTACTGGAACTCGACTGCTCTTCTACCGCCTCGGCAATGGATTGTACGTGCAGCACGGTCTCATTGACCCCTACCTCTGCTTCAGTCAGAGAGATCGCTGTTTTCTCAGACAATTCCGTTACCCGCGCTATGGATGCTACCACTTTGTCCATGCCCGTGATATTGAGCTGGGCAAGGTGCTGCATATCTTTTATGTTGGTATCCACGTCCCGTGCGGCGGCCCGTGTTTTTTCCGCCAGTTTACGCACTTCCCCTGCCACCACTGCAAAGCCCCGTCCCGCTTCACCGCCGGCGTGGGCCGCTTCAATGGAGGCATTCATGGCCAGCAGGTTGATTTGTTCGGCAATATCGGTAATGACCTTCATAATGTCACCGATTTTGTTTGACTGGTCTCCCAGCTTATTGATATTTCCGGTGAGACTTCCGGTAAAACTGTGAAGCTCCTGCATAGCCTTACCAGATTCCTGAGCCATACGCATACCGGTTTCAACTTGCCTGTCCGATGCTTTGGATTTTTCCGTTGCCGTTTCCGCGCTCTGGGCAATGCGCTGGATGCCCTCGGCGCGCTGCTTCATCGAAACCCTTATGGTATTGATCCGGTCGGTCTGGGTATTGCCCCCGGTCTTTACCCCTGCGGCGTGATCCACAATGGTGCTGATGTGTCTTTCAAGCTCATGGGTAGCCTTTTCAATCTGTACCGAAATATCCCTGACCTGGGTGTTCCGGGGTGCCTCGGCCTTCTTAGTCTGGAGGGTGGGTTTAAGGTGCGCCGCTATATGCTGGAAGGTCTTCTGTAACACCGTAATCTCATCGTTCCCCGAAACGGAAAGCTTAAGATTACCGCTCGTACCAGAAGCCAGTTGTTCAGCAGCCCGTACCGTCTCCTCCAGGGGTTGGGTGATGGACCGTATCGTGACGATGCTGAGGGGGACCAGAATCAAGACCATGAGGACCAGGATACTGGCACCCAAAACGGTAACCGACTGAGCGGTCAAGAACACCGTCACGATAAGCCCCATGATTGAAAGCAGTAAGATGGTGATAATTGCCATCATCCGGACGCCTATGGATATACCGCGTAACATAATAATCCCTTTTCCCTTGTGTATTCTCTTTAATTTTACACTATATTTCAGGAATTGGGAAGTCTCTTCAATAAAAAAACCGTAATGGTTTTTTTTATTGCAAGGTACTGTTATGCTACCTTTTCCACCGTTTCATACTGTTCCCATGATACCTGAGAATTGATACAATATTTTCCTTGATTTTTACCCCGTTAACCAGTAACTATAGATGACAATGAACTATATCCAGGTATTAACGGGAGTATCTAAATGGATGAAGAACCCCTGGTGCGTCCCGGTACTGCTGGGGATCATCCTGCTCTGGGCAGGGTGCGGGACCACGGAAACCGGCCGCGCCGGTAGCGATCCGGGCCTGTCCCTGGACGCGGGGATAGCCCCAATTGCCCGGGATATCGAACGATCCCTGCCCCTGAATACCTGGATAGTGAACTTTGAAACCCCCTCGGCCAAGTTCAGCAATTATGTAAGGACTATGACCGGGCTATTGCTGACTATACTCAGGCTATCAAGTTAAATCTCAATCTTGCTGAGGTATATTATAACCGGGGCCTTGCCTACTACAATAAAGGGGACTATAACCGGACCCTGGCCGACTGGGCCGAGACGTTGCAAATTAATCCAAATCATACTGGCGCACAGGACAGCATTAAAATCCTGGACTATTGAACCCGGATTGACTCATGGCAAGGCGGGAAGCCCAGTTTGCAATAAAGATTGGCTGGAGGTTCTGGACACGACCGTATCCTTCGCCGGCCGCCCTGCAAACAGTGCAGTTTTTGCTTATAGGCCCAAATTCGGGGGAATACGGTGGCTAGGCGGCTTGGTTGAAATAGGGTATGATACTCCTATGCGTGCGATAATCAAAGCTCATACTTTTTCGGGGACCTTCCGGGTTCCTGCGTCCAAATCTCACACCATTAGACGGCTCCTCATGGCGGCCTTGGGGGAGGGCGTTTCGGAGATCGAATACCCCTTGGATTCCCTGGATGCCCGCTCCTGTGTCTCGGTATGCCGGGCCTTAGGGGCGCATATCGAAGAACACCGGGCAACTGATCCTCAGTGCCCTAATCCCAGGAATGAACAGGGTGAAAAGCTGGTCCGCTGGACCGTCAGGGGTGCCGGCCCAACTCCTCGCTCCTCGCTCCTCACCCCTCAGGCCCCCCTGGATGTGGGTAATTCCGGGACCACCCTCTTCCTGGCCCTGGCTGCTGCCGCCCTGGGAAGAGGACCGGTGACCTTTACCGGGGATGCCCAGATCCGTCGCCGTAGCGCTTCCCCGCTCTTAGCAGCTCTCGCCGGTCTCGGTATTACCATTACTGCCGGGGGACAGGGCTGCGTTCCCATCACCGTGCAAGGGCCGTGGAAAGGGGGACGGGTGAGCCTTTACTGTCCTACGAGCCAATACCTTTCCGCCCTGCTCCTGGCCGCTCCCTTGGCTCCGGCAGGGACTATCACCGAAATTGACGTGCCTCTCCTCAACGAACAGCCATATATCGAATTGACCCTTGCGTATCTTGATGCCCAGGGCATAGCCTACGAAGGGGCACAGGATTTTTCCTGGTTCCGTATCCCCGGTGGTGCGGTGTATACACCCATGAACGGTCCGGTGCCTGGGGATTTTTCCTCTGCTGCTTTCCCCGGCGGCGCTGCTGTGATTTCTGGAGGACCAGTTACGCTCCTCGGCCTGGACTCCGCTGATCCCCAGGGGGACAAGGCTGTCTTTGATATGTTTTCCCGTATGAATAGCACGGTGGAATGGATTAATGCAGGAAACGGGGAACGGGGTTTGAGCATTTCCCGTACCGGTCCTTTACAGGCCGGTGTTTTCGACTTGAACGCGACCCCGGATCTGCTGCCCATCATGGCTGCTGCTGCTGTGTATGCCGAGGGGGAGACTGCCCTGGTCAATGTGGCGCATGCCCGGATCAAGGAGACTGACCGTATTGCGGTGATGAGCCGGGAGCTGGGGAAGCTGGGGGTCCTCAGTGAAGAACGTCCCGACGGACTCATCATCCGGGGAGCTGCGCTGCCCCAGGGCGGAAGGGTGGATGGACAGGGGGATCACCGGGTCGTGATGGCCTTGGCTGCAGCGGCCCTGGGCGCGGCAGGACCGGTTGAGATCGACGGTGCTGAAGCGGCGGATGTAACCTATCCGGGGTTTCTCGATCTCTTAGCCGCCGATATACGAGTGTAAATGCGTATTGTTATTGTTGGCGCAGGTATGGTGGGAACCCAACTGGCCCGGCACCTTATTCAGGAAAAACACGATGTGTCTTTAATCGAATCCAATGAAGAACGGGCGCGGTATGCCTCGAACCATCTGGACTGTCTGGTGCTCCGAGACGAGGGAAACAGTCTCGCCACCCTGGAGGATGCGGGGATTGCCAAGGCCGATGCCCTGGTCTGTACCACTGATTCGGACGAAGTCAACATGATCATCTGTGGTCTTGCCGCCTCCCAGTATCCAGCGGTACTCAAAATCGCCAGGGTCAGAAATGATGATTATGTGCGGCTGAACCCGTCGGGGAAGCGCTCCGGGAGCTGGGAGGGCCAAAAGATTCTGGGGGTTGACTATTTCGTGCATCCCGATATAGAAGCAGCGCGGTCGGTATTAAACGCCATAGAACACGGCGCCATGGGAGATGTCCTGGTCTTTGCCAATACATCTTATGAACTCGGTTCAATTGAAATCGCGGGAAGCAGCACCTTTGACGGACTGGTGCTCAAAGATTACCATTCCCTGGTAAAGAATGAAAGTATCGTAACCCTGATTGATCGAAAGGGTACCAGTATCCTCCCTGGCGGGGCCACGACCCTCACCAGGGGAGACCGGGTTCATATCCTTGCCAAAGAAAAAGAACTGGATACTATTTTTAAATTCGCAGGCTGTTCTGAGCGGCCTTTGCGGAAAATAGGCATTGTCGGTGGGGGACGGGTTGGCACCCTCATTGCCGAAGGGCTGTTTGATCGGGCTAAGGATAAGCCAGGAACCCGGGAACCAAAACAGGAACCGAAAAAGCTACGGGTTATTCTCGATTTTTTTAAACGCCTCCTCCCCAAGAGTGTCCGCAGGGTCATCATCATTGAGCAGGATTACAGTATGTGCAAGGAACTGGCTGCCCGTTTCCCCGAGGCCCTGGTGCTCAACGAGGATATTTCTGATGAGGGTTTCGTTGCGGAAGAACGGATCAACAACCTCGATCTGATTGTAACCGCCACGGATCATCAGGAACTCAACATCATCACCGCGATCTACCTTAAATCCAAGGGGGTTCACCGGGCAATAGCGCTGGTTACCGGGGCCGGCTATGCGGTCATAGCCCGGCAGCTTGGGGTGGATGTGGTGATCCCCATGAAGTCGGTGGTAGTGGATTCTATCCTGTCCCATCTCATGGGGGGCGGTGTGAAGGGGCTGCATCGCATCGGAGACGGCAGTATTGATATCATCGAAATTGAGATCCGTCCCGCCACGGCTGCAGTGAACAAGCCTATCACTGCTTTTCGTCTTTCCACCAGGGGCCTGGTGATGCTGGTCAACCGGGGGGAAACCTCTTTTATCCCCAAGGGAGATTACGTCTTCCATGCCGGCGATCATATCATCCTTATCGCCAAGCATGGCAGTGAAACGGAAATCGAGAAATTTTTCGGTGTATCCCTATGAAACAGGGGGTGATCTTCCGTCTCCTCAGCCTCCTCTTAGGCATCATCGGCCTTACCATGATCATCCCCCTGATCATGGCGGCTTTTTATGGGGAAATGGCCATGGTCCGGGGCTTTGTCATGGCCCTCTCAGGGCCGCTTATCATTGCCCTGCCGGTCCTCATCAGTACCAGGAAAAGCCCCTTCCGCCTCAGCCCTGCAGGTGGACTGCTGCTGGTTTTTTTCGTCTGGGTTTTTACCTGCCTTATGGGAGGGCTGCCTTTTTTTATTTCCGGTTACATACCCCGCTTTTCCGACGCGGTCTTTGAAAGTGTCTCGGGGTTCACCACCACTGGGGCGACCATCCTGCTTGATGTGGAGGCCATGCCCCGGTCCCTGTTGTTCTGGCGGGCCATGACCCACTGGCTGGGGGGTATGGGCATCGTGGTGCTGACCGTGGCGCTCCTCCCCCTGCTGGGTGCCGGGGGCTTTCAACTGGTCAAGGCCGAGGCCCCGGGGCCAGAGACTGAAAAGCTCACCCCCAAAATAACCGCCACCGCTAAGATACTCTGGCTTTTGTATATCAGCCTGACGGGGATTCAAACCCTGCTCCTCATGGCAGGGGGGATGGACTGGTTTGATGCGGTCATACATGCCTTTTCCACCCTGGCCACCGGAGGGTTCAGTTCCCGGAACAACAGCATTGCTGCGTACCACTCCCCCTGGATTGACTGGGTGTGTATCATCTTCATGGCCCTGGCAGGGTTCAACTTCAGCCTCATCTGGGGGCTGCTCCGGGGAAAGTACCAGGACCTTATGAAGGACAGTGAAGCAAAGGCGTATGGGGGGATCATCCTGGTTTCAACCGGTATTGTTACCCTCGTGCTGTGCACAGGGGGCGATTCCCTGGAACAATCCCTGCGCTGCGCCTTCTTTCAGGTGCTTTCGATTTTAACCACCACCGGCTTTACCCTGACCGATCAGAACTGCTGGCCGCCCCTGGCCCAGGGGGTCCTGTTCTTTCTCATGTTCGTGGGAGGGTGTTCCGGTTCCACTGCCGGAGGTATCAAGGTGATCCGTCACGTAGTCCTCTTCAAACAGGCGGGGAATGAAATGAAAAAGCTCCTGTATCCCAAGGGAATTTGCACCATCCGGCTCAATAAGATGGTTGGCCGTAAGGACGTGGTGTATGGGGTTGCAGGCTTTGTGTTTCTCTATATGGCCCTCATGTTCGCCGCGACCTTCCTGGTAAGCGCCGCCAATATGGACTTGTTTTCCGCCCTGAATGTGGGCGCCCTGACCCTGGGGAATATCGGTCTGGGCTTAGGTGCATCAAGTTCGGCTTCGGTCCTGTATGGCTTACCAGCTTATGTCAAATGGGGGCTTTCCTTTATAATGATCGCAGGACGGCTTGAATTATGGACCGCCCTGGTGTTTTTCTCCCGGGATTATTGGCAGCGTTAAGGCTGAGTAGATCCGGAGGTGATCCAGAAAGAAAAACTCAAACGTTTGGGCATTGATTGCATCGCTACTGATGATTGGCAGAGCTTTATAAAAATAGCTTAACGGGCTGCTGGTGATTTATGCAGCCATGCAGGAGCAGCAAATTTTCCCGTAGCCAATTCCAGGGCCCGCGCTTCTTCAGGGAGTATCCCGTCCTGGTCTTCGATACATTCCAGGGATAAGGCACGACAAAACCCCCCGGCCAGGGCAGCTTCCGCTTCCCCGTATGAAACAACCCGGCCTAAGAGCGCGTTGAGACTCGTTACCCGTTCCTGTACATCCCGTATATGTTTATCCTTCACTTTCTCTGAAGGAACC
>JAITNU010000194.1 GCA_031290325.1 Treponema sp.
ATGTGGAAGGATGCGCTGGGTTTTGGGGATATTGAGGGAAAGGCCGGAGCCGCAACAGTAGCACGGATACAGCAGCTTCGTACCATGGGGTGTGGGTTGCTTCGTTTTGCCGTGCCTGATCTGGAAGTTGCTGAGGTTTTAGGGAACCTTGCATCCATGGTTTCCATGCCCCTGGTGGCAGATATTCATTTTGATTATAGAATTGCCCTCCGCTGTCTTGATTTCCCCATTGCAAAGATTCGTATCAACCCTGGAAACATCGGGAGTAAAGAAAAAACAGAAAAGGTCTTGTCCAAGGCCGCTTCCCAGGGGATACCCATACGAATAGGGGTGAATGCCGGGAGTCTTCCCCTGGATTTACGGCGTTCTGTGGAAACTGGCAGTGTGGACCGGGCCGAGGCTTTGGTGCAGGCTGCGGAACGGGAACTAGCCATATTTCAGGAATTTGATTTTCAACAGGTCCTTATCTCAATGAAAGCTTCTACTATTGCCGATACTATTAAAGCGAACCGAATGCTTGCGAACCGAACTGAGGTGCCTCTTCATATTGGAGTTACCGAAGCAGGTCCCCTTATTGCCGGGGTGGTGCGGAATACCGTGGCCATCCATACCCTCCTTGCCGAGGGTATTGGGGCTACCATCCGGGTGTCCCTTTCGGACACTATGGAGCATGAGGTCATTGCCGGCAGGGAAATCCTGGGGGCTGTGGCGGACAGTATGGGAACCCCCGGGGACCGGAAAGGAGTGGTGATCGTTTCCTGTCCCCGGTGCGGCAGGCACGGTTTCGATACCCATGGGTTTACTGAACGATGGCAGTCGGTTTTGTATGGGCTGGATAAAGATGTTACCATTGCCATCATGGGATGTGCGGTTAATGGGCCTGAAGAAGCCCGGTATGCCGATTTGGGTATCACTGGTGCCGGAAACAAAGTGCTTTTATTTCGTCAGGGGAAGGTTATCAAGACTATTGATGAGGAGGATGCGGATGCCGCCTTTCAGGAAGCGCTGGAAAACCTGTAAGGGGTATAAAAGTGAAAAATATGAAAAAAAACCTATTTTTAGGGGTTCTTGTTTTTTTGCTCTCTGGCGTCATGGGGTGGGCGCAAAGACAGGTGGAGCGTCCCTATTGGTTTACCCTGGAGCAAGGGAAGTTTTTGTTCAGAAACGGCGTCTATGGGGATGCCCTCATGTCCTTTGAAGATGCCCGGCGGGAACGCAAGGCCATGTATAGCCAGATGGAACAGGACCTGATCGCGGTGTTATCCGTACAGGAGGTACGTCGCTTGGAGGATGACCTGAACCGTGTAGAGACGTACATTGCCGAGCGCTATCATGTACACGCCGCCGCCGCCTTGCGGGAATTGTATTACCGTTTCCCCAGGGAGAAGCTTGGGAATTCCGCCACCAGGGCTTTGGAAGAACTGGGTCGCTTAAAGGATTATCCCGAAGCGGAATACTGGATAGGAGAAACCTACCGGGTTGAGGGAGAACTGGGGGTGGCCTTGGGGCAGTATCAGAAGGCCCATGAACAGCGTGCGTTCCTTGAGAATCCTGGTTTTGATGTGGAAATTTTATATAAAATGGTTGATATTCTCAAGGTACGGCAGGAATATCCTGAGATGGAACGCCGGGCCTTGGAGATTCTTGCGGCAGATTCTCTGTGGTCCGGGACTTCTCTTACCCGTGACGCCATGGCAGGAGTGCTGGAAAAGAACGGGATTAACCGTTTTTTAACCCTCTACCGGTATAATAACGCCGCGGTTGAACGTGCCCATCGGCTGCTTGGTTTCTATTATTACGCCTTTGGCCGGCATAGCCCAGGCCCGGCAACGGGGCATTTGATGTTTGCCTTTCTCATTCAAAATACCGTTATTATTGATGAAATTATCCGTAGTCAGTATGATTTTACCTTTACCTCAATGAACAACCTTATACAAGAAGTCCTAAAACGGCCGGTGTTAGTGGATTATATCGAAACCGTTGAATATTATAAAACCATCTATTATCTTGCCGCCGCCCTCTACGGTGACGGTAAGGAGGAGCAGGCGCAGTTTTTCTGGACCTTTTTAAGCGGCCGTCCTGATGCCGGTGAATGGAACAGCAGGGCAAAAAATCAGCTCAAAAAACCCTTCCTGGAAAAAGGTCAGGAAATGCCGTAAACGAGGGATTTACTGAAAAGGAAAGCATATGAAAAATTATCTCAATACGATTATTCTCAGTATAGCCGTGATTATTTGTGTTTCAATTTTAGCAATGAGCCTGGTAAGGATAAGAACAAACCAGGGCGCTATTGCCGTAACCGGTTCGGCAACCACCTCATTCACGGCGGATCTTATCGTGTGGCGGGGGGCATTTTCAAAAAAAGCAGTGACTTCCAAAGAAGCGTATGAGAAATTGAAAAACGATACGGCGGCGGTAAAAACATATTTAACCGGTAAAAGGGTTAAGGAAAACGAAATTGTGTTTTCATCTATTGAGATGGAGGAAAACCAGAAATCCGTATATACATCAGACGGAAAATTTATCGGGAACACTGCAGACGGTTATACGCTCACCCAACGGGTAACGATTGAATCAAACGACGTTGATACTATCGAGATTGTTTCACGGGATATAACCGAATTGATTGATAGGGGTGTTGAATTTTTTTCCATGCCCCCTGAGTACTATTATACCAAACTTGATGAACTTAAAATTGGTTTGATTTCAAAATCCACAGAGAATGCGCGCATCCGTGCGGAAAAAATTGCTGAACAATCAGGTGGCAAGATGGTAAAATTACACTCCGCCAGTCTTGGTGTATTTCAAATAACCGCTGAAAATTCATCGACCGAATCCTACAGTTATAGCGGCGCCTTTGATGTGTCTTCGAAAAAGAAGACCGCCTTTATTACCACCCGCTTAGAATATCTGGTGAAATAACCTATAGCATCACTCACCACATACACAAAAGTGCAGCATAAAACTGAGGGCCACTAAATCAGCGCAGCCCCCGGGACTGATATGGCGGCGGATAAAATCCTGATCGAGATGCTCTGCAAAGGTAAGCAGTTCCGCTTGATCCGGTTCATGGGCAAGAAAATCCTGTACCTGTTTTTGAATTTTTTCTAAAGCGTCTATGCCTGCCCGGTAGATGATATTCGTATCCTGCACCTGGGCCAAAAGGTGCAGCAAGAGGACGACCCCCGCATCATTCGGGGAATAACCCTGGTTCAGCAGCGTGGAAAGCAGGGGGTATTGAGCCAGGCTGGGGAAACCTGCGGCGGCTTCTCCCCGGATACCCCGGATGCCATGGGCGGCATACACTTTTTCCCCGTGGGTCTCCGTATGTCCCGCCTGGTCCAGTTCTGCCAACCCAGGGGTGGCGATCCGGCCGCAGAGGGCCAGGACCGCATCCACCGTTACCGGCAGTCCCTGTCTATGGAGGTATCCGAAGGCGCCGCACATAAGTCCCAGGGAAAAGATGAGTCCTTTATGGGTGTTCACCCCGCCGGTTTTGGTGTCCATAGTCTCTTCCGCTTCCCGGCCGTAAAACCGCAGCGCTGCAAGGAGGGATTCCGGCTCCCCCTCATGGCGCTGGCTTTCGAGGGTAACCTGATAAAAATAGGGAACCAGGGCGGTGGCGCTGTTCACAAAGGTAAAATAATCCATGTCCTTATGGGCGCCGGAATTTGACCGGTCCACCAGGCCTGGTTTCGGGGTAACGCCAACTTCAAAGAGCATGGCCCGCAGAGCCTGTTGTGCAATAAAATCCGCGTACTGCTTTTGAAAATAGGTTTCCATGATGGACACCACCTGGCGGGCCAGTGCTTCAGGTTCATGGGCGCGGCTGCGGGAACAATCCCAGACAGGCTTGCCGCAGATGAGACAGGTTCGTTCCCTGCCGCCCCAGTCGATCCGGTGCAGCCTGGCGCCGTTCTTGTCCAGTACATCAATATCAAACAAACGGCCCAGGGGATGCCGGTCTTCCAGTTCAACCATAAGCTCTTTAAGCAAACCCGCGTCAGTGGCAGCGGAAAAAAAAGCCGTCTCCCCGGTGTGGGCATCACTATAGCGGCGGCCGCTTATGGGAATGCCGTGGCGGTGCAGTTGTTTTTCAATCTCCGCATTTCCCTCTGCAAAAGCCCGCCGGGTCAGGGGAAACACCTTGTACACCCCGGGGATAATCAGGGTAAAGGAGATAAGGGCACCCCCGTATTGGGTCAGGAATTCCCGCTGGTCCAATGCCCGGCGTTCCCGGGCATCGAGCATTTCTTCCAGCGTAACCTGTCCTTCAAAGTGTTGCATTTTTATCCCTTGTTATTGTTTTGAGATACCATCTGTTCCAGATACTCGTAGGTACTGTTCGGAACCAGGGGACGGATTTCCTCAAGCCGGCCCTGGCGCAGCAAATCCCGAACCCGGCTAGCGCTTATAGCCGCACCCCCCGCTTCGAGGCGCGGAATTTCGATGACCTCAATTCCCCTGGGGGGGAGGAGCGTGTGAAGCCCCTGATTATATGCGGCGGTCAGGCGGCTGTAAGGTTCGGTCCCGATGAAACGGCGGCTAATTAAGCGGGGTTTTGCAAAGTAACGGGCAAAAATAGTGATGTCTAGTTCCGCATGAATCTCCGGGACCCGATCCCGGTCCTGAATAAAATACTCAGGAAAGGTGACGGAGGATATGAGATACGCCCCCGTGGGATGCACCTGTACATTGGCAAGATGGGCCGTTCCGTGCCGAGCCAATTCCATGCGTACCTCGTAAGGAAAGGCGGCCCCCTCTTCGGAGAGGATGAACAGGTCCAGACTGGAACAGCGCCGGGCTGCCTCCTCAATCAGATAGAGATGGCCCCTGGTAAAGGGATTGCAGTGGGCCACTACGGCGCCTCGCTGCTCCCTGGTGTCAACAGGCCCCAGGGCATCCACAAAAGCAGTGACCCCGTTTTTACGGTTTTCCAGCAAAGCCGCATCAGCGGTCTCTGCGATACGCCAGAATCCGAGTTCCTCAAAGCGGGGTATATTTTGAGGCTTGGTAAAGAGGAAGCAGTGGGAAAAGCCCCGGGACAGGGCATCCTTTACCAGTTCCGTTACAATGGATGCGGTAAGCCCTTCCCCCTGGCGGTCCGCCGCAACCCCGATACACTTTAAGACATTGTGCTGCCGGGAACCACTGGCCAGTATACAACCGTTTTCCGTGAGGTTCACCGTGAACTGAACCCCCTCATCCCATCCCAGTCCTAATTCCCCCAGGAAAGTCCTAACCCGTTCAAGCTGCCTGCCCTTGGGGGGATATGCATATTCGATTTCCACAAAAACACCTACTAAAAATAAGTATAAACCGTAATTTGATTTTATGCCGACAACAGTTTCCGCTTTTTTCCAGAGTTCCGCAATAGAGTATAAAGGAGTTTCTTTATCAACCCTTCTTCGTGAAGCTATCGAGCCGGTGATACCGCCGAGGGCGAATTTCGCCGTAATGCTTGGCAGAAACCGTGTTGCCGGGAACCTGTACCGGATACACAACACTCATATCATTCCTGCTACTAAATTGGTAAAATTAGGATTGATACGGATAAACAAGTATAGTATAGTTCTTAACTATGGGTAGCGTATCCATACAACCGCACTTGATCCCTCCTCTGTTAAAAGAAGTGGCTGCTACATTCTTATCCCATGGGAAGCAGGTGTTCCTCGTGGGCGGGGCGGTACGGGACCTGCTCCGGGGTAAGGAAGCCACGGACTGGGACCTCGCCACTGACGCCCAGCCGGAAGAGGTGATTGCTATGTTCCGGCGGGTCATCCCCACGGGCATCAAACACGGGACCGTTACGGTTCATTTTAAGGGACATGCCCTGGAGGTAACCACCTTTCGCACCGAATCCTCTTACAGTGATGGCCGCCGCCCAGATACGGTGTATTACGCCGCGACTATCCAGGAGGACCTATCCCGCCGGGATTTTACCATGAACGCCCTGGCCCTGGAGCTTCCCGGGGGGCGTCTGATCGACCCCTTTGACGGCGCGGGAGACTTACGGCGGCGGCTCATCCGCTGTGTAGGAAACCCAGCGGAACGGTTTGCCGAGGACGGTCTGCGGATCTTACGGGCAGTACGTTTCGCCGCCCAACTCGGTTTTGAGGTGGAATCGTCTATCATCGAGACTATCCCCCGGTTCCTCAGCGTCACTGCGAAGGTTGCCCCTGAACGGATCCGGGATGAACTGGATAAAATCCTCGCCTCCCCGCAACCTTCACGGGGGTTTTTACTTATGGAACACACCAGGCTCCTGGAACTCCTCCTTCCTGAATTGGCCCTGTGCCGGGGTATCGAACAAAAGGGGTTTCACCGTTTCGATGTGCTTGATCATTCCTTACTGGCCTGTGATTTCGCTGCCCAGGAATCTGCCCCCCTCAGCGTTCGGCTTGCCGCACTCCTCCATGACATCGGCAAACCCCATACCCGCAGGCTCGATGAAACCGGGGTATGGACCTTCTACCGCCATGAACATGAATCCGCCCGTCTCAGCCGGAACCTGCTCTCCCGGTTCCGGTATCCTAATACGGTGATCGATGGGACGGTCCATCTCATTAAGGAGCACATGTTCCATTATGAGGAAAGCTGGAGCGATGGGGCAATACGGCGTTTCATCATCCGGGTGGGGGAAGAAAATCTGGATGCTTTGTATAAACTCAGACGGGCCGATGCGTACGCCACTGCGGGGATGGAACTTCTCCCGGATTTTCTCCTCCCCCTCATCACCAGGGTCGATGCTGCCCTTGCCGGAACCCGGGCCTTTTCCCTCAAGGATCTCATGGTTTCGGGAAAGGACCTCATGGCAATCGGAATCAAGCCGGGACCCCGGATGGGGATCATCCTCTCGGAGCTGCTGGAAACGGTGGTTGACGACCCGGAACTCAATACCAGGGAAAAGCTACTGGAAATAGCGGACAATATGGATAAACGCTCAAGGTAGTTGCAACGACCTAGGCAGCCCCATATATACGCACAGCTAAGAAAAAGAAACCACCCATTACACGAATTTTTAAGCGGAATTTTGTAGATATTTGTGTTAATTCGACCATTCGTGGTTAAAAAACCCTTAACTCTGCGCCTATGCAGTTCCAGCGTCCCCACCATAGGCTACCCTTGTGGCCCCGGAGGGCCTTAAAAAAGTCTATAAAAGTATCTGTTCATGAATGGGCTTTCCGCCGGGAACCATGGG
>JAITNU010000216.1 GCA_031290325.1 Treponema sp.
CGAATTTTTTGTAAGTATCCAGGTGGCCTCCTATTTTAGTATAAATATACAGATTATTGTTATAATTTTCATATAACCATGGGAAATTGAGCCGGGGAACGGGGCTGGGAACCGTAGCCTGCTGCAAAGCGGCTTGTCAGGGCTTCCTGAATACAGTATGCTCACTCCATGAAGGTTTGGATAAAGCTCTTAATCGGTTCGGTCTTGGGTCTGGTGCTGGGAGGTGTTTTGCCTTCAGATAATCAGACTATCGCGGATGCCCTGATGTGGTTTGAGAAACTGGCTATCAATATTGGGCGTTATGCGGTGGTGCCTATCCTGGTTTTTTCCCTGATCATCGCGATTTATGAACTGCGTCAGGATAAGATTTTTTGGCGTCTTTTGTTCCGTTCCTGTCTGGTGATGATTGGGGTTACCTTTGTAGTGATAAGTTCCGGGATTCTGGTCACCCTGCTCTTCCCCCCAGCCCGGATTCCGATTTTAATCGAAGAACAGGTTGAAATCTTTTCTCTTGGGGGAGGGGAGAATATAAGCGCCTTGTTCCCTTCCAATATGTTCTCTGCCTTGGTAAGTGATGGGGTATATCTGTTTCCCCTTTGTGTGCTTGCCTTCTTTTTCGGGATAGGGCTTTCCTATGATCGCAGTTATACCAAACCGGTCATTGCCCTGGTGGATGCCCTTTCCCATATTTTTTATTATATCGGGGCCTTTTTTTCCGAGATTCTGGGAGTGATCATCATAGCCCTCAGCGCATACTGGGCCTTCCGTTATCATAATATGATACGGGAAGATGGGTTCCGGGATCTTATCCTCCTGCTGGGGATCTTCAGCGCGATTCTGGGGTTTATCATTTTTCCCCTGCTCCTCTGTGTGCTCGGTCCCAAGACCTATCCCTGGTCGGTTGTATACGGTTCCTTTGGTCCGGCCCTGGCCGGCTTTTTCTCCGGGGACATAAACTTTACCTTTTCGGTACTGGTGCGGCATGTCAAGGAAAGTCTCGGGGTCCGCAGGAAGGTAAACGCCCTTACCCTCCCCCTTTTTACCATCTTCGGCAGGGCTGGTAGCGCTATGGTGGCGGTTATGGCCTTCATTGTGATTATCAAGTCCTATTCAAGTCTGGAAATTACCATGACGGATATTTTCGCCATAGGGATCAGGGCCTTCATTATTTCCTTTCTCCTGGCCCGCCACCCTGGTGACGCTGCCTATACGGCCCTGGCGGTTCTCTGTATGAATTATGGCCGCGGTTTTGAAGCGGGTTATCTCATCCTCAAGCCCCTCGCGTTCTATCTTATCGCGGTGGGTACCTTTCTGGATGTGATGATAGCCTCCATTGCGACGTATGCGCTGGCCAAAGTAAATGGGTTTCAGGAAGATAGGGGTGCCTGGCACTTTATATAGCATTGCTATTGCGTGTTGACAAACTGAAAAAATTTCTTGACATAGTTGTGTATGCCCTCTTATACTAATGTATCTACTTTCAGGGATAAGCTCATGACTGATATAAAATTGCGTCCTGTTATTAAAGTTTTGAAAGATAAGTGTGTCAATTGTCACCGTTGCATCATGGTATGCCCCGTGAAGATGTGTAATAATGGTTCGGGAGATATTATTGAGCATCATAGTGAGTTATGTATCGGTTGTGGAGAATGTATTGAAGTGTGTACTCATCATGCCCGTATCGGTATTGATGATTTTGAGGTGTTCATGGAAGATCTCAGGACGGGAAAAAACATAGTCGCTATTGTGGCTCCTGCCATTGCCGCGAGTTTTGAGGGAAACTACCTCCAGGTCAATGGATTGTTAAAATCCCTCGGTATTAAGGCGGTCTTTGATGTGAGTTTTGGTGCGGAACTGACGAGTAAGTCCTATCTTGACTATATGAAAAAGAAGCATCCCAAGACGGTCATAGCTCAACCCTGTCCCACGCTGGTTTCATTCATTGAGATGTACCGGCCTGAACTCATTGCCTACCTTGCGCCGGCGGATAGTCCCATGATGCATACCATGAAGATGATTAAGCGGTACTATCCTCAGTATAAAAACCACAGAATCGCGGCTATATCTCCCTGTTATTCAAAACGGCGGGAATTTGACGAGGTGGGCATTGGGGACTACAACGTAACCTTCAAGTCCCTACAAGAGTATCTTAATCAAAAGCATGCCCGGATTACCTCGTACCCTGCGGTGGAGT
This sequence comes from Treponema sp., assembly GCA_031290325.1. GTDB lineage: Bacteria > Spirochaetota > Spirochaetia > Treponematales > Breznakiellaceae > JAITNP01. Next base: position 2,195 of record JAITNU010000216.1, read on the forward strand.
ACGATAACCCTCCGGCGGAACGGGCGGTCCTGTTTTCAAGTCCCGGGGGACTCATGCGGACTATGCAGCGTTATGACGATGATATAGTGAGTAAGACCCGGAAAATAGCCGGAGCTCCCGGGGTCTATCAATACCTTGCCTTGCTTGCGGAAGCCTTTAAGAAGGGAGAGTCGCCGATTTACCAGTTGGTGGACTGCCTTAATTGTGAACTGGGGTGTAATGGTGGACCAGGTACGGAAAACCAGGGAAAACACCCGGATACGGTGGAATGTATGGTGGAACGGCGGAACCGAAAGGTACAAGAACAGTACCGGCCCAAGGGCTTGTTTGGCGCCTTGTTTGGCAGGAAGAAGCTTGAAAAGCTCCTGAACGCCTATTGGGAAGCAGGTCTGTATGGGCGATCCTATACCGACCGGTCAGCGATATTTAAAAAGATGGTTGTCAATCCTACCCAGGATCAAATCAGAGCCACGTATAGCAAGATGCATAAAACGAAACCAGCGGACATTCTCAACTGCGGTGCCTGCGGGTATAAAAGCTGTGAACAGATGGCAGTGGCCATTGTCAATGGTCTCAACAAACCGGAAAACTGCCGGCATTATATTGATGTTGAGAAATCTCTGATAAGCGAGCGGAGTGAACGGACGATAAAGGAAACCATTGACCGGGTCCTGGGTCATGCGCTGGAGGAGATGCATCAGACAATAGATGGCATAAGTTCTTTATCTGCAAAAATCAATGAAACCGCCGACTATGTGTTGCAATCCTCTGTGGCTATTCAGCAAATGGTAGAAAACACCCGGTCAATAACCACGAACCTGGAACATAACGCCGAGGCAGTGCTGCGGCTGAATGAATCTTCAACAACAGGTAAAGACCGGCTGCATAAAGTAGGGGAACTGATCGCCGAGGTAGCGGTCCAATCTGACGCGCTTATAGAAGCCTGTAGGGTAATCGGCGATATTGCCGACGAGACCGGTGTGCTGGGTATGAACGCGGCCATTGAAGCGGCTCACGCAGGGGATGCGGTGGGCAAAGGCTTTGCGGTGGTGGCAGTAGAAATACGGAAACTGGCTGAAAGTTCCGGTCATCAGGCAGGGGAGATTTCCAAGAACCTGAAAACGATTAAATCCCTGGTCGATACTTCCAAAGAATCTTCAATAATGGCGCAGAATCAATTTGATACCATGGCATCTATCATTCATACGGTAAACACCGAAGAGATCGGTATCAAGAATGCGATGGAAGTACAGAGTGCCGGCGGGACTCAGGTCATTCAGTCTTTAAATGAAATAAATACGCTCATAGCCAGGGTCAAGGATGCATCTTCTTCTCTTCTGACTTCGGGGAAGGCGATAATCGCAGACATCCAATCACTCAAAGCCATGTAGCTCGGAAATCTGGTACATCCCCCCTGCCTCGGCGACCATGGACTCCTTTTCCAGGGCTTGCAGGGCTTCATACAGATCCGTTTCTTCAATACCGGTACGGATATGGAGTGCTTCAGCATCCGCAGGCCCTTGGGTAACCAGGGATTTTATAATGCGCCCCCGGCGCTGCCGAAAGGAACCCTCAAAGCGGCTCTGCTTGGTATAGTGGGCGCTTCTCCTGCCTGGATTAACCGTTATTTTCTTTAACGCCGCCCCGTAATCCATGAGTGCCCAGTACCATTTCCGGGGGTTTTCCCGGTCCAGGGCCGCATCGAGGATGGGGATAAGCTCCACGTCCTTCACCCCTTCCTGGTCTTGAAAAAAGCAATGCAGTACCACCGTCCGAATGTTTGTCTCAATGAAAATCGCAGGATAATTATAGGCAAAACAGGCGATGGCCCCTGCCGTATAGGCGCCGATGCCCGGAAGCTGGAGGAGTTCCTCCGGGGTGCCAGGTACCGTGCCGCCCTGCTGTTCCGTAATGATCCGGGCACATTCCCGGAGATACCGGCACCGGCGGTTATACCCCAGGCCGCTCCATTCCCGGAGGGCTTCTTCCAAGGATGCCTGGTTTAAGGCTTCCGGGGTGGGCCACCGGTTCATCCAGCGTTCCCACTAGGGGATGACCCGTTCGGTCTGGGTTTGCTGCAGCATGAATTCAGAAACCAGCACCCCCCAGGGCGCAGGAACTGCTCTCCAGGGGAACATCCGCCCTGCACCTTCGTAGTGGGCATAGACGAGGGATCTAAAGTTAGAAGTGAGTAGGGCCACTATTATAACTCCGCCACTTTTTTGATGATGAGGTCGGTGATGTGAGCCGGTTCGATGGTATCAGTGTCGATGATGAGGTCTGCAAAGGCATAGTCATCGTTGTCAATTTGATAAATCCGCAGATACCGTTCATGGTCCTGCTGGTCCCGTTCCCTGGTGAAAGCTGCCACGGATTCCAGGGTTCCCCCTTCCCGGTTCATGATCCGCCGCGCCCTGGTTTCGGGCTGTGCCTTGAGGTATACCTTGCAGTCCGCTTCCGGGAGCATCCAGATGGCAAGCCGGGAACCGAGCACACAGCCGCCATCCTCCTGTGCCAGCCCAACCTGACGGCTGTCCACCTCCCGGTCCCAGGCATCATTCCCTGCGGCCAGGAACAAGACCTCCTCCAGGCTGATGCCCTGCTCCTGCGCTAAGGATCTGAAGGTAAAATTAATAAACCGGAGTCCCAGGGCTTCGGCTACCATACGGCTTACGGTGGTGTTTCCACAGCCGCTTTTCCCCGACACGGCGATCCGTACCGGCCGCTTCACGTTCCCGCACTCACTCATTCCACATTCCTCAACTGCTCCCGGACCTTTTCCAGGGCGTCCTTCATATCCACCACCGCCCGGCTCACTTCCAGAATGGGGGTCTTTGCCCCGATGGTGTTGATTTCCCGGTTTATCTCCTGACAGAGAAAATCGAGCTTCTTCCCAGGCCGGGGATTCCGCTCGGTCTCAGCCCTGAACTCCGTAAGGTGGGAAGCAAGCCGGGATATCTCTTCTGATATAGTATACTTCATGAGGAGCACCGCCGTCTCTGCGAACATGCGGTTTTCATCAATAGTAATAGGACCCCCTGCATTTGATTGGCTCAGGAGTTCGGCAAAGCGGCTGCGGATGTTCTCCTGGATTGCTGATTCCAAGGCGGGCGCGTGGGCCGCAATGTCCCTAAGCGACACCTCAAGCACGGCGATATGGGATAAAATATCCGCCTCTGTGTGTTTCCCCTCCCGAACCTTTTCCGCGTCAAACTGATCCGCCGCAGTCTGCAGCACCGGCTCAATGCGCTTCCAGTACCCCGTGTCATCCCGGTCCTTTTCAATTTCCAGCACTCCTTCCATCCCCAGGATCAGGTCCAGGCTCGGCGCTTCATCACGATCCAGGGTTTCAGCCACCACCTGCATTGCCTCGGCGTAGGCCTTGGCCGCTTTCCTGTTCACCGAAACGGAGATAGGCGCCTCATGTTCTCTGAGGTGTACGCTGATTTCAACCTTTCCCCTGCCGCACCGGGAGGCCATGTACTCCCGGATACCCGGTTCCAGGGCCGAAAGATAGGGGGGCAGGTTTACCGAGACTTCGAGAAAGCGGCTGTTGTACCCCTTTATCTCCACCGAGAGGGATGTTTCCCGCTCTGCCGCATCCCTCTGTACTTCCCGGTACGCATAACCGGTCATGCTTTTCACGCTGCCGCTCCTTCATAAAACCCCAGCAGGGCCTTGCCGAGTTTCCAATTATCCCCTGCTCCCATGGTGAGGAAGAGGTCCCCAGGACGGAGTATCCCTTTTACCATATCCACAGCAGCCTCCGGTTCTTCAACATAGTATACATTATCCCGCAACGCACTGGTTTTTTTAAACAAGGTTTCCCCGGTAACCCCTCCTGAGTAACACTCCCGTGCGGAAGCATAGATCTTATGGAGGATCACGATGTCTGCCTTCTCAAAGGCTGCGGCAAACTCATCCAGGAGGGCGGCGGTCCTGGTATACGTGTGGGACATGAAGCTGAGGATGAGCCGTCGCTGAGGGTAAAAATCTTTAAGTCCTTCCAGGGTGGTCCGCACTGCTGTAGGATGATGTCCGTAATCATCCATGAATAAAATACCTCCCGCTTCACCCAGGATTTCCGAGCGCCGCTTGGACCCTCTGAACTCCTCAAGGGCCTTTCGTACTTTTTCCCGCTTCTCTTCATTCCACCGGTCTTCATTCCTCACCAGGGAATCGGTCAAGGCAAAGGCCGCCGCCACATTCAGGGCGCTATGCCGTCCGGGAATACGCAGCTTCAAGACACCGGGAACCCCTGCAAGGCACAGCATAACCCGTTCATCTGCCAGATGATAGGATCGTATCCTGAAATCCCCAGAGGCGCTGAATCCGTAGGGGATAAACGTAATCCCCCGTGCTTCCCGCTCCAGGGTTTCCGCAACTTCCGCAGCTCCCGGATCATCGGCGCAGTAGATGAGTTCTCCTCCTGCAGGCAAGAGCCGCCCGTATTCGAGGAAGGCATCCCGGATAGATCCGTAGGTGGGATAATAATCCTGATGATCCGATTCCACGCTGGTTAACACGATACGCCGGGGGTGAAACGAGAGGAAATGCCGGCGGTATTCACAGGTTTCCGCCACAAAGTACCGGTTTCCCAGGTTGAGGGTGGAACGCCCTCCAAAGGCGCTCACCGCGCTTCCCGCGAGGATTTGAGCCTGAACCCCTGCGCCCCGCAGGAGGGTCCCGGCCAGGGCGGTGGTGGTGGTCTTCCCGTGGACCCCGGCAATGCCGCAGGCGTCAAAACCGGCGGAATAGGCCCCCAGGGCGTCGGTGTATTTGATGATAGGAATACCTTGCCGGGCAGCTTCCGCCATTTCCGGGTTGGTTTCAAAGGAATAGGCCGCCGAATAGATGACCAGGTCCGTATCCACACCCAGGTGTTCCCGGGCAAAGGATTCATGATAGGGTATCCCCAAGGTTTTGAGGATTCCATCGGTATAAAAGACCTCGTCCCGGTCGGAACCGGAAACCCGGAGTCCCGCGTTATGCAGGAGTTCCGCCAAGGCGCACATACCCGTCCCCTTGATGCCGATAAAATACACTCCAGCGTCTTTCCGGGACAGGATTTTCTGAACATCCATGGGATCATGGTATCCTGGAGCGGTTCCTTTTGGCAACAGTGTCACGTTACATTGGGGTGTTTACCGCCTCCTCACTTGACGTACCCACTGGTCGCCGTGTGCGCCTACCAGACGACGTTCCACCGGATTCACCATCAAGTCCATATCTTCCAGCGGAATGACGCCCAGGAGCGTTTCTTCGCCGTCGGGAAGGACTATGGGGCAGCTAAAGGCGAACCGGTCATTCCAGATGATCTTGACCACTTCGGCATTGGTGCATTTCTGCGGTACGTTGCCGGCAAGAAGCACTGAATCCTCCGTTTCGATGTCCAGCCCCAGTTGCTCCCGCATGGCCTCAGTGATAATCAGCGGTCCTGCGCCCGTATCCACCACCGCGTCCACCGTAACCTGCCGCACCTCCGTGTCTTTGATAATACCATGCTTGGCCAGCACAGAATCATCAATGTTCACCAGGGTAATCTTTTCTACAACTTCTCCCATAACAAAGACCTCTTTAATTTCTTGATTCATAGTGGGGTTTAATACCCCGCGGCAGGGATTCTTATATAAACCACGAACATTTTTACGAGCCCTGTTCGTGGTTTTTCCATAGTTAAAAACCTTACGGCATCGTCCACCCTTCCGGGTAGAGGATACCCAACACAAGACCCTTCGACAACAAACGCACCATCGTACTTTGCAGATCAGCAGGGCTTACCGCATCGTATAAACGGAGACGCTGGTCCAGCCGGCTGAGGGGCAGATCAAAAACACGGGATAGGTAGGCGTAGTTCCGCGCAATATAGATGTTGCTCTGTATGGACTGTTCGTAGGTCTTTTTAAGGGCCTCCACGGACTTTGTGAAACCATCTTCATCAATGATCCCCTTCTGGACCTGTTCAAGTTCAGCCGTGATGGCGGCACTGAGTTCAAGTGCCCGTTTGGGATCACAGAAGAAGTACACCTGCATACTCAATTCTCCTTCAGGGGGAAAGGGCAGGCAGGAAACACTAACTGCAACTGAATAGACCCCGCCCATCTTTTCCCGGATTTCATCGGTGAATTTAATATCCAGGTATTCTTCGAGCACCCCTGCAGCTATCGCGTCGGATTCGGAATAATCCGCTGCTTCAAACCAGCCCATGAAGACAATGCTCTGTTCCTCTTTTCCCTTGTACACCGTGTTGGTGGTCTTACCTGGCCGGATAATGTGCGGATCGGTCCAGGTGTTCCAGGTTTGTCCCGGGGGAATGGAGGCCAGATAGGTCTCGCTCAACGAGCGGAGGGCCGGAATATCCAGGTTCCCGGTCAAGACAAAGGTGTAGTCGGCGGGGTTGAGGGCCTTGTGGATAAAGGTGAGGGCCTGATCTTTGGAGACCCTGGCAAGATCGGCGAGTTCCAGGGGCTTGAAGTGGGGGTTGTTCCCATAGGCGATTTTTGTTACCGCATCCCAGAAGAACGCTTTGGGGTCCTCGCCTTGCTGGGCCAGGGAAGTACGGTAGTGATCCAGCATAACCTTGAGGGTATCGTCATCGATCCGGGGCTGGGTAAAACTGAGGTACAGCAGCTCAAAGAGGGTTTTGAGGTCCCCGGTGGTGGCGGAACCCTGGAAGCCCCGGAGAAAACCTGAAGTCCAGAATGAGATGGCTACCTGTTTATCCGCAAGCTTCTTGACCAGGTCCTGCCGGGTATAGGGGCCGAGACCAGAGGCGTTGAGCATTTCCGCCGCAAGGCGGGTGGATACATTTTCCTCCTCCAGGACGCCGGCGGTACCGCCTTTGGCTATGGCGTAGAGGACTATCTCGTTGTTCCGGTTTTTCGTATCTTTCAAAATGATGCTTGCCCCATTGCTGAGTTCCCAGTGTATGGCCCCGGTTTCGCTGTCCACCGACTCGGCGACAATGGCCCCAGGTGCGGGGGCCGTATCAAGGAGTTCGGCGTTTATGGCCTCGGCCTTGGGGGGAGCTATTTTTGCTTTACGGGCTTCGGTAACCAGGTGCCGGATCTGCTCTTTTGAAGGGAGGACCTCCGATTCCGGGGCAATCACAAAAACCGAGAGATCATCGGCGGCAAAATACGCCTTTACCGCTGCGGCTATGTCCCTGGCGCCTATACCGGGGAGCAGCTTCTGGATCGCCTCCAGTTCCCACTCGATATCCGAGACCCTCGCTCCACTGATGAAGTGGGCGGTAAAATCCCGGATATATGAATTCGAGTTCTGCCGGTCTTTTTCAGAAACCATGCGCTCCATATCGGAAATGATGGAACGCCTGGCCCGGTCAAGTTCTGTTTCGGTGAAGCTATACCGGGACATGGCCTCTTTTTCCAGGAGGATTTCCCGGAGACTTGCTTCAATCCCGCCGGTTTTGGCCTGTGCCCCGAGGAAATAATAGCGGGAAGCGGTGCCATAGCGTACTGTCCTCCCACCAGCACCGATATAGGAGGTTTCGGGCCTGGCGGCAGCATCATCAAAGCGGATGGAGAGCATCTGGTTGATGAGGACATCGATCAGCCCTTCCCGGTAGGATGCGAGGTCCCCGGTTAAGGCTTTCAGGGGCCGTTTGTAGTAGAGGTTGACCATGCTGTAGGACAGTTCCGGGTCGGTCAGTATCTCTGCCTGGAAACTACCTTTTTTAGGGGGAGGCAGGTTATAAGCAGGACGGTTCAGAGGCGTTTTTGGGGCAGGGGCGGAGAAATGGCCTGCCAGTTCCGCCTCAAGGAGGGCGCCGTCAAAGTCCCCCACGAAAATAATGGCCATATTGTCCGGGCGGTACCAGGTTTTGTAGAACCCTTCCAGCCGCGACGCCGGGGCGTTCTCGATGATCTCAGGCAGTCCGATGGGGCTGCGCTCCGCATAAAGAGAACCCTGGAAGAGGATGGGCAGCAGCTTCCTGCGGATCCGTTCCATGGCGCCGAGGCGGGACCGGTATTCTTCCATAATAATCGGACGCTCATCGTCCACATCCTGGGGCGCGAAGGTAATGGCATGGGTCCAGTCGTCGAGAATCGCCAGGGCCTTATCAGGGAGGCGTTTAGCCTGCCCATTGTTTTCCACCGGCACCTCAATACCGAAAACAGTTTCATCGTAAGTGGTATAGGCATTGACATCAGGCCCAAAGCGCATACCTAGGGAACGGAGGTAGTTGATGAGTTCCTGTTCAGGGAACCTGACGGTGCCGTTAAAGGCCATGTGCTCTGTAAAATGGGCCAGTCCCCGTTCCTCCTCGGTTTCCAGCACTGACCCGGCGTTCACCGCCAGAGTAAGGTAAGCCCGGTTTTCAGGCTTGGTATTTTCCAGAATATAGTAACGAAGCCCGTTCGGAAGGGTCCCGGTCCGGGCCGCCTTCATGAAGGGCACTGGATCCGTGGGACGTCCCAGCCCGCCGTAGACATCGACTCCGGGTTTGGACGAAGTCGTGCAGGCAAGGATCCCGGCCAACAGGACAAGGATCAGGATGCACCTGGCAAGGTTCCAGGTGCGTATCGTAGTTTTATAATGCATACTATTAATATAATGATTCTGGTAGACTTATAAAAGAACCAGGCAGCTTGACAAGCGGCTTACATAATACATATAATGAATATTATCTATAATTTAAGGATATTTTATGATAAGACTTATGATATGCTTGGAGGAAGAACATGCGATTAGTAACCAGGTCTGATTTTGATGGTTTGGCCTGCGGCACACTGCTGATGTCTTTAGGACTCATTGACGACTGGAAATTTGTCCATCCCAAGGATATCCAGGATGGTCGTATCCACGTTACAGACCGTGATATTCTGACTAATATTCCCTATATCAAGGGGTGCAAGCTTTGGTTTGATCATCATTCCAGTGAAACCGAGCGTCTGGGCATGAACACCTATTTTGAAGGGGTGTCGCGGGCCGCTCCAAGTTGTGCACGGGTGGTGTATGACTACTACGGCGGCTATGAAAAGCTCGGTCATTTTGCGCAGATGATTGAATATGTTGATAAGGTGGATTCCGGTAATCTGACGCTGGATGAGATCATGGACCCCAAGCGGTGGGTCTTACTGGGTTTCATCATGGACCCCCGTACTGGTCTTGGGAGGTTCAAGAATTTTACCATCAGCAACTACGATCTGATGAAGAAACTGGCGCTGGCCTGTGTTGACAAGACCATTGAAGAAATTCTAGTCATACCGGATGTCAAAGAACGGATTGATGTGTACTTTGAACAGCAGGAACTGTACTGCGAGATGATGCGTGCCCACACCCGCATTGACGGTAACGTGATTATCGTGGATTTGCGTGGTGTTGATCTTTTCTACGCGGGAAACCGTTTCCTGATTTACACCCTGTTTCCTGAACAGAACATCTCGGTATGGCTGGTGGACGGCAAGAACAACGCCAATTGTGCCATTAACGTGGGTTACAGCATCATCAAAAAAACTGCCACCGTGGATGTAGGCAGTCTCCTGCTCAAATACGGCGGCGGCGGGCATCATCAGGTGGGAACCTGTCAGGTCTCATATCAGGATGCCGACCGGATCACCCAGGAAATCGTGGAAAAATGCACAGCAGGGAGTAGTTAGGAGTTTCGGGGGCATTGATTTTTTGCTTTATCGGTGCCCTGGCGGATGCCGGGGTTGTCTTCGATCCCACAGGAATAAGGGATTTCAGCAATTTTACCTGGTAAATCTGTTGACAAAAGGATCGATTTTTTATACATTATATAATGTACGGCGGCATAGCTCAGTTGGCAGAGCAAACGGCTCATATCCGTTGTGTCATTGGTTCAAGCCCAATTGCCGCTAATAAATACTTTTTTCCCGCCGGTATCATTCAATGACTTTATATGAAAAAAAATGTATAAACATGTTTAATATTGAAAGGAAGGAAGTACTATGCCGGAACGGATAGGTATGAAGAACCCTATCGTCGAAATTGATGGGGATGAGATGACCCGGGTGCTCTGGGCCCTGGTGAAGGAACGGCTCATCTTCCCTTTTGTGGATTTAAAGACCGAATACTACGACCTGGGGCTTCTCAACCGGGAGGCCACCGGAGACCGGGTTACCGCTGAATCTGCAGGGGCCATATTGCGCTGGGGGGTAGGGGTAAAATGCGCCACCATCACCGCTAACGCCGCACGCAAAGCCGAATATAAGCTCAAGGCCCTGTATCCAAGCCCCAATGGGACCATCCGGGCGATCCTGGATGGTACGGTTTTCCGCAAGCCCATCGGGGTTTCCCTGGTCAAGCCCTCGGTATCGACCTGGAAGGCCCCGATAGTCATAGGCCGTCATGCCTATGGGGATGTGTACAAAGGCGCTGAAATGGCGATCCCTGGACCGGGGAGGGTGGAATTGGTGTATACCGGTGCGGAGGGCGGGGAAACCCGTATAACCGTGGCGGATATGAGCGGCCCCGGGGTGGTTCAGGGTATGCACAACCTGGACGCTTCCATAACGAGCTTTGCCCGGGCCTGTTTTCTCTATGGGCTGGATGAGAAGCTGCCGGTCTGGTTTGCCGCCAAGGATACGATTTCCAAGACTTATGATGGCCGGTTTAAGGAAATTTTCAATCATATTTATGAGACTGAGTTCAAGGAACAATACCAAGCTGCAGGGCTGCGTTTTTTCTATACCCTCATCGACGACGCGGTTGCCCGGTCGGTCAAGGGTGAAGGGGGCTTTCTCTGGGCCTGCAAGAACTACGACGGGGATGTGATGAGCGACATGATAGCCAGCGCCTCTGGGAGCCTCGCTATGATGACCAGCGTCCTGGTATCCCCTACGGGGGCAGTTGAATTTGAGGCGGCCCACGGCACGGTCCAGCAGCACTACTACCGCTGGCAGCAGGGGGAGAAGACCAGTACCAACCCGGTGGCCCTTATCTTTGCCTGGACCGGGGCCTTGGCAAAGCGGGCGGAACTGGACAAGCTGCCGGAACTTGCCGCCTTTGCACAGGGTCTTGAAAAAGCAACCCTCAGTACCATTGAGGCCGGGAACATGACCGCAGATCTGGCCCGCCTTGCGGAGCCTGCCCCCCCACGGGGGCTTGATTCCTGGGAATTTGTGGAAGCTGTGGGAAAACGGTTAGCTATCCTTTCATGAGCTGTTCCACCGCTTCAAGGGAGAGGCCCTGTTCACGGGCAATACGGGCACGGTCTTCGTATTCGATCTTGGAGCGGAGGGGCGTTGCTCCGTAAAAGACCATTTTTTGCCGGACCTCCCCGAAGGCCCCGCTTATGCGGCTTTCCTCCCGCTTGAGGGAGTGCCGTTGTACGGGAAACTCCCGGAACCCGATGGTACTGGAGTGTTCGAACATGGTCCGGCGCAGGGGATCAAGGGTTTCCGGGGTGGCTAAAACCGAGACCGTGGTTCCGGGCCTGGATTTTTTCATCACACAGGGGGTAAAGGTAACGTCCAATGCCCCTGCATCAAAGAGGCGCTCCATCAGGAAGCCCAGGGCCTCGCCGGTCATATCGTCGATATTCGCCTCGAGGAGCGCCAGGGATTCGGTTTGCCAGGGCTGCGCCTCTGTTTTAAAGGTGGCGACCTCCCGCCAGGAGACCCGGAGCAGGTTGGGCCGTTCCATCCTCCGGGTTCCAATGCCGTAGCCGGTTTTGATTTCCGTAAAACTGCCAGCACTGATAAAGGTATCCACCGAAGCCGCGAGGATCGCCGCCCCGGTAGGGGTGGTCATCTCCTTGTTGAAGCCCCCGGTCTTGACCGGAAGCCCCCGGAGGAGGCTTAGGGTCGCCGGGGCAGGCACGGGCAGCACCCCGTGGGCGCACCGTACTGTGCCGCCTCCCAGTTCTATTTCGCCACAGGTGATACGGTCAGGCTGCAAATAGTCCAGGCAAAGGGCCGTTCCCACAATGTCGATGATTGAATCCAGGGCGCCTACCTCATGAAAGCCCACCTCATCCACCGGCACCTGGTGAACCTGGGCTTCTGCCTCGGCAATCCGGGTAAAGATGGCCAAAGCCCGCGTCTTTGCCCCGGCGCTGATGCCGGCCTCCTTGATAAGGGCGCGGATATCCTTCCAGGAAGCCCCATGATGGGCTTCATGGGTATGATGGTGGTTCCCATGAACATCAGCATGATCCTGCTGCTCATCATCACAGGCAATATGATCGTGCCGTTCACCCAGGTCAACCACCGCATGGGTTCCGCGTATACCGCCCCGTTCATCCTGGTGAAACTCCAGCTTCCAGCCATCCAGACCGAGCTTGCCGAGTTCCTGCCGCAGCATATCGGGATCAACCCCTAAATCCACCAAGGCACCCAAGGCCATGTCCCCGGAGATGCCGGCAAAACAATCAAAATGTAATGTTTTCAAACTTCACGCCTCCGGTTCATGCTGCCCATGACATACCCTTCCAGCTCAAAAGCAACATAGACAAAGCCAAAGGACTTGAGGGAACAGGAGACCTTGTCCAGGAGCTGTTCGTCGAAAAAGCGCCGCCGTTCTTCCGGGGCCACCTCGATACGGGCGATAGTGTCGTGGGAACGGACCCGGAACTGGCGGAATCCCAAGGCTCTGAGGGCGTCCTCCGCCTTTTCAATTCTAGCCAGCTTTGTGCTATCGATCCGCTCCCCATAAGGAATCCGGGAGGCAAGACAGGCAAAGGCGGGCTTATCCCAAGTGGGCAGCTCAAAGCGCCGGGAGAGTTCCCGGATCTCCGCCTTGGTAAGCCCCACTTCCCGTAAGGGACTGAGGATATGGAGTTCCTCCAGGGCCTTTAAGCCAGGCCGGTAATCCCCCAGGTCGTCCATGTTCGAGCCGTCCAATACAGTATGGATACCCCGTGCCCTTGCCGCCTCAAGGATGTTCCCGAATTCGATTTTTTTACAGAAATAACAGCGTTCCCTGGGATTAGCCGCCACCTCATCATCAAGCTCCCCTTCCTGGACCAGCACCTGCTCAATGCCGACCTGCCGGGCAACTGCGGCGGCACAATCAAGCTCACTCTGGGGAAGCATAGGGGACACGACGGTTACCGCGATTGCCCTGGTACCCAGGGCCGCCACCGCCGCGTAACAGAGAAATGAGCTATCCACCCCCCCTGAAAACGCCACTGCCACGCTTCCCTGGGGGGCAATAATATCCAAAAGCCGCTGATATTTCTCATCAATACTCGTGGTCATACAATTCACCTCATAAAGAACTTCGGGATTCCCTTCATAGGATATTGGATAAGCTTCCCTGTCAAACAGCTTCATACTGTTGGGTATTTATACCTTTTTTGAGCAGATACTGTCAATGAGGCTTATAACAAGCCCTCGACCGGGGAACTTTGAGAATTTACGGTTATTTTTTGACAGGAAAATTTTTATCTGATTTTTTTTGCATTTCTGCCGATTTGTATAGATAAATAAAAAAGTATGTGCTATATTTATACTTAGATGAGCTAAATAAAGGGGCGGGGTATTAAACGCCACTGTGAAGAAAGGCCCTGGGTTCCATGCGGTGGATTGAAATTGAGGAAAAACTGCCAAAGAGCAAAAACGGATGTTGTCAGTTTTGGTAGTTTTTTGATCTTGCTTTTCATTTGAAGGTATGGTACTTTTAACAAAGAGGGGGTTTAAGGGGTGAGGTTTAAGATGCAAGGGCGATACATAGAAAGCAAATTGTGCTTTCAGGGTGGTACGATTATAACAGTGCCAAGGGTAGTTTTGTACCCCCCCCCC